>NZ_JABRVQ010000005.1 GCF_013248965.1 Psychrobacter okhotskensis | reverse complement strand
AGTTCATGGTTGCAATCTCACTTTGGTCGGTGGATAAAGACTTTGATGCTAGCGCATCTAGGTCTTTTTTTCACCTCATATTTGGTATTGCACTTCATGTGTTAATCTAAGTATTAATAAAAGTCGTGCTAAGTAAGTTTCACGCTAAATAGAAATATCACAAGGCTATAAAATATTATAAAAGGTTATAAAGAGACGGAAAATTGCTCACCGATACCTTCAGCGGTTTTGCCATCTTGTAAAGCAGCCGCAGCCATTTTGAACATATTGACAGTAGTGCTACCGCTTAACCAGCACTCAGCACCATGAGGAACGACCTTGATCAGTTGTACCTCTGGATCTTCTTTACCATGCTCAAAGAATGCATTGTAGACTGGCGACCATAGCTCATCCAATTTGGCTTTGTCGGTCGATAATTCAGCGTTACCACTGATAGAAACGTAATTTTTATCATCTTGGGTGGCATAAGATAGACCGACTTTTGGATTATCTTGAATGTCTTTTACCACGTCTGATGACTTATCACCGATGAACCAAATCTCTTTGCCACCAAGACTGGTCTCGCTGGTGGTCATTGGCCAAGCGTGCAAGTCGCCTTTGCTATTGATGGTGCTCATCATGGCAAATTTTACGTCTTTAATGACCGCTTGGATTTTGTCGATACTCTCTTGCTTACTCATGGTACATCCTTATATTTTTAAAATTATGATAGTTTTAAATTGAGGGTCTGCTTTTTATTTTGAATACCAATCGCTATTAATTATTATCATTATTAGCTCGTTGTAGAATACCGATAGCACGCCACGCATTTATATAGGTTGCCCGTAATGCGATGTGAGTGTTTGTAAAATATACAATAATTGAGTAAAAAGCTGTCTGAGCCGTTAGCGCATTTTGTTGGCAATTTATCCTGCTTTTACCTGCTTATTACAGGGCTTCTTGTTATAATACGCAGACCATTTACTTTGCATGGCAGAGATGCCTTGATCTTACGGATTATGCCTTTATGATGACCATCGCCGGACAACCGTTTCTTACCGATTTTCAGACGCAGCAACTCATCAGTCAGTTCCAGCAAAAAACCGAGCTAAATGTCAGCCACATCCATACTCAGCAAGTTTATGTGCTATCACGGACGCTTGAAGGTGATGAGCAGAAAAAAGCGCTGGACCTGTTTGGCATTAAGCAAGATATCCAACTTGCCGCGCCGCAAGACAACCAATTACAAGTTATCGTTGCACCGCGTTTTGGCACCATATCGCCGTGGGCCAGTAAAGCGACCGATATCTTTAATAACTGTGATATTGAGATTAACCGTGTCGAGCGCGTCATCGTTTATACCCTAACGATTGATGCAAAAACAGACGGTGAGGTAGGTGCAACCAATAACACGTTACCTAAAGCCGCTGAGCAATTATTGTTTGACCGTATGACGCAGAGCTTGGTTTATGATTTAAATGAGGTGAATAAGCTGTTTGATGATGAGCAGCCAGCATCGCTTAATCATATCGATGTGATTGGACAAGGTCGTACGGCACTAGAAGCAGCCAATACAGAATTTGGCTTTGCGCTATCTGTTGAGGATATTGATTACTTGATGAATGCGTACGTCAATGAGCTAAAGCGCAATCCAACCGACGTTGAGCTGATGATGTTTGCACAGGCGAACTCAGAGCATTGCCGTCATAAAATCTTTAACGCTGAATGGACAGTCGATGGCGCAGTACAGCCGAAATCACTGTTCCAAATGATTAAGAATACTTATCAGTCGAATCCACAAGGTATCTTGTCGGCTTATAAAGACAACGCCGCAGTGATGGCTGGGGCAGAAGGGATGCGTTTTTACCCGATTCCTACCGATCCTCAAGATCCTAATTCAGCGCATCCGTATGGCTTCCATCAAGAAGCTATCGATATCTTAATGAAGGTCGAAACCCATAACCATCCAACCGCGATTGCCCCTTATGCTGGTGCAGCGACAGGTGCAGGCGGTGAGATTCGTGACGAGGGCGCAACGGGTCGTGGCGGTAAACCAAAAGCTGGTCTGACAGGTTTTCACGTGTCACACTTACACATTCCAGAGCTTGCAGAAAAATGGGAGCAGTCAGGTCAGGTCAGCACCAAGGATTATGGCACGCCGGATCGTATGGCAACCAGCCTTGAGATTATGACCGAAGCGCCATTAGGCTCAGCCAATTTCTCTAACGAGTTTGGGCGTCCAAACTTATGCGGTTATTTCCGTAGTTTCCAATTGGACACTTCAGCGGCAAAAGACGGCAGCGAGATGCGCGGCTATCATAAGCCCATCATGCTGGCAGGGGGTTACGGCAATATCAAACGCAATCTCATTGAAAAAAATCCCATTCGCCAGGGTGATTTACTGATCGTCCTTGGTGGCCCTGCGATGCAAATCGGTCTAGGCGGCGGTGCGGCGTCTTCAGTCGATAGCGGTTCATTAGATGAAGGCTTAGACTTTGCCTCAGTGCAACGTGATAACGCTGAGATGGAGCGTCGCTGTCAGGAAGTTATCGATCGCTGCTGGGCCTTAGCTGGTAATGGGCAGTCTGGCAACGATATCGATGTGAGTAATAACAGTAAAGACGGCAACCCAATCGTTTCACTACATGACGTAGGGGCAGGTGGTCTGTCTAACGCGATGCCAGAGCTGGTCAATGACCATGAAATGGGCGCGCATCTGAACTTGCGTAAGATTCCATCGTTAGAAGCTGGCATGTCGCCAATGGCCATCTGGTCAAACGAAGCGCAAGAACGTTATGTCCTCGCGATTCGTCCAGAGAGCAAAGATCAGTTCGATGCGATCTGTGCCCGTGAGCGCTGCCCATATGCTATCTTGGGCGAGGCGACGGATATCCGTCAGCTAATCGTTGATGATGAGCTATTGGACGAGCAACCAGTCGATATGCCGATGCAAGTACTGCTCGGCGGTACACCGAAGATGCAGCGCAGCTTTGAGCGTACCGAGAGCACGTTGCCAGCATTAAAGCTTGGCGAAGTTAATCTAGCCGAGTCAATTACCGATGTATTGCGTCATCCAACGGTGGCTAGCAAATCATTCTTGATTAGTATCGGTGACCGTTCTATCACTGGTATGGTCGTGCGTGATCAATATGTTGGTCGCTACCAAGTCCCCGTCGCTGATTGTGCCGTTACCGCTTCAGGTCTTATAGCGTTAGATGGTCAGGTGATGACGGGTGAAGCGATGAGTGTTGGTGAACGTACGCCTGTTGCTTTGATTAATCCAAAAGCCTCAGCACGTCTGGCGGTTGGTGAAGCGATTACTAACATCGCTGGTGCGCGCATTGCACAGCTATCTGACATCACCATGTCAGCGAACTGGATGGCAGCCTGTGGTGAAGACGTTGAAGATGCGGCATTATTCGACGCTGTATATACCGTTGGTGAAGAGCTATGCCCAGCACTCGGTATCGCTATTCCAGTCGGTAAAGATTCGCTATCGATGCGTGCTAACTGGACGGATGAAGACGACAATAATTCTAAGCAGGGCAGCACGGATAAATCAGTCGTTTCGCCAATGAGCTTGGTCATTACCGCTTTTGCGCCTGTTATTGACGTGGCAAAAACCCTAACGCCTGAACTTATTAACGGTGATAGCGCCTTCTACCGTATTGACTTATCTAGAGGTAAATTACGTCTAGGTGGCTCAATCCTTGCGCAAACGGCAAGTCAATTGGGCAATGAATGTCCTGACCTCGATAAACCAAGCGATTTAATCGATTTCTTCAACTTTATCCAAGCGGGCAACGCGCAAGGCGTCATCAGCGCCTATCACGATATCGGTGATGGTGGCTTGCTTGCAACGATTGCTGAGATGCAGTTTACCAGTCGTCAAGGTATCAAGCTGTCATTAACTGATGATAACTTACTCGGTCAGCTGTTCAGTGAAGAGCTGGGTGCGGTCATCCAAGTCTTGCCTGAAAACGTCGCCGCATTAATGCAATTGGCAGAAGAATTTAACGTTAGCGATATGCTCAGCCTAGTTGGTCAAAGCTCGGAAGAAGACAGCTTAATTATCCAAACGCCTTTGCACATGGGTAATGAAACTCTAAGCTTTAGCCGTAGCGAATTACAACAAGAATGGAGTCAGGTCAGCTATCAAATCGCGCGTCGTCGTGACAATCCAGCTTGCGTACAGCAAGAATATGATTTGATTGCTGATACTAACCATAAAGGGCTTATCGCTGCGCCAAACTTTGACCTCAATCAAAAAGTCGAAGCACCCTACTTAAACAGCCGTGCTGATTCTGATAACAGCAAACCAAGAGTTGCTATCCTACGTGAGCAAGGCGTCAACGGACAGCTGGAGATGGCAGCAGGCTTCACCCAAGCAGGCTTTGAAGCGGTCGATGTGCACATGAGCGACTTGCTAGAAGGCCGCATCAATCTACGTGACTTCGACGGTTTGGTCGCTTGTGGCGGCTTTAGTTACGGTGACGTCCTCGGCGCAGGTTCTGGCTGGGCCAACTCTATCTTGTTCCATGACGAACTGCGTATGCAGTTCGTGCGCTTCTTTGCCCGTCCTGATACCTTTAGTTTAGGTGTCTGTAATGGCTGTCAGATGATGGCGCAGCTTAAAGACCTCATTCCAGGTGCAGAAAACTTTCCACGCTTTATCGCAAATGAGTCGGCACGATTTGAAGCGCGTACGGTCAACGTCAAAGTTGAGCGCACCAAGTCCATCTTATTCAAAGGCATGCAAGATAGTATCTTGCCAATCGCTGTCGCGCATGGTGAGGGTCTTGCCACCCTAAACGCTACTGAGATCGATGGTATGGCAAAGCACGGTCAGTTAGCGATGCGTTATGTCGATAGTCAAGGTCATCCGACCGAGACTTATCCATTGAATCCTAATGGCTCAGTCGGCGGCGTCACGGGTCTATGTAGTACCGATGGCCGCGTCACTATCATGATGCCGCATCCTGAGCGTAATCTAAAAGCCTACAACCACAGCTGGAAGCCTGAGCAGTGGGATGAAGACGGCGCGTGGATGCGTATGTTCCGTAATGCGCGGGCTTGGTTAAGATAGGCTGGTTTGAGTAATTTTAGATAATAAAAAAGGTGGGCTTCGGCTCACCTTTTTTGTGTTTGGGATTTGGGTTTTTAAGAAGTAGGGGAGCTATTTCCCGCCTTCTGCTTGTATCTGCCAGTCTGGGCGAGGCGGTGACACGAGTTGAGATGTTGCTGTTACCTCGACACCACCTCAAACTCTAGCCACTGCAACTCGCCCAAATCAGCAGGATACCGCTACAGTCGGGGCTAAACCGCGCCTCAAGACTACTATTTTATCTAAGTAGCAGATTTATATAGTTCATTTAAACCAGATAAATCAACAGCTTCGAATTTTTTCCCTTTGATGTATGCTTTGTACCACTCAGAATTTTGTTCTTTTGTTTTATTTATTACAAACATTTTTAAATCAGTATAAATTTGGTCGATTTCTTCTTTCATTTCATTCGGTGCATCAGCGAGTTGAACAAGTTGTTCATTAGCTATTTCTATTATAGTTCCATCTGTGTTATTGATAAATGGCACAACAATAGAGCCTTTAATTAGCTTATTGTTTAAAATTTTTAATAAATTATTTTTTATACAGTTACTAAAGAAGCTATGTCTAATAGTAGAAGATTTTATAATTAAGATATCCTTGACTAATTCTGATGGTGCAATAGCATGCTTCCAATTAAATATTTTATAAAAGTCATCAATGTTACTAAGCGTTGAATGCATATGATGTATATCAATTTTTCTAAGACTATTAGTAGAGGTTTTTATATTTTCTTTTGTATATAAACATTGAAAATAGCCCTTATTAACTTTTTCATCTAATATCTCATATTTAGTAAAACCCTTACTTATGAGAGTATTTTGAAAACCCTCATCTTCTAATAAAGAATCTAATAAATAGGATTCAAAAACTAGTATTTCATTAATATTTATTATGTTAGATAAAGGTTTTAAGTCGTCTTTGCTAATTCGAGCATTGCAGAAACTATTACAGTTTAAAATATCGTCAACTGTAAAACCCTTATTAGATACAAAAATTTCCTTCCATGACTCATTGGTTGTAGATAAACCTTCATTTGAGAACTTCTCAAATAACGCTACCATTCTATGATCGGAATTGAACATGTCATCTAAGATGTCGTCATTATAGTTTTTTATGTGACTTACTAAGTCGTTATAAGCTTGCAATGCTCTATAGTTAATTAGGCTTTCATTTAAAATATTTTCTCGGCTCAGACTAATAATTTCAGATGCTTTTTCACTATAAACATCAATTGTGTAATAAAGTGTTTTAATATTGAAGATGTCGGGGAGATGAACCAACGTTTCATTTGAATCGAAACTACTTACTCTTTGACCTTTATACTTTAGAGTGTGCAAACGTTGAAAAGTAGTTTCCTCCTTACTTTCATCTATAAAATAGATTTTTATTGCAGAGTTAGCGTTTGAACTCCAAAAGTAACCTTTTCTATTGTCTGTATCATCATCTATATTTTGAATTGGAATTAAGTCATATAATTTCTTGCTATAAGCTATTGAAACTAATGGTGGGTTTAGCAGTCTTTTTATACTAGTGATTTTTTTCAGAAAACTCAAATCTATAGCTTTTATCCCTTTATAAAATACTAAGTCCTTTATTTCTAGGAAACTATTTTTATTTTTTCTATGATCTCTTATATCAACCTTAGATGCCTTTTCTGTAATATAAAGCTTAGTACCAAACTTCTTAAGATCATCTATTTCTTCGATAAAACAATATCCTGCTTTCCCAAATAATGGCGAGTTAAGTTCAATTTTTAAACTTTCATTAGTTAATCGACTTTTTGTAAAAATAGTTATCTTCTGATGTTTAGCAGGCAAGTCTTTCATTAGAAGAAATGCACTGTGAAGACCAATGCCAAACTCACCCGAAGGTCGCATCCATTCTGGCATTTGGGAAATTATCTTTTTCTTCTCTTTATTGTTTTTAGACCCTGCAATTTTTTGCATATACTCAAGGTCTGTACGCGAAATGCCAACACCATTATCCTCAATACTAAATTCCCATAACGTCGAATCTTCATCGTCAGCGATTTTTTTACAATCTAAGATAATAGAGTAGTCTCCGAATAATTCACGAGTTTCTGCGTCGTAAGGATTAGCATTTTTAGGCAATTTCTTAGTACTATGTTCTTGTCCATGCTCTAGCCAAACCCTGATCATTGTTGCATCAATGGCATTTTGAATAAGCTCTCGATAGATGCTCATATCATCTTTATATAGATTATTACCTTGCAATAGCTCAATAGCACTACGCTCGTCTAGCGAGAATTTCATTGGCTTATCATTAAGCAGAATTTTTTTATCAGTCATCTCAACATCAAGTTTATTGATAGTTGGAAGTAACCCAAAGTCACGACTAGGCACAATATTTTTCCACTGCGACATCTGATTTTGAATTTCTTCCTTGATCCAATCAAACCAATTGCGACATTCAATATATGCCATTTCCGTACTACAAACAGCCGTTATGCTAACCGTTTCATTATCTAGCTGAAACTCACGAATGGCTTGATGCTTATGCTTATGTGTTTCACTAAACGATGGCATATTGCCGACTTGTCTTGCCATGACTGGGCAAAAGCGGTTGTCATCGATATCAAATAAGTCGCCTAAACGTAATAAACATGCTACAAAACGAGGGTGGCAATTTTCTGTACCCATGCCCGTTTGTCGAAAAGGTAATGTTTTCATCACGTAATCGTCAAAACCACGCCCATGCGCCCAGCATATTTGACCAAGATAACGATAGATACGTTTCGGAAGGAGTTCAGTGCGAGGTGAGGTAATCCCGAGCTTTTCAAAAGGATCTAAAACCACTGAGTTTGAATTTTTGGCATGACCACGGCGATACCATTCTGCAATCATTTGACGATATTTTTCAACGCCTGCATATGGGTTATCATAATGAACAAGAGCAGCTTCCCAACCGTCGTTATGCCACACTTTGGCAAACTCATGTAAGTCTTGAACATTGTTATTAGCAAGCTCTTCAACGTAATCTTTAAAATGCTCATTTTCAATGACATCTTGAACTTCATCAGCATTGAATAACATACCGATATCATGCCAGTACGCCGCTTCTAAGATTAGCCATGTGTCTGTCGCTGTTAGCTTTCCAATATTATTACCTAACAGACGCTCGATATTGACAAGTATTTGCTGCGAGTGGGATTCGTTATGACTACTAAAGTGTGGATAATAACTCCCTACATTTTCGAGCGACTTACCGACAAGCTTTTCATCAAACTCCCATTGCGACATCAAGATTCTGGTATTGCTATCCTCTTCGGTTTTTCTCTTTAGATGTTTGATTAATCCTGCGCTCATGGTAAGTCCTTTTTATTGTTTTACATTTAGTATTTTTTATCTTACAGGCTTACTTTTTATTTTCTCTCTGAGCTTCAGCTACCAACTCATGAATCTTAGCGCTTTCTTTTAACACACAAGCCTCATAAGCAGAAAGCGGCTCGGCTTCCTGCTCTTTTTCTTGTGCGCGTTTGGCTTTTTCTTCTAGATACTTTTGAAGCTCGTCTTGTTCATCCTGATGTGAATTATTCATCACCAACTCCTCATACTGTTATTTTTCGCTTGCCACTATTCGATTAAGCATAGCGGCTAATCGTGCATTGTTGTCGGCAATATATTGATCGCCACGTGCGATTATTTCATCAGCTGACTGTACGGTTTTAGGGTAGTTGTTAAGCCCATCCTTTATATAATCAGCTCCATTCGTTACCATCTTGACGAGGCTCTCTTTGGTTACTTCAAAGTGACACTGCCAGCCTACAACCCAAGTGCCAAGCGCTTTATGCTGTGGTGCTTGATAAATGAATCCTTGATTCGCCCATGCGTCCGAAGTGGCAATAGCAGTTGCGCCTTGTGGGCAGTCAAAACCATCACCGTGCCAATGAAATACCGTAAAAGCTTGCTTAGGTAAATTCTGTAATAGAGGATGTGATTGTCCTTCTGCCGTCAAGCGAATCGGCAACCAACCGACCTCTTTTACGTTAGCTGGCTGGACGGTAGCGCCCAAACAATGCGCGATAAGCTGCGCTCCTAAGCAAACGCCGATCACCGTTTTTCCAGCATCAATAGCCTGTCTGATCAAACGTTTTTCATTGGTTAACCAAGGATATTGTTCCTCATCGTGGATACTCATTGGCCCACCCATCACGATGAGCCAATCAAAACTGTCGTGTGTTGGCAATACATCATTATTGTGAGGCAGGGCGTAGCTCATGCTATGATTTTGACTAATTGCCCACTGCTTGATGTAGCTCAGGTATTCGTAATCGGTATGGAATAGCGCGTGGATGCGTAGCGTCATAATAGATACCTTGTGCATAAAAACAGTCAAGCAAATTGCTTAGCCACAAATCTTCAAATACTGACGCACCACGTTATCCATCCCTTGCTCCAGCGACTCGATGGTGAAGGCGTGACCAATTGACACTTCCGCGACGTCACCAAGACTGAGTAAATCGTCTAGATTCTCTAAGTTCAAATCATGACCCGCATTGACGCGAATGCCATTGTCACTGGCGAGGTTGATGCAATCGCTAAAGCGTTGTTTTACCTCATCGAAATTATTATTTCCATCATTCTTAGCATTATCATAAGTGCGTGCCCATTCTTCGGTATAGACTTCAATTGTTTGCACGTCGCTATCGATAACGGCTTTGATCTGCTCGATATCAGGATCGATAAATACCGCACAGCGCGTACCAAAGGCTTGTAGCTCATGGCTGAGTTCTGACAGCATGTCTTTATGCTTGATGATATCGAAACCATGGTCAGAGGTCAGTTGATCTTCGCTATCGGGTACGAGGGTACATTGATGCGGTTTGACTTCACGAATAAGCTTTAGAAACTGCTCATTCGGATTGCCTTCGATATTGAATTCGATACCTTTATAATCGGTTAAAAACGCACTGATATCATAGACATCTTGGTAGCGGATGTGACGTTCATCAGGTCGCGGATGCACGGTAAAGCCTTTGACGCCTAAATCAATCAGCTTTTTTACAAAGTACAGCAGATTGGGATAATCGGTACCGCGAGAGTTACGGATTAACGCCAGCTTATTCAAATTTACGCTAAATAGGGTGCTCATAGTATTTCCTTTTTCATTATGTTTATCTAGTCAGTTCAATATAAGAACCATACAGTGTGACTGGAATAAATGTTTCGCAGCCTCTGACGGCGTAGGCACAGCAAGCCAGAAAAATTATTTCAGTCACGCGTTCTAATACGAACTATCTATTTTATTTAGTATCTACTATCAATTAATTATTAAGGCCTAATACCTAATTTTAGTAGAAGTCATCCCGACCAGCATACTTCTTATTCAGGGCTTTTAGGATAGCATAGGTCTCCACATCCATCTTGCCCGTTGGCTGCTGTGGTCGAAAGTGCAACTGAAACGCATAAATCACATCACGGCTTGCTTTATCCCATTCATTAGTATCATTGATTTGATAACCATAACGGCTAAAGGCTTGCTTGATCTCAGGTATCGTTGCCGCTGCAAACGCGTCTTGATTCATAAAGAACTGTTTATCAAAGGCATCGTACCAAGCGCCGATACCATATTGCTCATATAGCAGTTGCCAAGGGAACTTCGCACCCGGATCAATCTTGCGCGAGGGTGCCATATCGGCATGACCGATGATGTTCTTCGGTGAGATGTCATAGCGCGTGGCAATATCCTGTACCAATTGCGCGACCTTTTTAATCTGCAATTCATCAAACGCCACATAATGCTCGTAAGGATGATAGTCGAGGTCGTCGCTCTTTAGCGCATTTCTATACTGGGGCTGAATGCCAGCGTTGACGATTTCGATACCGATAGAGGTGTCATTGAGAATGGTTCTACCCGAAAAGCCGCCATCGCCCGCGTGCCAAGCGCGCTCGCTCTCAGGTACTAAATTGTAAATCTTGTCATCGTCATTGGCCAAAACCAGATAGTGAGCACTGACCTCACCCGTGGTCAACGTTTTTATAGATCGGTCATTGTCTGAGACCGTATAATGTAGGACGATAGTTTTGATGCGCTGGCTTTTACCGGTAGCTTGATAGGTATCGCTGTCGATCGTATAACGCGGCGCTGTCGTTGCCACGCAGCCGATGAGTGGCAGGGTCATAAACAGTGTTAATACTGATGCTAACGCAATCGAGGTAATATTTTTTGCCATGAAATGCTCTGTGTTAAAGGTAAAAGGGTGCTTTGTTTCAGCTTATTTAGCGCATTATTGAAGGCTATTTCCCTCATTCACTGGAATGATTCTCTTATAACCAATTGCGCCCAAAATAATAAAGAAGCCTAACAGTATATAAGCATTCAGCGATAACGCTGCGGGTGAAAAGGGCAGCAATAATAATGAGATAAAGATGATGCTAATCAATACCGAAAGATAATTTAGCAGACCTGCTTGCTTCTTTTTGCGCTCATTGATGAGGTCGGCAGTCGTAACATAAGCAAAACCAACGGTAATGCCTAAGGAAGCCATACTAACGATATCGAGCAAATAGTTTCTGCCAAGCCAAGGTGAGAACAGACATACCAAAGCGATCAGCATCACCGTTTTCGTCTTACTAAATCGATGATTTTTATCAGTAAAAATACTGGGTAATAAAGACGAGTCTCCCATCGATTCTAGCAGCTTGACTGACGATAGTATAAAGCCATTGATACCGCTCAGTATCGAGCCAATCATGGCAATGGATAGCAGCCAAATACCAATGCTACCGATACGATTGTCTATGCCTTCACCTGTCGCCCAATTGCTGTCTTTAATCGCTTGATAATCAAAGTTCATATTGAGGGCGGTAAAGTAATTGATCAAAAAATAGAACAAAACACCAGCGACTAGCGAGATTAAGATGATACTTTTGGTCTTGGTTTTTGAGTCGCTAATCGCTTTGGATATCTGCGGCGTGGTCTCAAAGCCGACGTACGCCCACGGCATCACCGCCAGAATAGGCAACCATGCCAAACTGGTGATAGAGCTGCTTTGCATATCCGTGGGCAAAAATTCTTGTGTCGTTGGCGTCGCCCAAAGCGAGGCAAAAAACAGCGCGCTGACCGACAGAATCATAAATAGGGCGATATACAATTGGATTTTCGCCCCGACGCGCACACCCTTTAAGTTGATATAGCTGAATAAAATGATAGCGGCACTACATAGGAACACCTCGCTGGCGTAGACCTCCCAACCAGCAATCGTGTACAAATAGCCTATTTGTAAGCTGCTCGGTAGCAGATATCTTAACAGCAAGGCAACGGCTGATATATTGAGCGCGACGATGGAGATATAGCCTATTGCCACGCCCCAGCCATAAACATAGGCGTGTTTTCTATTAAGATACTTCTCAATCCAATAGATACCGCCCGATTCGTTCTCTGGCGTTTGGGTCAGTAAATTAATATAAGCGCGCGCCACCATATAAATGGCCAACGTACCAATGATAATGGCAACAGAAGAGCCTAACAGCTGCGACTGCGGCAAAAATAAATCGCCCGGCATGACATAAGCACCCCAGCCGATAATCGCGCCGACGCTAATCGCAATCGCTTGCAGGTAGCTGATACTTTCAGTCTTGTCGCTCATATAATCCTCCTTGATTATTAGAAAATGAGAGCGAAATACCGCTGATTATAAAATGAGTTTGGGACATGAAAAACCTTGCTGTCATTATGAGGGCGTAAGAATTATCGATTCTAAATAAGAAAGTCATCATAACGGTTTTTTCTGAGCAATGCTTTCTCAATCCTTTTGAATTTTTTTAGCCAAAACGGTTTTCCAGCTATCTTCCAAGTACTCAATCGCAAGCCATGGCTCAATGACATCTGCGTCAAATTTTTCTTTTGAGTTCGACAGTTGCCACAGTGCTTCAAGGGTGGCAAACGGATAAGGACGTTCGATGAGATAGACAGGCAAGTCAGCGTCAATCAGCCCATCACGTACCACTTGAAAGTACCAGCCAGCGATACCTTGCTTAGTCACCCATGCAGCGATATTGGGTACTTTGGTGAACTGTCCGATTTGGTCATTGATTTTGTAGCAAGGTCGTCGTGGTTGGACGATGCGTAACTGCACGCTTTCTTCACTGTCTTTTTTGTCTTGATCATATTGCCCATACTGATAGACGTCTCCAATACAAACAGTCGATTCATCCATCTCTGGCAAACCATTCACCGCTTCGGTCGTCAGATTTTCCCCTAAAGTACCGATACGCACCTTTAAGCCAAACTCAGCGTTAATCTTGTCATAAGTAGCGATGGGTAATTGATGCACGGCTTTTAGCGGACCACCATGATGGCGTCGGTCAGCTTGTTCATCGGTGCTTAAGCCCATAAAGTTGACGGTAACGGGCGCTTTGATTGGCGCTTTGTCGATAGCGCTCATCTGTTCACGGGCGAATGGCATGGCTTTGCCAGCACGGACGCAGGTGAGGTTGGCAATATGCAGTGGTAGAGGCTGGTTAAAATCAGAGGTATTTTTTTGGCTAAAGGATTGTATGCTCATGAATTTTCCTAATCTATAGGGGTTTACTAGAGGTATGGCGATGTCATTGTTGGGAGTCATGACGAGTATTATCTTAGCCTAATCATTTGTCTGATTATACGGTTTTAGTATTTTAAAATTTATCAGTGCTTTAGAGTTTATCAACAATCTAAAATTTAAATAAAAAAAGACCAGAATAAGTATCTGGTCTTTTTGGTTTTGCATTTTCTATTGATTAGGTAATAAACACTATCATTTGTTTTTATTGCGGCGACCGGCTGTTTTCTTTTCACGCGGCGTGGCGACCAGCTCAGCCAATTGCTCAGGCGATGACCATAGACCTTCTAAGTCATAGAATTCACGCGCTTGCGGGGTCATCATATGCACGACCACAGCGCCCAAATCAATCAAGGTCCAGTCAGAGTCGATGCCGCCTTCGCGACCAAGTGGCATAAAGCCCGCTTGCTTGGCTTCAGCGCCGACACTGTCAGCCATCGCGCGCACATGGCGCTTAGACGTACCGTCAGCGATGACGATGCGCTCCATTACGTCAGTTAAGCTCTCGACATCCATTACGGTAATGTTTTTCGCTTTCATATCATCTAGAGCGCTTTGGACAAGGGTTAAACACTCTTGCAAGCGTTCGTCATTCATGGTGTTGATCATAAAATGTAATCTCTTAAATCGTAAATATTAAAAATAAAGGGGTCAATCGTCAATTTGCCATCTCGCACTGAACCGATATAGGCAGTGATGTATGGAGATAGGATAGACAAAAAAACAAAGATAAGGCGATTTTAACGGAATTGAGCAGCAGAATATAGCTGATGGGCAATAATATATTGATAAACAGCAGGATTTAGCCATTTAGCGAATGGATTGAATTCAGTATTGCTAATGATATCATTTATTGGCGGTATAGATGTGATTTGCGTTTCGGCAGCGGGCAATATATTTACTTGATGGGCAGCCTGCTGTAGCTGCTGGCGTAACTGTGTACTCGATATGGCTAAGACAGGACGCATGTCTAGATAGATGCGACCTTGATGACTGCTTTTCAAGATAGGACTGTCTGTTAAATGTCGAGTAGGCGGTATCACAAGCTCTGTAACTGAATCAACAATTAAGGATGGCAGCGGCATAGGAAGTTGCGATTTTAATGGGGTTAGTAACGTGGTCTCAGGGAGATTTTTATGAAACTCAGCATTTTCCTCGCGATTAAAAATCCAGAGATTGACATCCTCTGTCAGCCTAAGTCCATCTTTCCATTTATCTAAGCTGCGCGCGCTGTCCATGCCCATGATAAATATCAAGCTGTCGTTTGGGTAGCGTCGTCTTAACGTGCGCACACTATCGATTGTATAGACGGGCGGCGTCTGCCACAGCTCAAGCTCACTAATCTGTAGTGGCGACTCTTGCGTCGCTCGCTTTAGCATCGCTAGGCGGTGCTCCGGATTGGTGCTTTTATCCTTAAAGGGCGAGCGGGCATTGGGCAATAATGACACCTGCAGCGCGCGCTGTTGTTGCTTGGCTATCGGGAATAAGTGCTGATAGACGTACATCGCCATTTGCAAATGACCGTTATGTACAGGATCAAATGAGCCACCCAAATAGGCACGAATGGCGGGTGCAGTCGTGTTTTGATTTTCTTTTTTCTGCTGAAAGACTATATCTGACATAGGATTATTAAAATTAAATGGATTGTTAAAAATAATAGAGTTGTTAAAAATAAATGGTTAAGAAGAAAATAAGCGACGCAAATGAGCCAGTCTTGCATTGTAGAGGGCAGGCGCACCGTTGTCATTAGCTGATAATAACTTGCTAAGAAACCAATGATTAAGAATAATTGTGACTAGGGTTTATTCCTATTAAAAAAGCCGACTATCATAGTGATAATCGGCTCAATTGCCTCATGATTTTAAGCCAAAGCATGCAATGATTAAATAAGATCGCTATGCGCTTGGATGGCGGTTAGGGCGATGGTATAGACGATATCATCGACTAAGGCGCCGCGTGACAGATCGTTCACGGGTTTATTCAAACCTTGTAGCATCGGCCCAACACTGACGACATTGGCGCTACGTTGTACCGCTTTATAAGTGGTGTTACCCGTATTGAGGTCTGGGAAGATAAAAACGTTGGCTTGTCCAGCAACAGGCGAATCTGGCGCTTTTTGCTTGCCCACACTCATGACCGATGCCGCATCATACTGTAACGGCCCATCGACTTTTAGATTCGGTGCGCGCTCGCGGACGATTTGGGTGGCGCGGGTGACTTTTTCGACATCAGCACCGGTTCCAGATGAGCCAGTTGAGTAGCTAATCATCGCGACTTTTGGATCGATGCCAAAGGCTGCTGCAGACTGTGCCGATTGGATGGCAATCTCTGCCAGCTCTTCCGCATTGGGATCTGGGTTGATGGCGCAGTCACCATAGACGACCACTTGCTCAGGCAATAGCATAAAGAACACAGATGATACCAAAGAGTACTGCGGCGCGGTCTTAATCAACTGGAATGCTGGGCGGACGGTGTTGGCAGTGGTATGAATCGCACCCGAAACCAAGCCATCGACTTCGTCCATCTGTAGCATGATGGTACCCAAGTACACGGTATCTTTCAGATATTCAGCAGCGACGTCTGCATTGGTTTTGCCTTTACGACGTTCGACCACGGCAGCGATATATTTGCTCATATCGAGGGTGTCAGGGTCGAGAATCTCTAGACCTTCTGGCAGGGTTAAATCGCGGTTTTTGGCCACTTGTTCGACATCTGCGCGCTTGGCAAGCAGCACGCAATTGGCGATGCCACGGCTTTGACAAATACAGGCCGCTTCTACAGTACGAGGCTCAGAGCCTTCTGGTAGCACGATGCGTTTTTTGGCGTTTTGGGCTTTTTTGACCACTTGATGGCGGAATGCCGAAGGGGATAAGCGCGGCTCATGATCTTGGCTAAAGTATGCTTTAATCCAGCTCAGATCCAAGTGTGCCGCCACATAACGAGCCACTTCTTCCGCGCGTGCCACATCATCGCTTGGAATCTCAGAGCTCATGTGCATGAGGCTCTGTACCGTCTCAAAGCTGTCGCTTTCGACACTCATGACAGGAATGCCAGTTTTGAGCGCTGATTGCCAAAGCTCAGCCACTGTCGGGCTTGGCACGACGCCACCGGTCAATACCAGTCCTGCCAATGGAATACCGTTGATACAGGCCAGCCCCGCAGCCAATAACAAATCATCACGATCGCCGGGGACGACGATAAGGGTGCCACGTTTGAAGACTTCGTCGACGCGTGCCACTGAGCGTGCGGTTAAGCTGATACGATTGATACGACGTGTTTTTGCCTCACCGACATTGAGCCAAGTAGCGTCAAGCTCGGTGGCGATATCCCAAGTACGTGGCACGGATAGTGAGTCGCTAAATGGCACCACACCGATTAAGTGAAATTGTTCGGTATTAAAAAACGGTGACAGCCGCTGCACTTCTTGTATGAACGTGCTGTCCAAGCTGATTATCGCTTCACCCGGAGCAACCGGCTGGGTCTCAAAAGTATTGGGTACATCGTGGACGCGCATTAAGATACAGCCTAAGGTACGACTGCTTGCCATACCGCCAAATTCGCGGGCGTGTACATCTAACTTATCGGCTAAGTAGGCAGGCTTGCCAGTATCAGCGGTGCTGACAAATATAATTTTGGCATCTAACGCATGAGCAATCGCGCGGTTGATTTGTGAGGCATAAGAGGTCTCGGTGGTTGATACCAAGCCTTCGCAGATGACCACATCATAATCATCCCCAAGCGTATGATAATTGCCGACGACCTCTTCCATCAAGTCATCAAGGTTGTCATCCCCAATCATGCGCTCGACGTGCTGACGGCTGATAGACTGAGGTGGGTTGAGGCCAAAGGCATGCATGGTCAATGCGCTTGAGCTGTCTAAGCTGTGCTGTTTGTCTAGCGTATCATCTTGCAAAAATGGCTTCATAAAGCCCGCTTTGATACCGTTATAATCAAAGGCACGGATTAGCCCTAGCGCGGCTGATGTCACACCGATACCGCGACTAATGGGAACAAGTAAAATGGTTTGCATAATGTGTCCTACTGTTTATTATATTTTTAAAGCTCAATCCATCCTTGATGGCATGAGAAAAACGTCTAAATGTTCATAAAGCCATCAGACTTATTTTAAACCCAAAGCATGACAGGTTTCTTGGGCGATACGGAGCTCTTCATCGGTCGGTACAACCCACAGCTCAATGGTGCCACCATCACCGTGGAAACTGCCTTCGCTACCACCAACCAAATGAGCATTCTTATCGGCATCTACTTTGATACCAAAATGCGGCATCATCTCCAAAATGCGCGTGCGCGTGGTGAGAGAGTTTTCACCGATACCGCCAGTAAAAATAATGCCCGTAAAATTGGGTAGGGCACAGCTTAAGCTGGCAAGATATTTAGCGACACGATAGCAGAACATCTCGATAGCGAGCTTGGCATCTGTATGACCTTCGTTAGCCGCTTGCTCAATGGTACGCAAATCATTTGATAAGCCTGAAATACCGAGCAGACCACTGTCGCTATTGAGCATTTTATCAATTTCTTCTAGGCTCATGCCCAGTTGACGCTTCAGGTGGATATGTAAGCTTGGGTCTACATCACCGCTGCGCGTGCCCATCATTAGACCTTCAAGCGGCGTCAGCCCCATGCTGGTATCAAGACTTTTGCCATCATAGACAGCAGTCGCTGAGCAACCATTACCCAAATGCGCGGTGAGCCAACCATGTGGACCTTTCGCGCTCGTAATTTCGCTGGCGCGTTCTGACACATACGCATGAGACGTACCATGGAAGCCATAACGGCGAATTTTATGCTCTTCGTAAAGGGCTTTTGGCAGCGGATAACGAAAGGCCACCGGTGGCATGGTTTGATGGAAGGCGGTATCAAACACGACCACTTGTGGAATATCAGGATAAATAGCTTGTACCGCTTCGATACCCAAGGCATTGGCAGGGTTGTGTAGCGGTGCCAATACTTTTAGACGCTTTACTTCTTCCAGAACGTGATCGTCCACGCGTACGGCTTCAGAGTATTCACGGCCACCATGCACCACGCGATGACCAACCGCGATGAAGTGATACTGCTCAAGGAGTTCAAGGATTTTTTGTAGTGCTAGCTTATGACGACCACCGGGAATAGAGATTTCGAGTTTTTCGCCGTTTAAGGTGGTGTGTTTGATGCGGGCAGTATCGAGGCCTAAGTTTTCAGCCAGACCAGTGATACGAGTCGTTTCGTCATCGCTAATAAGCGCGTATTTGATAGAAGAAGAACCGCAGTTAAGTACTAGGGTAGGATTGGTTAGGGTTGATGTGTCAGAATTTTTATCGTCAAAAGTGGTGGTTACGCCGGCGCTCATACTCTATCCTTAGATTATATTTTATAAGTGGTGAATCATTATAGATTAACACGGGTTAAATAAACAAAAACCAGCCGTATTCACGCTGACATAGGTCAAACAAGAATAGTGCTGATTTTGGTCATTCTCGCACTGCCATACTTGATAAGTGTCGATGAGTCGCTGGCGAGCGCCTCGTCACAGCTGCAAGGTTTGACTATAATGTAACATATTTTTGTGCGTATACCACGACCACGATAAGGTTTAAATTCAGTACTGAGGGTGTAATTGATACAACTGTACACCGAGTATCACTGGTGTTTAATAGCTGCTAAAGCACTAAACCCATCCGCAATATAAATTGTAAGAAAGTTTGTCGAAGAACTTTCATCTCGCTATTTGCTGAACAAATCGGTTATCTGACATTATTTTTAGAGACACGGTTGCAGCTATATATTATCGATAAAGACAACGTGATGCTCAAAATTACTACTAATCCTTGATGGGTTTTCGGGTGATACTACTTGATAGGTTTCTGAGTGCTACTGCATGGTTTATAGTCACTACGCGCACAGCTTTATGGAATAATGCTATGATTAAACCTTGTTGTGTCGTCCCTGTTTTGGTGATCCAATTTTAATTTGGTTTTTTACTTATACGGCTTATTTTAGCGCCTCCACAGCATTGCAACGTTAAAGGTCCTCTACGCTATGTTTATTAAACACCATTTTTTAAAGCCTAAATCTGCTGATGTATTGGTTGGCGGCAGTCGCCGAGCCTTCTATACTTTTCTCATTGGCAGTAGCGTGATGCTTGGCGTGTCAGGCTGTGGGCAAAAAGGCGATTTATATTTAGTAGATTCCAGTAGCCAAACCGTGCAAGAGAGTACCGGTAGACTCAATAGTACCAGCAATCCGCAAGATGCTGCCTTCGCTGGTGTCGATGACGATAACTATCAAAAAGAGCGCTACCTAGAGCAGCAGCAAATACTGCCCGAGCCGAGTACCGATCCTAACGACTATTAGGGACACGTCCTCTATTCAATCGATAACCTTTACCCTTGATAACCTGATGAAATTAGAGAAGTTTATATGAGTCATTCTGAGCAACAAACTGGCGTCACCGAGTCCACCCTTGGTGAGTCAGTCACGACCCAAACTGAGCAAGGCTTGTATATCGATCCTCAAGCCTTGACCGCCCACTTACCAGCACTGCACTATCGCGACGACGCTTTATATATGGAGCAGGTGAGTGTTGCAGCATTGGCCAAGCATTATGGTACGCCTTGTTATGTTTACTCAAAGCAAGCGATATTAGATGTCTATCAAGCCTATACCGATAGCTTTGCCAGTCTAACGCATCAGGTTTGTTATGCGGTAAAAGCCAATTCTAATCTTGCCGTTCTTGGCGTATTAGCACAAACAGGTGCAGGGTTTGATATTGTCTCGCGTGGTGAGCTCATGCGAGTACTGGCGGCAGGTGGACACGCTAGCAAGGTCGTTTTTTCAGGCGTGGGTAAAACCAAAAGTGATATCGAATATGCACTGACCCAAGGCATTGGCTGCTTTAATGTCGAGTCGATTAGTGAACTGACCTTAATCAATGAGGTTGCTCAGCAGTTGGATAAAGCTGCACCAATCTCACTGCGCGTCAATCCAGATGTCGATGCTAAGACCCATCCGTATATCTCAACCGGCTTAAAAGACAACAAATTCGGCATCGCCCATGAAGATGCGGTCGCGGTCTATCAACAAGCAGCAGAATTATCGCATATCGATATCGTCGGGATTGATTGTCATATTGGCTCGCAATTGACTGAGGTTGCACCATTTGTTGCCGCACTCGATAAGGTTATTGAACTGATTCATAAGTTAAACGACAAAGGAATTACTCTGCAACATGTCGACTTGGGTGGCGGTTTGGGTGTGCGTTATATTGATGAGTCACCAGTTACGATTGATGAGTTTGCCGCTGCACTATTACCGAAACTTAGCGCGCTTGGCTTGACCGTGTTTTTTGAACCGGGTCGCAGTATTGTCGCCAATGCCGGTGTCTTGTTAACCAAAGTTGACGTATTAAAGCCAACTGAACACAAGAATTTTGCCATTGTTGATGCGGCGATGAACGATTTAATTCGTCCGGCTTTGTACCAAGCTGAAATGGCCGTGATTCCTGAAACGTTACCGAATAAAGGCTTGGACACTGATGCTATGCAGCCGTGGGATATCGTTGGTGCTATCTGCGAGACAGGGGACTTTTTAGCAAAAGACCGCTTGTTGTCGCTCGCTACAGATGATGTTTTAGCGATAACGGGTGCCGGTGCTTATGGCTTTACCATGAGTAGCAATTATAATTCGCGTCCGCGTGCCAGTGAAGTAATGGTGTCCGGAGATCTTCATCAATTGATTCGCAAACGTGAAACCATTGAAGCGCTATATGCAGATGAGACATTGTGGCAAGCTGATTAATATTATTTCCGCGATATTTGAATATTAAAAAACCCACTATCGTGCTGATAGTGGGTTTTTTTATGGTAGAAATTTATCAAGGTGTTGGTTTTAAGGGAGAAATATAACTTAGTATTTGATAGCGCTGATAATTATCATTGTATCTGACAGCGTGCTAATATAACGCATACATAAAAATAGGATAGGACTCAAGGATATGCTCATAGAATTTACAAAAATGCATGGTCTGGGCAATGATTTCATGGTCATCGATTTAGTGACCCAACGCTTAGATTTGACCAAGGATTTGGTGCAATTATTGGGTGATCGTCATCTGGGCATTGGCTTTGATCAATTACTCGTGGTTGAGCCGCCCATGCGCCCTGACGTTGATTTTAGTTATCGTATTTTTAATACCGATGGCACCGAGGTTGAGCAGTGCGGCAATGGCGCCCGCTGTTTTGCCCGTTTTGTCCAAGCGCGTAAGCTGTCATTTAAGCAGCGTCTGCGTGTTGAGACGGCGAGTGGTATTATTTCGTTGACGACTGATCGCTACGGTTGGGTAGAGGTCGATATGGGCAAGCCGAAATTTGAGCCAAGCGAGATTCCATTTACCCCGCGAGCCACCACCAAAATCCAAAACGCTTTTCATTTAGACGTTAATGGGACGCCTGTGCAGCTTTATGTTGCCAATATGGGCAACCCACATGCGGTGATCAAGGTTGACGATGTACTTGATGCTGACGTTGAAACCTTGGGCAAAGCGATTGAATCGCATCCGGCCTTTCCCGACCGTGTCAATGTCGGCTTTATGCAAGTGATGAACCAGCGCCATATTCGCCTACGTGTCTATGAACGCGGCGTCGGTGAGACCCAAGCCTGTGGGACGGGTGCCTGTGCAGCAGTGGCTATCGGTGTCCGTGAAGGCTGGCTTGATGAAGGCGAAGATGTGCGCGCGCAACTTTATGGCGGTAGCATGATTATTAAATGGCAGCCGGGCTATTCGGTCATGATGACGGGGCCGACCGCCTTTGTTTATGAGGGCGTATTTAGCCCAGATGGTTTAATGGCGCAAGCGGGCATCAAGCCCAATCCAGAAGGCTAATAGACAATGACGACAGCGCCTACAGTAGACTCTAAGTCAAAATCATGGCTATCCGCTGAGCTGGCAGCCACGATAGAGCCAGACGCTGTGCTACGAGAATTATTGGCACCAGTACATCGTTGGCTAAACACTTTGTCAGTGCGCAATCATTCAGCGCATACATTGACCGCTTATTTTGCTGGACTAAATCAATTGGCGCTGTTTTTACGTGGCAAGCGCCTGACGTGGACACGCTGCGATAAACGCCAACTGGCGCAGCATATTAGCCAACGACTCGATGAGGACAAACTTGCGCTTGCTAGCGTCCAGCAAGAGCTGTCCGCCATCCGCCACTTTTATGGCTGGCTAATCGAGGAGGATTTGGCGCGTATCAATCCAACGACCGGCTATCAGCTTAAACGCAGTCCTAGGCCGCTACCGTCGATCGCCGACGTGGATTTACTGACGCAATTGCTAGATCAAGAAATCCCTGATACGCCAGAACAAGCACGCTTATGGTTGCGTGATAAAGCGATGTTTGAACTGCTTTATAGCAGCGGTCTACGGGTCGGCGAATTGGTCGCCCTAGACATGGCAGATATGGATTTGTCCGAATTGCGAGTACGAGTAACTGGTAAAGGCAATAAGACGCGCATAGTACCGTTAGGTGTAAAAGCCGCAGAAGCAATTAGCCGTTATCTACCGCATCGTAACCTGTGGGTGGAGCAGATGGACACGGCGCTATTTATCAGTGAAAAATTGGGCACACGCTTGTCAACGCGGGCAGTGCAGCAACGTCTAAAAGTCGCGGCAACGCGGGCAGGCATTGCGCAAAATATGTATCCGCATCTATTACGCCATTGCTTTGCCTCGCACATGCTATCTGGCAGCGGTGATCTGCGGGCGGTACAAGAGATGCTTGGGCATAGCGATATTAGCACGACGCAAATCTATACCCATGTAGATTTTGCTAAATTGACACAAGTCTATGATCGCGCACATCCGCGTGCCACGCATGCGCAGAATGACAAAGACTCAACGTAGAATATGAATTTTCTAAAGGCTAACGTTCTAAAATTTAAATCTCTAAAAGCTTTCTTCTAAAAGCTTTATTTTAAAATAGACCAGATCGACCCTTAAGCCAAACGATGACAGTCAAAGATAGGCATCTTTTGCCGCCCTTGTATTTGGGCAGCTTTATCAAAAGTCGCTAATACCATTTCATAATTTTTCTGTTCTTCAGTCACCGCTTGACTATTTAGTTCACTATTATCATAGCTATTTATAATGGTGCCATCATAAGTGGTAATGGTAGTATGTCCCCACGTCTGTCGCGTACTCCCATTTTTATAGACATGATCGCCACCTTGTGCCGCGCCAATCACCATACATTGACTGTCTAGCGCACGTGCACGCAGCAACAGCGACCAGTGTGCTTGTCCCGTCAAATAAGTAAAGGCGGATGGCGCGCTCAATACGTCAGCACCTGCTTGCCGCAAACGCTGCGCCAAAGCAGGGAAACGTAAGTCAAAGCAGACCATCATGCCCAATTGATAAACAGCATCATTTACCTCAATCGGTACAACCACTGTCTGCGTGCCCGGCTCAAACGTGGCGGCTTCATTATAGCGGCCTTGCTTATCTGCTACCGTCGCTGTAAATAAATGAATTTTGTCATAGCGTGCAACCCTTTTGCCATCAGGGCCAAATAACTGGCTGACTTGGCGCAATCTACCATCAGGTACGACCAACCCGTCTGGCCGATAAGCGCAGGGTAGGGATCCGACCAGTACATAAATGCCATAGGTGCGGGCGTAGTTTGCCAACGTCGCTGACAGGACATCAAATTGCTCAGCAGTAGCAAATTGCTCACCCATGCTACAGCAGTTTTCTGGTAACACAACCAGCTGAGCACCTTGGGCGCGGGCATCAATGATGGCGGCTTTTATGTCCGCTAAGTTATTGTCAATGTTTTGCTGACTGTTCATTTGGATAGCAGCAATAGTAAATTGCGCATTATTTATAGAATTATTCATCGTTTGTTTCTCAGTTATTTTTAAGCTGACAAGGCGCTTATCCCATCTTTGTTATCATAATAGGCTTGTCATTATTAATAGATTATATACACGTAGGACTCTATTTATTCAGCCCATCATGCTGGTGACTAAGCGGCTTTGTGAGATAGAAGTCAAAAACTCATGCGCATAGGGTATAAATTATCATAGCAAAATTGTGGCAAAAAATGCTATCGTCATGACCTGATATCATAAAGTCACCGCCTGAATCAGCATAACACATAGTCGATTTGATATAATTGAGACACCAGAAAGGCAAAGGCATGTGCGTGACACTACGGCCACTAGTAGACTAAGCAAGCCTGATAACGTATCTGATTTATATCGGGTCGACTATACCACCACGATTGGAGTGTAATAAGCTACCCATGAGTATGTCGTTCGGATTGGCGACCACGCTAAGCACGTCACAGAAGCTCACCCCGCAAATGCAGCAAGCCATCAAATTGCTGCAGCTCTCTAGTCTTGAGCTTGCGCAAGAGGTTCAGGCCAAGCTGGATAGTAATCCGCTGCTCGAACGTATCGAGGAGGAGGAAGACGAGTACGAGAGCATTAATGATGCGATGAGGGAGGAGTTTAGTGAGCCATTAACCCTCGATACTTGGAACCAAGGTGCTAGCGCTGATTCATTCGCCGCGTCATCGAGCACTGCCACTTATGATGATGACAGTACGAACGACTATAGTGATGGCTCCATGGATAGCTTCGATAAGCTGCAACAGTCTGGTGTCGATGATGGCGCGATAGATTATCAAGCGCTGGATAACGATGACTATGGGCGCTTTGATACGGACAGTTTTGATGCCAGTCATTTCAGTGCGGGCAGTGCCTCCAGTGCACTAGCACGACCAGATTATGATGAGTTTGATAGCTATCAAGGTGGCACCTGCGCGACGATTCAAGACCATGTACGTTGGCAGCTTAACTTTAAGCGTCTCTCCGAAACGGACACGCTGATTGCAGAATATCTGGTGGACTCGATGGATGATATGGGCTTTGTGCGCCTCGATATTGACGAGTTACTACAAAGCTTTGAGACCATGGCAAGCTTCTATCAATGGGAAGAGCGCGTTGAGCACGATGAAGTCATGGCGGTACTGCGTGTTATTCAATCGTGTGATCCATTGGGCGTTGGTGCGCGCAATCTGAGTGAGTGCTTAGCGATTCAGCTGGCCAAGCTCGATGCTGATACTCGCTATCTAAAAGAAGCGCAAGCGCTATTGTCCGCCAGTGAGCATCTGGTCAGTAATAATATCAAGGCGCTGACTGAGCGCACAGGGTTGGCGCCTGCGCAGATTACCCCGGCGCTTACTCTATTGCGCAGCTTAAATCCTTCGCCAGGTCTACTGTTTCAAAGCTATCAGCCAGACTACGCGCAACCACCTGCCAGCTATGATATCCCTGATGTGCTGGTTACGCCTATCCGTCGCCACCATACTCAGAACATCAGTAATGGCAACAGAGCCGATGCGACTGCGCAAGTCGATGGCTGGCAGGTACGCCTGAATCCTGACACCTTACCAAAACTACGGGTCAATCAAGAATATGCCAATTTGGTCAAGCGCGGCGATGACAGCCCAGACAATCAATACTTGCGTGAAAACCTCACCGATGCGCGGCTATTTATTCGTAGTATTGAAGAACGCAATCAAAACTTATTAAAGGTAGCGACCAGTATCGTGCGCTATCAGCAAGATTTTTTGCAGTATGGGGCAACTGCCATGCAACCATTAATTCTAAAGGTCATTGCTGAAGAGGTTGATTTGCACGAATCGACCGTCTCGCGCTTGACCACCAGCAAAAGCATCTTGACACCGCAAGGCTTGTTTTCGCTTAAGCATTTCTTCTCCTCGCATGTCAGTAGTAGCGACGGCGACATCTCATCAACAGCCATTAGCGCGATGATTAAGCAGTTAATAGGGGATGAAGACCCTAAGAAACCGCTGTCTGACAGTCGCATAAAAGACCATTTGCTTTCAGAAGGCATCGATATTGCTCGCCGAACGGTGGCCAAATATCGTGAAGCGATGAATATTGGCTCATCTACCCAGCGCAAGCAAAAATATTAACTGTCGTAACTCAATGACTTATCATTAAAGTCAGGCAACCTTCAATATACCTGATTATAAATATAAAAAATAAAATTTTTTGATTATATAGAAACCTGAAAGAAACAACAGTTTTTATTACATTTAATTACAATTTACTGTCTTGCTACTAACCTGCTTTCATGACAAATTAGAGTCATACCAAGGACAAAAACGAAGCAGATTTTTATTTTGGTAAAAAATTGGCGATACTAAATTGGCAATACAATAATACGTCAGTTTTTACCGAAAATTTTGTAGCGGTCGTTGGTAAGGCAAGATGATAAAGGCAGGAATGCTATCTCATCTGTTGATTGTAAGTCATAAATAAAAGGACAATAATATGAATGTTTCTATCAGTGGTCACCATATCAGTGTTACCGATGCGATGGACAAAGCAGTTCGCGAAAAACTTGAAAAAGTAGAGCGTCACTTCGATCAGATACAAAGTATTAAAGTGATCTTATCGCTAGACAATAGCGGCGCAAGTGATGGTGGTAAAAAAAGCCATAAAGCCGAAGCGATTATGCGAGTCTCAGGTCAAGAAATGTTTGTCCAAGCACTTGAGGATGATATGTATAAAGCCATTAATGAGATGGCAGACAAGCTTGATAGACAAGTGCGTAAATACAAAACCCGTCAAGAGCGTAAAAAAACTCAGGGTGCAGGGCGTGATGGACGCTATGAAGACCTTACTACCGCTGATGTAGCGCCAGCCGTTTAGTTTTATTATGATTGACGCTCAATATATAGTGGCTAATAAACCCATAAATAGTATAGTCATTCCACTATAAAAGTATTACAGCGTTAACCTCGCTTGAAGTATCACATATACATCTACACTCGGTTGCCTTGTACTACTTTTAAATTGAATCGACTATATGAATAAATAATATAAATAGCCCATCGATTGAGTAATGACGTAATAAGCAATAAAAAAGACCTCAAACGTATGTAACGTTGAGGTCTTTTTATTGGCTATCATATCGTCATTCTTTAACGCAAAAGATAGTGTAATTAATAAGGTTCAGTTTGTCTTAGCTACTAGTTTTTTCGAGGTGACTATCTTCAAGTGGCTATCTTCAAGTGACTATCTTCAAGTGACTATATTAAAACGACTAACGAATCAACCGCTAGCCGCCACCAACTGCTTGTACCACCTCAATATTCATCCCTTCTACGATACGTAGTTGACCAAGTTCGCTCTTTGGGATCAGATCTCCATCGACCTCGACCGCATAGCGACCTTCGCTAAGTCCTAGCTCATTGATGACCAATTGCACGGTTTGATGGGTGGTCTGTAGGTGTTTACCATTAACACTAATGGTACTCATAAAATGTACTCCTTAATTGGTTAAAATTCCTTTTTTCGCCATATCGTTCAGTGACATCATTGTTATCTATCTTTTTCGCGGCTGTTAATAACTGTGTACGTCAAACAACTACCTTGCTCAAGCGAAACGCCGAAACAGCCAGCCATAGCCAACCTACAATCATTAAGACACCTCCAATAGGCGTGATTGCGCCAAACCAACGCGGCGCGCCCAAGGTCATTGCATACAAGCTACCAGCAAATATAATCACGCCAACCTGTAGCAACCATGCGCTCGTCTGAGTCGTATAGTTCAGGCGAATAAGGATGCCAACGAGCAACAAACCAAGGGCATGGACAAACCAATAGAGCGTTGCCGTGTGCCACCATTCAAGCTGCTGAGTATTAACCATGCTTTTGAGACCATGAGCCCCAAACGCGCCTAAAGCAACGGCGACGGCCATATTAATCGCTGCAATAGCTATCCAATTTACCATGCCCAAACTCTTATCATTAGCCAAGCCTATCAATAGTGCAGAATAGAATGTTTGCACCCGCCTTATTGAATGTCATCGGGCAAAATGACACTATCGATGGTCATAGCATCACGAATTTTATCCATAGCATTTTTTTCGATTTGGCGTACACGCTCAGCCGAGATAGAGTAAACCGCTGCCAATTCGTGCAAGGTAGATTTTTGCTCAGACAGCCAGCGCTGCTCAACGATATCGCGTGAACGATCATCGAGGGTATCCATCGCCGCAATCAGTGCTGATGAGTTGTTCTCTTCCCAATCCGATTCTTCTACCATCTCAGCAGGATCGATACCATCTTCTAAAAACAGCTGCGGCGCATAACGACCGTCATCATCATCGCTAGATTGCGCTTCAAACGAAGCATCATAAGAGGTGAGACGCGATTCCATCTCAAGCACTTGCTTACGAGTGACATTTAAGTCATTGGCAATGGCATCTGCTTCTTCTAATGTTAGCTGATTATTGGTCTTTTTGAGACTGCGTAAGTTAAAGAACAACTTACGATGCGCCTTGGTGGTCGCGACTTTGACAATGCGCCAGTTACGAATCACAAATTCGTGAATTTCCGCTTTAATCCAATGCACCGCAAAAGAGACCAAACGCACGCCTTTATTTGGATCAAAACGCTTGACCGCTTTCATTAACCCCAAGTTGCCTTCTTGGATGAGATCCGCTTGTGGTAAACCATAGCCTGAGTAACTGCGTGCGATGTGAATTACAAAGCGCAAATGCGACATAACGAGTAAGCGTGCGGCTTCCACGTCGCCTTCATCATAATAGCGATGGGCAAGCTCTTGCTCTTGCGTTGGGGTTAAAATAGGGATTTGGTGCACTGTATTGATATACGCGCCCAGATTGACCCCAGGCGCTGATAGATGCGTCGGCATCGCTGGCACTAAGTCACGCGTACTCGTATCTTCAAATGCACTCGCATCATAAGGTGGACGCGCAGCAGCAGCTTTTAGAGCTGCATCGCGCGCTTCGTTTTTTTCAGGCGCTGCGCCATCTTTTTTACGTGTTTTCGCAGCATCATTAGCAGTAGTAGCCATATTCTTGACCTTGGTTAAATAGATAAACAAACAGTCAGATAAAAATCTTTATTGTTGTAATTGTAAAGGATAGCGACGCTTAGTTGCTATCAGTTTTGGTAATGATGAAGTGATATATTGTATCGCAATGCTGGGATGATATGCCATCAGCCAGCGCTTCGTTGATAACTGGCTTAGTATCTTTATTGGTGACTTCGTTAACCATCAATCTTAAGCTGGGAGTCGTTCCAGCCTGTTGGCTTTGTTGACAAAAAGCGGTGATATCCGCTTGCGAGTTAGGGTCAGTGGCCACCACATATAACGACTCGCCCGCTGCCACCTCACGTAATGCTACTTTGGTTTTTAACAATGGCATCGGGCAGGCAAGTCCACGTCCGTCTACCAAGTTCTTTATAATAAGGGGTAGCTGCTTTGAGTCGATCGTAGCACTCAACTCAGTATCACCCTCATAAGAGGCAGACAATAAATCTAATAATTGGCGAATAACATGCTGCTGCGTATCAGACAAACTGGCTGGCAAACAGACAGAATAAGAGCCTGTTACGGTGATTAACTGACTGTCAGCGGACATAAAACCTACCCTTAAAACATTAAAACTGGCGTTTACAACTATAGAGAATTCAATAGCCTATTATTATTAATATTAACTTATCAATAGATTTTAGCTATTAATTAAAAAACAATAATGGCAAAGTCTCTCTACCGTGCATCATTATAGCAAATTGCCGCTATGTAGTTGCAGTTGAATATAGTCATCGTAATGTTTGGCTCACTAGAACAACTAAGCAAGGTGTCTTTTCATGGTGATCTGTGCAGATTGCTAGCAATAAACAGGCTGAAATTCAGCTCTAATAATTACATGGTTATGTTGCACAATAGTGACGCGCAGCCAAGTTATTGGTAGTTAAATGCAGACTAGAATTGACCTTATATAAACAAGCTCGTATAGTCGAAATTACGTTGTTATCAATCGGATAGGATGCGCATTTGTATCACTCTAATAGACAGTCGCTATGTGGTAAACCAGACGTCAATATCTCGAATGCGTGTTTCATCGTTAAGGATGCACAAGACATGATATCGTCTACACCCAAGCAAAAAACGGCTCGTTTGCTCGTGCTTGATGCCATAAAAATAGGGGTATCAGCTGCCTTGTTAGCAGTGGCCACTGGCGCCAATAGTAGCGAAAGTACCGCTGCGCCATTTGCCTATGACTCGTGGCAAGGCCCAGCTTCAGAAGCGCTCGATTTACCTAACTTACGCGGGCAAGGGCTGAGCTTTGCGGAACAATATCAAAATAAGCTACTTGGCGAATGGTCGCTACAAAATATCAATGGTCGTGTCAAAATGGAGCACGATCCTTGGGTGCAAGAAGCGGTCAAGGAAATGACGTGGCGGCTCAATGCGCAAGCGCGTCAGCAAGCACCCTTGGGCGTGGTCATTATCGACAATCCCAGTATCAATGCGTTTGCCGCGCCAGGCGGCGTCATCGGCATCAATACAGGGACGATACTGGCTGCGAGTAGTATGGATGAGCTGGCCAGCGTCGTCGCTCATGAAGTCGCGCATATTAGCCAACGCCATTACGAAAGCGGCGTTGATGAACGTAAAAAAGCCATGCTGATGCAAATAGGTGGCATGCTGGCCGCGATTGCCGCATCAGCGGTCGATGGTGATGCGGCAGCGGCAGTGATGATGGGCAGCCAAACGGCGACGATGAATAGCAGCATGGCGTTTAGTCGCAACAATGAGCGTGAGGCTGATCGGGTAGGGATGCAAATCATGACCCAAGCTGGATATGACCCACGGGCGATGCCCAGCTTTTTTGCGACGATGAATCAACAAAGCCAGCTGAATCAGACAGCCAATCGGTTTTTACCCAGTTTTGTACGTTCACATCCCTTGAGCAATGAGCGCTTGAGTGAATCGCAAAGTTGTGCGCAGCAGTATCCAACCATGTCATTAAGCCAGCAACAGCGTCATCAAGCGCTGTTCGATCTGCTTTATTGGCGTGTACAAAGTACCGGTAAGCATGCGTCTGAGACCACCTTGACGGCAGCCGCCAAAAACAGCTTAGGGGCCAAACTGTCACTGATGACTTGGTATAGCGAGCAACAACGCTTTACTGACGCCAATGAGATATTGGCGGAACTTGTTGCGTTACCAGTGGCGCGGCGGCAGGTGTTAGAGCCCTTGTTGTCGATTACCCACAGCCAAATTCTGAGCGAGCAAGGCAAGTGGCAGCAAGCCGCCGAGGTATTAGAGCGTCAGCAGCGTCTGTATCCTGAGCGCCGTGATTTGCGGTTGTATTTGGCTGAGGCGTTGACCAATAGTAATGAGCCGACCAAGGCACAAGCTTTGTTAAAACCTCTGACCCAGCAGCAGCCAGCCGATCGCTATGCTTGGCAAAGCCTACAACTGGCCAATGAAAAAATCGCTAAAACCACTGATTCTGCGCAACTTAAAAATATTGCTACCATTAATGCGCTACGTTATCGCAGCCATGACCAGCTCTGGAATGGACGTTACGAGCGTGCACTTACTTCCTTAACACAGGCCAAACAGTTGGCTGAACGTATGCAAACGACGGGGCAAGCAAGTAGTGCACGTCCGCTATTAGCGAGCATAAATGCAGAAATTAAAGACGTAAAAACCGCCAAAGACTTTAAGCCTTAGGCGGTTATGTGTATCTTTGAATCACCATTTTTAAAATTAGCACACGCCCTAGGCATTGATATTAAACAATGGTGTTTATTACAAAGTTATCAACCTTGCAACGCGTCTTTTACCAGCTTAGAGATGAGCGCTGGATCCGCACGACCTGCGGTTTTATTTTTTAATACGCCCATCACACTGCCCATGTCACGCATAGAGGTAGCACCTTGCGTGGCAATTTCGGCATTTACCAGAGCAGCAAGCTCATCATTATTCATCTGCTTGGGCATGAACTCATTGATGATATCAATTTCGAACTGCTCTTTGGTTGCCAAGTCGTCACGGCCATTTTCGGTAAAAATGCCAAGTGACTCTTGACGTTGTTTTAGCTGCTTTTGCAAAATTTCTAACACGCCTGCATCATCAAGCTCTATTTGACGATCAATTTCAATTTGCTTGATAACGGAATGCACGTTACGCAATACCTTTACGCGTTCAAGCTCACGGGCTTTCATAGAGGTTTTGATATTGTCTGACAGGGTTTGTTTAAGGTCGCTCACTATTATTATCCTTATAAGGTAAGTTTGTTGATGCGCCGTCTGCGAAAGCGCTCCTTTGAATGAAAAACGCTATTACTGGCAGTATCGACCGCAATAACAAAAATTGTAGCATAAAAAACGCCACTGATATCGATGGATAACAGTGGCGTTAGTGTAGCGCTTGTACTTAACTAATCGTATTATCGATTAGTACATACGAGTGGTACGAATAGTTTCGCGTTGTAACTTTTTCTTATAACGCTTTACCGCAGCTGCTTTTTTGCGCTTGCGCTCTTGCGTTGGTTTTTCATAAAATTCACGTTTACGCACGTCAGATAATACACCGGCTTTTTCACAAGCGCGCTTAAAGCGGCGGATTGCGATATCAACTGGTTCGTTTTCTTTAACCTTAACTGCAGGCATGAAGACTCCTTATGAGGATGAGATATAAAGGCATTAGTTTGGTTGTGTATTAGTATTTAGCCGTAATATCTCAAGATTACAGGCATCAACTCAAACTAGGATAATCTTGTACTATAGCACAAGGGCGAGTATTTTAATAATAAATGCGAATAAAGTCAATGGTTTTCATGCATTTATCTCTCAGTATGAGTAATTGAAAAATATTTGGGCTAGCGCATTTTTTACAACCTATTAGGAAGTTTTTGGGTTTACTTATCTTGTTTATATTTGGTTAAATCCGTCACAGATAATCCAACAAAAAATCCCTACTGTCTATAACGGTTTGTCTTGTCTTGTCTTTATGCTATGATAATTTCTATATAGTCAGTGACACACTAATGATTTTTGGGCATTTTATTGAGGATGTTGGAATGAAGAAAACAGTACTAAATACGGCTTTAAGCACCGCATTGTTGGTCGCTCTTGGATTTAGCGTGAGTGCTTGTAGCAGTGATAAAGAAGGTGGGTCGCATGAAGTAAAAGCCGTTGATCGGGTAGATGAGGCCGCCAAGCTTGCTCTTGCCAATGGACCTGAAGCTGAAGAGATGGATTTTCCAGAAACCGCACCGATGCCAGCGACAGATATGGCAGCGGACGGTACGGCAGTTGACGGCGCTATCACTACTGAAGCGGGTGCTGATACGGATATGGCTGACAGTGCCGATGCGACTATGACTGGTACGGATACAGCTGCTACTGATACTAGTGCCGCCCCGCCCGTAGCGGATACCGCAACGACTGACGCTGAAGCAACTGCCAATTAATAGCGCTCAATGTGCAAGGTCGTGACGGATTTTATGCGCTGTAATGACAGCCGCTAAGATGAACCCTTATATAGAGGTATGATCATGAGTAATAAGCAACCGCGTATGAGTTTTGGTAAATGGACATTGTCGGTGTTCAGTATTAGCGCGTTACTGGCGCTTAGTGCGTGTAGTGGTGACAATACAACGGCTGAAGAACCAGCTGCGGTCAGCGAATCAGCTGACGCCGTCGCTGTCGAGCCAGCAGCGCCGGTCGCTGAGCCTGAAGTGGTGACGCCCGAGCCTGCCGTAGAGAGCGAGATCAGTGAAGCGATAGAAGAGCCAGTAGCCGAAGCCGAACCTGAAGTACTGGCTGCGGACGCTGGGGCCAAGCTTTATGAGGCGCAGTGCAAAATGTGTCACGCACAAGGGTTGTTAGAAGCGCCAAAATATGGCGATACCGCTGCGTGGAGTGCGCGCATTACTAAAGACAAAGAGACGCTGTATAGCCATTCTGCTAAAGGTTTTAATAAGATGCCCGCGCAAGCGATCAATGGCGTCACTGAAGCACAAGTGCATGCTGCGGTTGATTATATGTTGGCGTCTGTGAGCTGATGGGGCGTATTGCCATATATTCGCTATTGAAATTTGTTAAACTGACCGTCATTGTGACTGACAATGGCGGTTTTTTTATGCACGTTTTTAATGGTATAAGACAAAAAACGCTACAGAAGATGACACGCAGACAAAAGCATAAAGGCAAAAGTATGAAAGTATTGGGTTTAGAGACGTCTTGCGATGAAACGGGGCTGGCAATTTTTGATAGTGAGCTGATAGACACTGACAATCAAGGTTTGGTCGGGCAAGTGCTGTATTCACAAATAGAGCTGCATGCACTCTATGGCGGCGTCGTGCCTGAGCTTGCCAGCCGCGATCATATTCGTAAGCTGGTACCTTTGCTCAATGAGTTGCTAGAGCAGTGTGATATTGAAAAAAGCGAGATTGATGCTATTGCATATACCAAAGGCCCGGGACTGATTGGCGCGCTGATGACGGGTGCATTATTTGGGCGCAGCTTGGCATATGGCTTAGATATTCCAGCGATTGGTATTCACCATATGGAAGGACATCTGTTAGCACCGCTGATGGGTGCAAATCCACCCGCCTTTCCGTTTGTATCGCTATTGGTGTCAGGTGGCCATACTTTGCTTATTGCTGCTCATGGCATCGGGCAATATGAGATATTAGGTGAATCGATCGATGATGCCGCAGGTGAATGCTTCGACAAAGCCGCTAAAATGCTAGGCTTGCCTTATCCTGGGGGTCCTAACATTGCCAAGCTTGCCGAGACGGGTAATCCTGATGCTTACTCATTACCACGTCCGATGTTACATCGTGGTTTAGACTTCTCTTTTAGTGGGATGAAGACAGCTGTACATAACCTGATTAAAGACACTCCCTGCTCAGGGGGTTCAGGCAATGTTGCCGACAGTGATCCACAAGTTCGCGCTGATATAGCGGCCAGTTTTCAGCATGCTGTGGTCGATACGCTGGTGAAAAAATGTGTTAAAGCACTTAAGCAAGTAGAGATGAGCCGCTTAGTTATAGCTGGCGGTGTGAGTGCTAATAGCCATTTACGCGAAACGTTAGAAGCTGAGTTGGCAAAAATAAACGCCACTGTGCATTATGCACCACCAGCATTATGTACGGACAATGGTGCGATGATTGCTTATGCCGGTTACGAGCGCCTGCAAGCGGGTCAATCAGATGATTTGGCGGTGAGTTGCGTACCGCGCTGGCCGATGACAGAGCTACCAGCGGTTTAAAGGTGACTTTCTCAATACGCTATTCGCTAACCTTTATTAAACCTAAGGATGACCTATGCAGTGGATTGCGATTGGTTTAGGCGCCGCACTGGGCGCGTGTTTGCGCGGCTGGCTTGCACGCTTCAATCCGCTGCATCATTGGATACCACTGGGAACGCTTGGCGCTAATGTATTGGGTGGACTGCTGATAGGGCTCGCTCTAGTGTGGTTCGGGCGGATGGGTAGCGGCTTGTCTGACAATGTGAGACTGTTCGTAATCACTGGGTTTTTGGGTGGGCTGACGACGTTTAGCACTTTTAGCGCGGAGGTCTTTACCTTCGTCAATGACGGTCGTCTGCTGGCAGGATTGGCGCTCATCGGTCTACATGTAGGACTGACATTATTGGCAACAGCGCTTGGCTTTTATTTGTTTAAGCTGATTTTGTAATCTTTGATAGATGTTACTCACTTAATGGTCTGATTTGAGTAGTTCTTTTATTGCAGTCTATTTTAAGTGATCTATTAATTGGTTTTTGGCACCTTTTAGGTGGTTCCCTTAGGGTATGCCCTAATTAAGGCTTATTAACCTGACCTAAAAACAATATCGCATCGGTTTTATTGTCTTTAATCATAAAGATAAACGGATGATCGGCTTTGAATACAGGTGGCGGAGCAGCAGCAGCAGTTGCATCGGCAACAATACCCGTCGCTGCTGCCGCTTCGGTGCCTTTCTCATCCACGATGACCACTGCTTTATGATAGACATCGTCAATTTTTATGGGCGGGCTATTATCGAATAAGTTGAACCCAGCACCTTTTTCAAAAGCCCTTGGCATACCCATATCCGTGAGTAGGTTTTTCATCTGGTAGCTTGCTTCAAGCTTAAACTTTGGCAGATGAACATTCACTTCTTGAGTGACTAAATCTTTACTCCATTGCTTAATCGTATCAGCGCTCAAATCCTGCACCAGCTGCTGCATTGCTGCTTTGTCTTTCGATTTTGGTAATACTACGAGCATAGATAAGTCATCACCCTTGTAAGGCAATTGCACGACCTGCACTTGCTTATCCTCGCTATAACCAAAATGCTCCTGTAGTTGCATCATTTTGATGTTAGGACTCGTACCTATATGATTATAAAAAGGCTGCTCAGTGGTGCTCTGAACCTCGAAAGGTACTTTCCAATCGCCCTTAAAATAAATGGCGTTGGTTAATACGGCAACTGTAATGGGCTTGATACTGCCCTTTGGTAGCAACTCAGGAATCAATTGATTGGTATGCTGAGCAATTTTTTTATTAATGATGAGGCGCGAAGGATTAGGATTGCTTTCAAAATCAAGGTTAGTCACTTGCCCCCCGTAATAACGTTGTACCGTATCTACGTAGGATTTAGTAGGTGTTAACCCTTGTTCCATCCATAAATCGTTAACCGTGGCAAGTTTATAATCAGGATTGGGTTTGTTAAATTGATTATAGAGCGCGGCGCTATTGGGATTGAGAATATCCATTGAGGGATAATAAAAGGTCTTTTGAATTTGCGCTTTCGTTTCCCCTTCTGCTGCGGCATAGAGCATTGCCATCGCAGTGGACAGGCTGTACGGCGAGAAAAACACGTTGTCATCTGCTTGCCCAGTATGTCCATTGATCTGTCGGTACATGGCAGTGGCAAACTGATTGTTGGCGGTAGTGACTTTTTCGATGCCGTCTGGTGTTGACGCAGAAGCATCAGCAGCAATAAAATAAACTGGGCTATCTGCTTGAGCGTCAGCGTTGCTTTTAGCTTTATCTGGTAAGGATGATTTTTCTGGATTTGATGCGGTATTAACTACGCTATCAGTGGGCTTAGTACCCTTCATTGTGCTGTCACAACCAGTAACTACGAATAATAGGCTGCTGACTGCCAATGCACCCATGACACGATTACCGTATAATTTTTTAGGATAACAATACTGGTTATTCTTCATATCTGCTTCACTAATAATGTAGAGTTAAGATGATGCCATTCTAGTATAATCTCTACAATCGTTTAGTCTATTTTGGTAAGCGTACTATATTTTTAATCCTAATTAGTGACTTTAACAGCCTACAGTTCGAAGCCTGTATAGGGAACTAGACCAGTGCGAGCGTCTGATTGGTTCGCCATAGGTATGCCTAACAATACTATCTACTAATGTATTTAAGATCATCACGATAGGCATGTAAATGATAAATTGTAGTGTTATCTTGATTAACGAACAGGACGAACAGCTATGAAAAAAAGGCTAGCAACATTTTTACTGACTGGCATTCTGCTGACAGGGTGTCATAAAGCCATTGTTACTCAAATAAGTAGTTCTCAAAACGTAGTTTCAGCCGTAAAATCAGCTGTTGAAAAAGAATTTGAAGACATTGCAGTACAAGCTAATCAAGGCGATGCTGAGGCTCAATATAGCCTTGCAGTAATGTATGACGAGGGCGAAGGTACACGCGAGGATAACGCTAAAGCCATTGAGTGGTATACAAAATCTGCCAACCAAGGATATGATCTTGCTCAATATAACCTTGCAATTATGTACGACGATGGCGAAGGGGTAGATCAGGATCGCTCTAAAGCTATTGAATGGTTCACAAAAGCCGCTAATCAAGGCTATGCTAAGGCTCAACTTGAACTTAGTAGAACTTACTACAATTACGATGGCAAAGGTACACGTGAGGATTACGATAAGCATATCGATTGGCGCACAAAAGCTGTTAACCAAGGGATTGGTCCGATGAAATTCATCAATGGCGTACCACATCGAAAGAGCGAGCGTGTGCGTCAAAATGATGCCAAAGTCGTTGAGGCGTGGCAGAAATTAGCTAACCAAGGCGATGTTGAGGCTCAATTCAACATTGGTAACGCTTACTACGAGGGTAAAGGTGTACGTCAGGATTATCCTAAAGCTATCGAGTGGTATACAAAAGCCGCTGACCAAGGATATGTTCCTGCCCAATACCAACTTGGAACAATCTATAGCTATGGCGAAGGTGCTCCTCAGGATTATGCTAAAGCCGGTAAGTGGTATCTAAAAGCCGCCAATCAAGGAGATGCTAGATCTCAATATAATCTTGGCATGATGTATCTTAATGGCATAGGCGTACGTCGAAATACAGTTATAGCGAAAAAGTACTTTTCCAAGGCTTGTGACAATGGATATCAATTAGGTTGTAACAACTTGGGTATAAGGACAGAGGATGAATAAAGACTAGGTTATTAGGGAATATCCTAGTCAAAGAATCACAAAGCTAATCTTATCAAGTACACTCAGATGTACACTAATTAAACCCAATAGCCTATAACTATTGAAATCGCTTAGCTACAGGCTAAAATTCAAGTCCTCACTAGGGAACCGTCATTTACCATAATGCTCGTCATAACGTAAGAGAGCGGACGATATTTCTTAACTGGAATAATTTAGTAAATAGCGAAATATTAAACCGGCTTTACTATTCCTTGTAGCAAACTCGCAAACCCTTGCATATAAGCGGTATCTTGGCTCGATGTGCGTGTCGCTGCATACAGCTGGCAATGCACACCATCACCCAGCGGTCGCGAGACGACCCAACCTTTTTTCTCATATTCAGCAACGACCCAATCAGGTAAGGCCGCCACACCGCGTTCACTAGCGACCAGCTGGATCAGCATCGCCGTCAACTCTGTCGTACGAATACTATCAAAACTGACCTGCGCTGGCGTCATAAAATTGGCAATGATATCGAGACGCTTGGCCTCTACCGGATAGGCAATCAAGGTTTCTTCAGTCAAATCACTGGGCTCAATAAACTCTTGCGCGGCCAAATCATGCGTTGGTGAAAGTACCAAGCGACTTTCATACTCGAATAGGGGCTGATAGCTGATACCCTCTATTGGTAAGTCACTGGTGGTAATTAATAAATCGATATCACCTTCCATTAATAAATGATGTGGCTCAGGTTCAAAACCCGTTGCAAAGTCCAGCTCAACGTCTGACCACTCGCGGCGATAATGATTGAGAATCGGCATCAGCCAATCAAAGCAGCTATGACATTCAGAAGCCAGACGCAATCTGCCTGCTTGACCATGCGCTAAGCGTTTAAGGTTGGATTTGGTACGGGTAACTTGCGGCATTATGCTGTCTGCGAGGGCGAGTACCGTTTTACCCGCAGGCGTAAAGGTGAGCGGGCGTGTGCGGCGATTGACCAAGCTGATATCGTAGTAATTCTCTAGCTCTTTTAGCTGATGAGACACTGCAGAGGCGGTGACATGCAGCTCATCGGCGGCCGCAGCAAGTGAACCATGCGCTCGTAATGCAGTTAACGTATTGAGATGACGAAGCTCTAGCATAAGACAGCCTGCCTACTAAGTTGAGAAAAATTCATTATAGTACATATGTTGCTGACTTTCATTCATAGCGTATGATTAATGATTAATGAGCCATGAACAGCTAGCGCTTGCGTAACAGTAGCTGTGAGATAATGACCAATATTAAAGAAGCGACTAATAATAGTGTACCAATAGCATTAACTTCTGGCTTGAGTCCTACTCGTACCATGGAATAAATACGTAGCGGTAAAATCTCATAGCTGGGGCCAGTGACAAAAGTGGAAACCACTACGTCATCTAGCGATAAAGTAAAGGCGAGTAGCCAACCTGCCATTACCGCTGGCAGAATGACGGGAATCAGTACCGTACGCACCATCGTTGATTCGTTAGCACCCAAGTCGCGGGCGGCTTCCATCAAGCGCTCATCCAAGCTGCTTAAACGTGCAAACACAGTAATAACCACAAACGGCAGGCAAAAGGTAATATGAGCTAATAGCAGCGATACAAAGCCCAACTGTAGACCAATCAATAAAAATAATGCGAGTAATGAGATAGCCAATACAATCTCAGGCGACATCATCAGTACAAACAACAGCCCATTTAGTAAGCCTTTGCCACGAAAGTTGTAGCGATGTAAGGCAAGAGCAGTCAATGTACCGATCAAGGTTGAGACGGTGGCAGCGACCAAACCCAAAACGATAGAATGCCAAAAAGCATCGAGCATCGCTTGGTTATTAAATAGCGATTCATACCACTTTAAGCTAAACCCGCCCCAGTTATAGCCAATTTTTGACTTGTTAAATGACATCACCACTAGGACAATAATGGGCAGATATAGCAAAGCATAAATCAGTCCGAGATAGCCTTTAGCCGCTATGCTGCCGATGCTAGGTTTCTTGATGTGACGCTTGTTCTTCACGGGTGAGTTCTTTAATGAGTTATTAGACATTAAGCCACCTCATTAAAGTCGGTCTTGCCGATGCGGCGACTACTGGCACGATAAGCGAGTAATAGTACGGCCATCGCTAGGGTCAATAATACGCTGGCAGCTGCGCCAAACGGCCAATCACGCGCATCCAAAAATTGATTTTTGATAATATTACCAACCAACAAGTTACGGGAGCCGCCCAAAATATCGGCCACATAGAACATGCCCATCGCGGGTAATAAGACTAATAGCACCCCTGAGATAATCCCAGGTGTGGTCAATGGTAGTACCACATGCCAAAATGTCTGCGTTTTCGAAGCACCCAGATCCTGCGAGGCCAGTAGCATGTCATTGCGCAAGTCAGTAAAGACCGCATATAACGGTAATACCATAAAAGGAAATAATAAATAGGTCAGTCCTGCTATGACCGCGCCCTGCGTGTATAAAATATCGATAGGGCTATCAATCACGCCTATCGTTAGCAGCAATTTATTAATCAAGCCATTATTGGCAAACAGCAGTTTGAGGGCATAAGTACGTACTAGAGAGTTCGTCCAAAACGGCAGGATGAGCATCATCATCAATAGCGGCTGCCAACGTACATTGGCTTTAGAGACCAGCCAAGCAAAAGGATAACCGAGCAGCAAGCAGATGACCGTGGTGATACCTGCCATCCATAACGAATGGACAAATACCTCAAAATACAGCGGATCAATCATGCGTACATAGCTGTCGATACTGACAGGCAAGCTAATAAAAGCGCTGCTATCGCGAGTCAGAAAGCTGACAGCGATGACCAATATATTTGGCAATAACGCAAAAATAAGCAACCAGCCCCAGATCAGCCATAGCGTTGCGGTCCGAAAAGGACTTTTGTTGCCCAAATTGAAACGGCTATTAGCTGCCATTAGCTGACATCCTTTTGCACAGACATGCCTTGATGTTCGCTCGAATTGGCGGTTGAATGGTCGATTGAATCGTCATCTGGTAGCACCCATTCCCAGCCATCCACCCATGAGACCTTGACCGCTTCATTTAACTTGTAATCAAAACTGGGGTCATCTTCATCAAAGAATTCAGAGGCTTTAATAATATGACCGTTTGCGAGTTCAATAATCGAGTCTAAGGTGCTGCCTTTATAATTACTCTCAATGACTCGGCCGAGTAAGCCACCATGTTCTTTATCATTGGGATCATAAATCCGTAAATCCTCAGGACGGAGTAGCAAGTTAACGATATCACCCACTTGCACGTCATTGGCAAAGTCCGGACGACGCAAATTACGTAATGTCGTCGGTCCGTCTTGCGCTTGCGATTCACATACTTCGACTTCGATACGCCCATTGCTGACTTGTCCATCACGATCTGGCTGGTCAGCGTAGACGCCTTTGACTTCTGCTCTGAATAAATTGGTCTCACCGATGAATTTGGCGGTAAATAAATTGGCGGGGGTTTCATAAATCTCGATAGGCGTGCCAATCTGCTGAAATCTGCCATCTTTCATCACCGCGATACGGTCTGACATTGACAGCGCTTCTTCTTGGTCATGAGTGACGAAGACAAAGGTGATGCCCAGTTCGCGCTGCAAGCGTTTGAGCTCAGACTGCATTTGCAAACGCAGCTTGTGGTCGAGCGCCGACAGCGGTTCATCAAGTAATAATAGTTTAGGACGATTAATCACCGCCCGTGCGATCGCCACACGCTGCTGCTGACCACCGGATAAATCTTGCGGTTTGCGATTGGCCAAATGCTCTAACTGCACCATGGCCAGCATCTCACGCACCCGCGTTTGAATCTCGTCTTTAGGAATTTTTTTAAGTTTAAGACCATAAGCAACATTTTGCGCAACGGTCATATGCGGAAATAAGGCGTACTGTTGAAACACGGTATTGACCGGACGCTTATCGGCTGACAAGCCTGCCATCTGTACACCATCTAGATAAATCGCCCCAGCGTTTGGTTGCTCAAAACCAGCAATCAAGCGCAGCAACGTCGTTTTGCCACAGCCTGATGGCCCAAGCAGTGTCAAAAACTCACCATGCTTGATATCGAGATTGATGTCCTTTAGCACTTCGGTTTGATCGTAGGTTTTTTTTAGACCAGTCAGTTGTAGCAGCACCTTATCGGCGTTCGGCGGCATAGAAGTTCTATGTGTGTTCATAGGTGAGTCATTCATAATATAGTTTCCTAAGCGCTCGATAGACTGGGGCCGCGACCAAATAAAATCGCTGCAATTTCGATGACTGGCCTGAGCGTAAGCGTGGTCTGGTTGCTGCGTATTATAACAAACCCTTGATATAAATCAGTGCAAGTTCGTTATAAGTTCGCCATACCATTTTATTATGGGCCAAAAATTCGTTCTGATAACCTTTGCTTTCTTCTTAGCATTCTTAGGGTCTGTTGAACATTCAAATATTAGGACTGCTGATTGCTAAAATCGTCCCAAACCTTTTATCAAATCAGGCGTAAACCGACGATAATGTCGAGACCTTAGCTAGGTTTACAACAACGTTTGGGGTGATTTTAGCATCAGCCTTTTAGGGCAGAGCTATTTTTTGCCAATACATGGCGAAATTATCTAACCTAGAATGACTAGGCGTCAAAAATTTCACTGCGTATTGTCTAAAAAATAGCCACTGCCAGTTCCACATTTGAATGTTCAACAGACCCTAGTGTCACAGGCTTATTATTGGTTATTTTAATGTGACTGACTGCCGCTTTACCAGCCATGACCATCTTTAAATAACGAGATTAAAAGCAATTTTTTTATGATTTTTCTCCCTTTATTCCTATACAATAATTTTGTGGTTAAGAAATACAGGAAGCCTGATATGTCGGGCAAAACGCTTAGCCAAGCCATGGTCAAAAAAAGAGATTTATTATTCTAATCATTTTATAATCAAGGAACCCTTATGCCTACTGATATCCGCCCAAAAACAGGTCAAGAAGCGCTCGAACTGCTAAAAGAAGGCAATACGCGCTACATGGATAGCCTCACCAACACTGATCCAATGATGCAAAGACGACCAGAACTGGTGAGTAATCAAGACCCGTTAGCCATCATTTTGGGTTGCTCCGATGCCCGAGTACCGGTCGAAATTGTATTTGATCAAGGCTTGGGTGATTTGTTTGTGATTCGGGTAGCAGGTAACGTGGTTGCGCCTTCGCAAATCGGTTCAGTAGAATTTGCCGCCGAAAAGTTCGGTACAAAGTTGGTCGTGGTCTTGGGACATTCGCATTGCGGCGCCGTCACTGCTTGTGTCGATGCACTGATCAACCCTGAGCAAAATTACTCGCCCAATTTACAGTCAATCGTCGATCGTATCCGCCCAAGCGTTTATAACTTACATGAGCTTGCTACTGCCAATGGGCAAGATGTCGATGCTGATGAATTGGTCAATCGCTCAATAAGTGCCAACGTGCGCATGTCGGTCAGCCAGCTTAAGCATGGTTCGCGGGCGCTAGAAGACTTGACCAACAGTGGTCAGTTATTGGTCGTTGGCGCAGAGTATGATTTAGAAACAGGGAAGGTACGGTTTTTAGATAGTTAGTCGTTATAAAGTTAATGGCTATTCTATTGTCAATATTATCAATAAAATAGCGCTAGCCTTACCTTTATTTTGGGTGAGGCTAGCGCGCTTGTGTTTAATAATTGAATATAACTATCCATATAGATTGACTGTATAGATTATAAGTTCTTACAAAATCCTATCATTAGTCCTGCCATTTTTTATTATGATGAGAGAGTTAAGCAAATCACAAATAGCGTGATTTGCTGATTTTTAACTTCCATAACTTGTCAACTATTAGGATAACTATGTCTACGTCAGCGTCCAATTCAACCAATAATAATGAAGCAACGATAGCGCAGCCTGCAAGCAGTGTAAATACCGCTGGCATTCAGCCCATTTCTGCACAGACTTCAGGCTTTACCTTTAACCACACCATGCTACGGGTAAAAGACCCTGTTAAATCATTGGAGTTTTATACTGGCGTGCTTGGCATGACTTTGCTGGCGGTAAAAAAGTTCCCTGATATGGAATTTGATTTATATTTCTTAGCCAAACTGACCGATAGCGAGCGTGAGAATTTACCCGCTGGTGAGGATTTAGAAATCTTTGCCTTCCGTCAGCGCGGTATTTTAGAGTTGACCCATAATTATGGTACCGAGACTAAATCTGACTTTAGCTATCACGATGGTAATAGTGAGCCACAAGGTTTTGGACATATCTGCTTTAGTGTGCCGAATCTTGATGAAGCGGTGGCTTGGTTTGATAAAAATAATGTCGAATTCAAAAAACGTCCCGAAGATGGCAGTATGAAAAATATCGCTTTTATTAAAGACGTTGACGGCTATTGGATCGAGATCGTACAAGCCGATTTGATGGGCTAGTTTTTAGGACCTGACAAACAACAGCGATGGCGTATCATTGACTTAAAAAGTTCACATATCAAAGGAGTGACCCCTGAATGCCTACCTCTGAGGCAGAAACCGCGGTAAGTAGTGAGACAGTTGCTGGATCGACAACGACAGATGCGTTGACGTATCAAAGCATCATCGATTCGGCGAATGGCATCCTGATTGGCTTTGTTGAGCGTATACCGCATTTTGTGGCTTCGCTCATCGTTATCCTGATTTTTTGGTTTTTATCGATTGTCTTCAAAAAAGTCGTACATAAACTATTGGGTAGCCGCAGTCGTCATCAAAACTTAGTTAAAGTGTTTCAGCGGGTAGGCGGTGCACTGATTATTTTCATTGGTTTTATGATTGCGATGGTCATTGCCGTACCAGGATTTACGCCTGCCAAACTGATTGGTGCGCTCGGTATTGGTTCGGTCGCTATTGGTTTTGCTTTTAAAGATATTTTTCAAAACTTATTATCTGGTATTTTGCTCCTTATCTCAGAGCCGTTTCGTATTGGCGATCAGATTGTCTCAGGGGAGTATGAAGGGACGGTTGAAGATATCAAAATCCGTGCGACGACCATCAAGACCTATGATGGTCGACAAGTGGTCATTCCAAACTCGGATTTGTATACTTCAGCATTGACTGTTAATACCGCCTATAAGCAACGCCGTTTGCAAGTCACCGTTGGTATTGGTTACGAAGATGATATCGAAGCAGCAAAGGCTGAGATTTTACGGGCGCTGGATAAAGTGGATAGCGTCTCTACTAAAGCCAATCCAAGCGTGATTGCGACAGGTTTTGGTGGCTCCTCAATCGATTTAATGGTGCGCTGGTTCATCGAAGATGGCACCCAAGCCAATAAAGTTGCCTCAATCCATCAAGTTATCGTAGAGATTAAGACAGCTCTTGATGCGGCAGGGGTGAACATACCTTTCCCAATACGTACCATAGATTTGAGCGACCCTTCTGTCACCTCTATTGTTAATAAAATGAACGAGCAGCAAGCGCTAGATGTGAATAAAGCTGCCACAGAGTAGTTGGGTTGATACACTGATAAATGTGTCATGCAACTGTTTGAATAGGTCACATTTTTAGACTGCAAAAAAACCGCCGTATCTTTTGATACGGCGGTTTTTTTATGCATTCAAACGTAAGCTTAAAAGCTTAATTTCTAGTCAGCTTTCACTTTAAAATCTGTGTGACATGATTTACAGCTTTGACCGACTTGGCCAAAGGCAGGCATAACGTCATCCATACTGGTAGCGTTTTGTGCTGCCGCGTTTAGCTCAGCCGCTGCTTGTTGAAAGCTATCTGCTTCAGCTTTGAAGCCGTCGACATTAGACCATACTGCTTCGGTGGCATTGCCAGCCGCTTCTTGATTTTCAAAATGACTCCAAGGCGTGGCAGCATCTTCTGCCAAAAACGCCGCCTGTTCTTTAAATACTTCTGCATCGAATGTATCAGGTGCTTCAGCCATATCACCCATGACACCCATCGCATCACCCCAACTTTTCATGCTGTCTTGGCGCGCTTTAACATCGGGGTCAGCTGGCGTGCTACAAGCGGTTATACCTAAAGCTGCTGCCATTAATGTGATGCCAAAAATTGATTTTAATGATTTGTTATTATGAACCTGTGCCATGAAAGTTACTCCTTTAATCTGGCTAATAGTAGGCGCGCTTGCAAATGCTAGCCCTAAATAAAAATATTATTATAAAACTGACTCTCGCCCTTTAGAAACGCAGTCGCTTCTAAAGGGTTTTTGCGAAAAATACATTCTATTGTAACGGTTATCTAAGTAATGACCGTTACAATAGTTGTTATCACATCGTAAAATTTGACTGCACAACATAGATTGTATAGTCAGCGAAAAGTAATATCGATACATCACGTGCTGATATTAATTTTTTGTAGCTTCTGTCTGCGCAGGCACAGCAAGCAAGAAAAATTGATATCAGCAATACCGTAGCGTTTTTAGAATATGTTGACTATATATTGTACAACTAGCTACCACAGTGGTTTTATAACTGAGGTTTATTATGACTAAGAGTTGTTATCATTGAGCTTCAGTGCAAACGACGCTCGTAGCACAACTATAGTTATAGCGACAGCCAATCACGTGGCTTGAGATAAAAATCTGTCAATTCAAACTCAGCTGAACCTGGCTCCGGCTCAAAGCGATAATGCCAGCTGGCCAGTGGCGGCATACTCACTAAGATAGACTCAATGCGTCCGTTACTTTGTAGACCGAACAGCGTACCGCGATCGTAGACCAGATTATACTCGACATAGCGTCCACGGCGATACAGCTGGAACTGGCGTTGCTCATCGGTGTAAGGTGTTTCTTTACGCTGCTCAAAAATGGGCATAATACCGTCAAGATAACCATTGCCTACCGCTTTCATAAAGTCAAAGCAGGTCTCAAAGTCCCAGCCGCGACTCTCTGTATTGACATCATCATAGAATAAGCCACCGATGCCGCGTTGTTCATCACGGTGACGCAGATGGAAGTACTCATCGCACCACTGCTTAAAGTCAGGATAGACGCTCTCGCCAAAAGGCGAGCATAAGTCATGACAAACTTGATGCCAATGGACACAGTCCGCTAGTACTGGATAAAAAGGTGTCAAATCAAAGCCACCGCCAAACCACCAAATGGGGTCTTCGCCCTCGGCTTCGGCGACGAACAAGCGCACATTGGCATGGCTAGTTGGGACATTGGGGTTTTTTGGGTGAACAACCAGTGACACACCCATCGCTTGAGCTTTACGACCTGCAATATCAGGGTGACGTGCGGTGGCAGAGGCGGGCAAGTTATGGACATGAATATGGCTAAACATGACCCCTGCTTTTTCAATCACCTCGCCATCTGCCAGCACGCATGAACGTCCACCGCCGCCCTCAGGGCGCTCCCAGTCATCAGGCACAAAGGTAGCGGGTTTAGTGTTGCTGCTGCCGTCACGCTCTTGTGCTTCTAACGCTTGGCAAATACGCGCTTGTAAGTCGACCAAAAATTCACGCACACGCATGATGTCATTTTTGGTTGGCGTCGTTGAATCTGCTGCTGACAGATTTGGAGAATTATCACTATTTGAAGTACTCATAAAAATATCTATTTATTCAGGTGTAGGGCGGTATTGAAATCTTTGTCGAGTAGATGACCCATGCGATCACGCTTGGTAGCCAGATAGTCTGCATTCATGTCGTTGACACCGACGACCAATGGTACGCGCTCCACGACGTCGATACCATGGCCAGTCAAGTAAGCGACCTTGTCTGGGTTGTTGGTAATGAGTCTCACCGCATCAACGCCCACATGGGCGAGCATCGGGCTGCACATATCATAAACGCGCGCGTCAGCAGGCAAGCCTAACATCAGATTGGCATCTAGGGTATCATGCCCTTGATCTTGCAGGGCATAGGCACGAATCTTGTTGGTCAGCCCAATGCCGCGACCCTCTTGGCGCAGGTATAAAATAGCGCCGCACCCAGTCTCTTGTATCGCTTGCATCGCGGTATTGAGCTGAGGGCCACAGTCGCATTTTAGTGAGCTAAAAGCATCGCCTGTCAAGCATTCAGAGTGGATGCGCACTAAGGGAATAGGTCGTTCTGCTAGCGCGTCATCCTTTTGCTGCAAGCCCGCGGCCTCTGTCTGTTGATCGACCACAGACAGACCGACAGTCAGCATTACATGCTCTTGACCGTCATCATTTTCAAAGATATGAATATCAAACTCGCCGTGACGAGTCGGTAATGTGGCACTGGTAATAAATTGATATGACATTAATGTCCTACATGAGCCGATCATCGAGGCGGTAGCGGATTCTGACATAGCCATATTATTATGGTTAAGGTGTTATCAGTATAACCGGTTCGTGAAGGCAGTGTGTTTATTGTGCTTATTATAAAAACACACAAAGTTCACAGACGACGCACGATGATTAAAGCGACAATTAAAAAAAAATGCTATTATGCCATACTATTTTAAGGGATACAGTGACAAGTCTTTGCCCTTACATTACTATGTCGTCACTAACGGCTGATATTGATGCCAGGCAATAAGGCATAATAGCAACGGTTGATGTCACAGCGTTAAGACTATCGTCGTCTATTATGGCGGCGTATTTATTGCTATGCGTGATTATATAGTTGCTAGCAGTAATTTTATAGTTAACGATATCAATATAGTCAATGACATCCATAATGGTGTCGTGATTATTGCTATTATTAACGTCACTCAGTTATTTATAGTCATAGTAATATTTTAAATAGACCCTTGTCAGCAGATTGGTAGGTATCGTACGGTTTATGCAGCAGTCACCTCATTCCCCACAGTCTCAGTCAGTATCCGCGTCAGCCATTGAGTCTGCTGCTAAGCTATCCAGTCTGCAACAGACGTATGCAGTGATTCCGCGTGCGCGTCCCCAAACGCCGCTACTTGATGCGATCAATACGCCTACTGACCTAAAAACACTCACTACCGCGCAGCTGATAACCTTGGCTGATGAACTGCGGCTTTTTTTGCTGTATTCAGCCGGTCAGAGTGGTGGACATTTTGGTGCCAATTTAGGGGTGGTTGAGCTGACGATTGCGCTGCATTATCTCTTAGATGCGCCGCAAGATCAGATTGTTTGGGACGTCGGTCACCAAGCCTATGCGCACAAAGTTCTGACAGGTCGACGCGATAAGCTCGGAACGATTCGCTCAAAAGATGGTTTAACCGCTTTTCCAGAGCGGGCTGAGTCGACTTACGATACCTTTGGTGTTGGGCATTCATCGACCTCTATCTCAGCTGGTCTTGGCATGAGTCTAGCGCTGCGTTACCAAGGCCGTGCACAAACGGTTGCTTGTATTATTGGTGATGGGGCTATGACCGGTGGCATGGCGTTTGAAGCCATGAATGACGCCGTGCAACAAGATGCCGATCTGCTCGTTATTTTAAATGACAACGATATGTCGATATCCTGCTCTATCGGTGGCTTTTCCCGGCATTTAGCGATGCTATGGGAGTCAGGCTATCAAGTTGATATCTCTGATACTGGCGAGCCTGTGCTGTGTCACCGTCCTGATATGCAGGCCTTTGACCGCCGCAAACGCCATAAAGAGATGCGCGATGTACCGCAGTTAGAAGACAATCTATTTAAAGCGATTGGCTTTACCTATTTTGGCCCCTTTGATGGTCATAATATCCCTGAGCTGTTACGAGTATTGTCGCTTGCCAAGCAAGTAACAGGTCCGGTCTTAGTCCATATTTATACCACTAAAGGTAAGGGCTTTGCGCCAGCAGAATTAGATCCAGTCGGCTACCATGCTATCAGTAAATTGCCTGATGAAGTGAAACCTACAGAACATAAAACTGCAGCAATCCATACTCAAAAAACTAATGTTCCAGAAGCTGATATTTCAGAAGCTAAGCCTGCCTTAAAGTACTCACAAGTATTTGGTCAGTTTCTATGTGACAAAGCAGCGGCGGACGATAAGTTACTGGCGATTACCCCAGCAATGGAAGAAGGCTCGGGGATGATCGACTTTGCTCGTCATTTCCCCGAGCGCTTTTTCGATGTCGCTATCGCTGAGCAACACGCCGTAACGCTGGCCGCTGGTATGGCGACCCAAGGCGTTAAACCTATTGTCGCGATTTATTCGACATTCTTGCAGCGTGGTTACGATCAGCTAATTCATGATGTCGCTTTGCAAGACCTTGATGTGACGTTTGCTATCGATCGCGCGGGTCTTGTCGGTGAAGACGGCGCTACTCATGCTGGCGTGTTTGATTTTGCCTTTTTACGCTGCGTGCCCAATATACTGGTTGCCGCGCCAAAAGATGAAAATGAATGCTACCATTTGCTCAATACTTGTTATGAGTACCAAGGATGTACAGCCGTACGCTATCCACGCGGCGTCGGTACTGGGGCTATTATTACTCAGCCAGCGCAAATTTATAACATCGGCGAGGCGGTAGTAGAGGCCGTATTAGGTAGTGCTGATGCCCCTAAAAAACTGGCGTTATTGGCATTTGGTACGATGGTTGCGACGGCTCAGCAAGCGGCAGAAAGCCTTATTAATGATAATATAGAATCAGACTGTCAGATACACGTCGTCAATATGCGCTGGGTAAAACCGTTAGATACTCAATTGCTCGAAACCTTAATTGAGCAAGGTATTAGCCATATAGCCACTCTAGAAGAACATATGATAATGGGCGGCGCGGGTAGTGCGGTCAATGAGTATTTGCTGAACGAATCTGCTGCTTTTAAAGCCAATCGTCCAGCTGTCTCTAATATTGGCATCTCTGATCGCTTTATCGCACACGGCTCTCAAGTCGAGCAATGGGCTGACTGTGGTTTAGACGCTGATGGTGTGGTCAGTCAACTGCAAATATTATTGTCTTAATTTTATATTGCGGAAATGGATTTATAAAAAGCTTTAAAGGTTACTGTTTTGATTATAAAAATTCGAAAAAAGATAGTCGTATAACCAACAGATATAACGCCTGCTTAGCCGTGGGTGCTGACTTTTTTACAACTTGCGCAGTTTGTGACGACCATTAAAATAGTGGTTGGCTTAGTGAACGTGAAGGTTTTTTCGTCTCTATCGAACAATTTTAGTATAATGCGGTTATTGTTTTTAAAGGCTAGATTTTTAAAAACGACGTTTTTTAATCGTGTAGCAATAGTGTGATGCGACGGCTGATTGGCATGTTGTGAGCACAGATTTAGTATTATTTTTGACAGTTATTCATCAAGTAAATGTTTTATTCATTCATCAAGCAAATAGGTTATTTATGGAACCCATGGTCGTCATCGCAGCGCGTACTGCTGAAAAAGTTGGTAAAGAGATTTTATATGCGCATCAAAACCGCCACAAAATTGAATTAGATATCGAGTCGAAAGGGCTTGATGGACTGGTCACGCGTATTGATCGCTTTAGCGAAGAGCTGACCATTGAAACCCTAAAAGCCAGCTATCCAAATCACTCGTACTTGGGTGAAGAGTTTGGTATGCAAGAAGGTCGCGGTGAAGATGCTGACTGGTGCTGGATTATCGATCCGCTAGATGGCACCAAAAACTTCGTTCATGGCGTGCCGCAGTTTTGTGTGTCTATCGCGGTACAGCATAAAGGCGTGACTCAACATGGCGTTGTCTATGATCCTGTCCGTGATGAGATGTTCTCTGCTAGCCGTGGTAAAGGCGCACGCTTGAACAATCGCCGTATGCAAGTGAGCGAGCGCAAAACGATTGATGGTGGTTTATTTACTACTGGTCATCCGCTTGAGCGCAAACGCAATGGTGAAGTTGTTTCTTATGCCAAAGAGCATTTTGAAAGCCTGCTAAAAATCTCTGAGTCTGGTGGCCAGATTCGCCGTTTAGGCTCTGCTGCGCTTGATTTGTGTTATGTAGCGGCTGGTCGTTTTGATGGCTACTTTGAGATGTCTATCAAGCCTTGGGATATTGCGGCCGGTGAGCTTATCGTGACCGAAGCACGTGGTGTGGTCGTCGATCATACAGGCGCGCACAACTCAATGACCTCAGGCTCTATCTTTGCTTGTAACATCAAATTATTAAAGCCGTTGATGCAGGTGGTTGTCCCAACATGGGGCGACGCAGTCTAGTCAGTTAACGACAAGCTAGTGATGGCATGAGATTGGTCAAATGATGAGTAATTAATACTGTTTTGCTAGTGCATGTTCTAGGGCTAGTCTTCGAGTTTTTAACATAAAAAAAGCTGGCATTATAATGGTGCCAGCTTTTTTATTGCGTCATGTTTTACTGCTTAAACGTTTTACTACTTAAACGCTTTATTCACTGGCCGCTACAGTCTTGGCGTCACTAATACCTTCTAATAAACTCAGCTCATCTTCGAGCAACCCTAGCATATCTTGCAGATGCGGCAGCAGTTTGCTACAAGCAGTGATACAAAATTCAATTTTATCTTGATAGCTAGAAAGCGTGATATTCAGCGCTTGACCATCGACGATGATTGAGGCTGGATATAGCGCTTTTAGCGGTGCACCATTCCAATATAGCGGCTTTTTGGAGCCCGGCACATTAGAGATAATAAGGTTAAATGCCTGCTTCCTTGGGAATAAACCTGTCAACACATTGATGCCTTCCCATGCATAAGCAATGGCGCTGTAGTTGATAACTTGCGCTTTATTCATCCGTCTAAAACGACGCTTACCACTATTCACACTCTTATAAATCAATTGTAAACGCTTGGCTGGGTCGTCTAAGTGCGTGCCCAAATTGGCCATCAAAAATGAGATTTGATTGCCTGAGGCGCTCTCATCACAGCGTAATGACATGGGCACAAAGGCAATTAACGGCTTGGTCGGCAGGGCATTCATAGAGAGCAAGTAGCGACGTAATGCCCCCGAACAAACAGCGAGCACCACATCATTGACGTTAACCTCAAACGCATCAGCGATAGTACGAAAGCGCTGAATGTCATAAGATTGAGCGGCAATGCGCCGCGAGGCTGAGATACGCTGATTAAGAATACTCATTGGCGCATCAAAGGTGCCGACGTAATCTTCATCATCACCATGCTTAAAGTTGTCGAGCAGTTCGGTAAAGACGGGCTTGATGGTAGACAGTTGCTCTTTTAAGATACTGCGCACTGAGCGGTCAGCGGGTAATAACTTATCCACTGACTTACGATGACGCGCTATCAGCGACCATATGGGCAAACTGACAGGTTCAGTCGGCGATTGCGACAAGGACTTTTCGACCAGACGCATGGCAGCAACACCATCGACCAACGAATGATGGATTTTGAAATACAACGCAAAACGTTCAGGGCTACCCTCGGACTCAGGCAAGATACCTTCTATCACGTGACATTCCCACAATGGCATGGCGCGGTCTAGCAATCGGCTATGCTCTTTGGAGATATACATCAACAGCTCACGGACACGTCCGGGGTTGGGCAGCGCCACATGGCGAAAGTGATGTTCGACATCGAATTGATCATCTTCCTTCCAAAACAGCAGTCTTTCGAGCACTTGGTTGAAGGGAAAGCTCGGTGGTACTGTGGCATTTTGCATTTGCTGCACCAGCTTGTAGACGAAGTCACCGTTCGCATTTTGTCCATCTTGTGGTAATTCAAATAAGAACAAGCCCCCCACGTGCATGGGCTGTTTACGCGACTCAAGAAGTAAGAACAACTGGTCAACAGCGGTGAGAAGTCGCATAATAAATCCTTTTATGGCGATAAGTTATCAGTAAAAATTATAGAGTCTACCCACTATAAAGCTGCTACAGCGTTAACCAAGTGCAAACCATACGAGGGTATCGCTTGCACTTGGTTTTTTTGTATCGACCTTTACTGTGGGCTGACCGTCATTAATAAGTGGCTATTTGGCTGACGACTAAAACAATGCTTTTAAAGTATCATAGCTCCAGTGTCATCGCACCGAGTAGCATTACATTGCCTCTATCTTATTATTTTATAACTGGCTTTTCATCAAAAATATATATTAAAAAATGATGGCAGCCAGTCAATAGCTACTGGAAAAAATAGCCCGTTTGTGGCGAGCTGGCAGTCGCCATCTTGCGCATCGGCATACGACCAGCTAAGAAAGCCTGACGTCCTGCCCAGACAGCATGTTTCATCGCATGAGCCATCATCACTGGATCTTTGGCATTGGCAATCGCTGAGTTCATTAGCACGCCATCACAACCAAGCTCCATGGCAATCGCGGCATCAGAAGCCGTGCCGACGCCAGCATCAACCAAAACGGGCACTTTAGCATTTTCAATAATAAGGCTAAGGGTGTGGCGATTAAGCAAACCAAGACCCGAGCCAATTAAGCTACCAAGCGGCATAATGGCGACACAGCCCATGCTTTCTAATTCTTGTGCGACGATAGGGTCGTCTGAGGTATACACCATGACTTCAAAACCATCATCGATTAACGCTTTGGCGGCTTTTAAGGTTTCTATGATATTGGGATAAAGGGTTTTTTCATCACCCAAGACTTCCAGCTTCACCAGATTATGCCCGCCTAATAGCTCGCGAGCAAGCTTGCAAGTCCGTACCGCAGTTTCGGCGTCAAAACAGCCGGCAGTATTGGGCAAAATAGTGTATTTATCAGGGGAGATTACATCAAGCAAATTGGGCTCATCGCTATTCTGACCGATATTGGTGCGACGAATGGCGACCGTGACAATTTCTGCTTCTGAGGCGCCAATGGCAGCCCCTGTCTCGGTCATGTCTTTATATTTGCCAGTACCGACCAACAGCCGCGACGAAAACGTACGGCTACCGACAGTGAAGGTGTCTTGGGAAAGTGGTATAGGGTTGGTAGTAGTGGGAGCCTGTGACATAACTGAAAATCCTAATAGCGAGCATGCAGGGTTGGACAGAAAAATTAACGTTAATGATATGAGCGTTAAAGAAGCGAGCGTTAATCACTAGTTATTGATTAGCCGTTAACTAATCGCTGGTAATTACTGACTACTGGTAATTACTAACTAACTGACTAATAGTAACGCATTGTCAGCAAAATAAGAAATCACATGATAGTCTTATTGAGTATAAAGTGGTTAGCAAATACGCCAGCCACATAAAATGCTACTCGCCCAAAACAAAATGCTATTATAACAAACTCATGCGCGCTTACTTGCAGTCTTTTTGGGTTTAGTCAATGAAGTGCGCCATGCCTTTTTGAGGCATGAAAAGGCTTTTATTTCTGCCGTTATATCTATTTATCAGGTCGTCTATATGATGCAACTGCCGTACAGTTTTGCCAAACGCCATCAACTCTTGGCCATTCTTGCTATTGATCCTGAGCTGCCAGCGACTTTAGTGCTGACCGAAGCCACGCCGTTATCAGCGATTAATGAGGCGGTGCGTTTTTTACAGCAGCAAGGCATACGTGGTGTGCCGACTTACGAGAGCATCAGTGCCGATGACTTTGAAAGACGTATGAACGCCGCTTATGCAGGCAATACGGGCGAATCACAGCACATCGCCGCTGGGCTTGAAGATCATCCCGATCTCGATAGTTTAGCAGATAGCGTGCCTGAGACTGAAGACTTGATGGATCAGCAAGACGATGCGCCAATTATTCGACTGATTAATGCGCTGTTGTCCGAAGCGATTCGCCTTAGCGCTTCAGATATCCATATTGAAACCTTTGAAAAACGTCTGGTCGTGCGCTTTCGCGTCGATGGCGAGTTAAAAGAAATTATTACCCCAAAACGCCAGCTGGCACCATTATTGGTCTCGCGTATCAAGGTGATGGCTAAATTGGACATTGCCGAAAAGCGCGTACCGCAAGATGGGCGTATCAGCTTAAGACTGGCAGGACGAGAAGTAGATGTGCGGGTATCGACCTTACCATCGAGCTTTGGTGAGCGCGTGGTCATGCGTTTATTAGACAAGCAAGCAGGTCGCCTCAATATGACCTATTTGGGGCTTTCTGATAACGACTACACCGAGCTTAAGCGCTTGATTCATCGTCCGCATGGCATTATTTTGGTGACTGGACCGACAGGTTCGGGTAAAACCACCACGCTATACTCAGCATTGACGGATCTCAATGACCAAACTCGTAATATCTTGACCGCCGAAGATCCGATTGAGTTTCAGCTCGATGGTATTGGGCAGACGCAAGTCAATAATAAGGTCGATATGACCTTTGCCAAGAGTCTGCGCGCGATGTTGCGTCAGGATCCAGACGTGGTGATGGTCGGTGAGATTCGCGATTTAGAAACCGCTGAGATTGCGGTACAGGCATCGTTGACAGGACATTTGGTATTATCAACCTTGCATACCAATACCGCCATCGGTGCGGTGACGCGCTTGCAAGATATGGGCGTAGAGCCATTTTTATTATCTTCATCACTGATTGGGGTGGTCGCCCAGCGTTTGGTACGTACGCTATGCACGCATTGCCATACGTGGCAGCCTGCTGATAGAGAACAAGCCAAATTATTTACTGAAATTGGTATAGGGTTACATGCTGAAAGTTTAATAGCACAGACGATTAACTTACCCAAACCCGTTGGCTGTGATAAATGTAATAATTCAGGCTTTAAAGGGCGTACCGCGATATATGAAGTCGTTCCCGTTGATGATACTTTGCGGCGGATGATTCATAGCAATACAGCGGAGTACGAGCTAGAAGAATATGCGCGCCAACAGACACCATCGATACGTGCTGATGGGTTGCGTAAAGTCATCGCAGGAAGGACAACATTGGAAGAAGTATTGCGAGTGACCAAAGAGAGCGCACTCACTGATGATATGATTGTATAAAGCGTGATTGTATAAAGCAGAACGGTTATTGAGTCAACGTCAGGTCAATTGACTCAATAACCGTGTAACGAAAAAAGCCAGTTTGGCTTACTTTTAATAGCGCTACTATTTTGCGGCAGTGCATTCAACTTCAACGCTAGCACCCGCCGCTAACTCTGCAACGCCAAAGGCGGAGCGTATAGGGTAGGGCTTAGCCAATTCAGCTTTATAGACTTTATTAAAATCATCAAAATCGTCCATGTCGGTCAGCATCGCCATACATTTGACGATGTCTGACTTTTGATAGCCGTATTTTAACAAGGTTTCATTGATATTATCTAAGGCTTGTTTGGTTTCGGCTTTGATACCGCCTTTGACCAATTTGCCATCTTTAAAACCGATTTGCCCTGACATGTATAAAGTGTCGTCGACGCGTACCGCTTCTGAAAATGGATAGTTGCCGCCATCGCCCAAAAAGACAGGGCTAGATTTAGTCATGCTTGTGCTATTCGTTGCGGGTGCTGCATTGGCGCTAACGGCAAATCCTAATGAGCACGCAGCCACTAAGAGCGCCTTGGATAAATTGGCAGTAAGTTTATGAGTATATGTGGACATCGCTGTCTCCTTATTATAATACCAAACCTAAAAATTATGATTAGCCTTGTTAAACGCGTTTAGTCTACGGTAAGTAGTACTTTCAGCCGTTTTACTCGCTACTTTCATTTTTGTGTGTGAATGGTATAAGTTTATGGATTAAAAGTGCGCTATAAAAAAAGTCGTTAATAGCGCAGTCGTTGTTATGTCTGTTATTACGTTATCATTTGCTTTCGATTTTATCATCGTTTTCGGTTGTAACGCCGTCTGTTGCAGCAGTCTCAGTCTCGAATTTGGACTTATTATTTTGTCCTTGACGGCGTGCTTCTAACTCTGATTTTGGCACCCAAGCCCAGAGCATTTCAACGACGATAGGGTCACGCTCACTATCAGACTCGCGGTCATGAATCACGCAAGGAATAACCATTTCACCTTTTGGCGTGTTCAAAATGTCCAAGCGTTGCTCATCAGACAAGGTCGCCACTGCAGCCACTTGACCTTTTTTGATTGGGCGATAGAAATTCACCGAATACGATTTAATCAATAATACGCGGTCAGAAGGTAGGTTTAGACCTAAAATAAAGCCAGTCGCGGTTTCAGCCAGTAGGGTAATGGCAACGGCGTGGATAGAGCCGATATGGTTTTGCACCGCTTTGCTATTATTTAAGCTGACCACGACTTGGTTGGGGTCAACTGTTTCATAATAGACGCCCGTCGTGCCGACATAAGGTACAACCTTGCCAAACGCTTTGGATAAAATAGTAGAGCGTGCACCAGCGGGTAAATATTTTGTCACTGATAAGAGTTTGGTAAATTGATTGTTCACAGGCTTTAGGGTGCTCTTGGGCTTTTCGACTGGCGATTTTGTGCTGTCAGATACGGTAGCTGGCAATTTATTGCTCAGCTTGCTAGGGAGTTTTTTTAATAATCCTGACATACAAAAATCCTTCTTTAGATGGGTTAAGTAAAATTTCTAGCATGATACATTGTTCATTATAGTGGCAAATGTAGTGCATGTTATCGTAGCCGCTATGGCGACTATGGTACCTCAACCTAGATGTGGCTACTATTATTAGCATGAACTGCTGCGCTTATTAAATGGCAGTAACGTAACCATAGCATTAGCATTGATTGGGCGTTATGAGAGATCATAAGATATTTTTAGACGAAGTTATTTGCTAGATTAAGTGGCTAGCGATGTTGAGTGCAAAATAACCATGACTTGATAGTGGTATTTTAGCACGCGTTATTTATCATTTTTTATTTCCATTGTGATTGCCGGAAGAAGTTATGCCTGAGATGTCTATTCATGAGCCAACCAATATCATTTATACCGGCGTCGCTGGTACTGGTAAAACCTACCAATTGCTCCAAATTGCTCAGCAATATACCGACTATTTACCGAGAGCGAACGATGCTGATTTGCTGGCACAGCTATTACAAACGTTAAGCTGGCGTGATGTGGTATGTTTGATATTTTTAGATTTTCACTCTGAAAAACAAGATCTTATAAAAGTACCCGAAATTGTCAGTCATGAATTCTTTGTTGCCAAAGCTGCCCAAAATGCGCGTGAGAAGAACTTAAGTAATACAGCGTGGTCGGTGCTGCAAATGCACAGTCCTAGCAGCTCAAAAACCGTGACGTATAAAAACCGTGCTAGCCAAGCTTACTTTGATAAAGACCATAGCGGCGCTTGGTACTTGCTACCCGAAAGTATGGATTTATTAAGCAACTTAGCGCAGCAATTGGCAGAGTTTCAGCAAGCGCAGCGTGACAATACCGCAAGCCAGCATCAAGCTTTTAGCGAGCAGCGTTTTAGTATGGTCAGCTTTCACCAAGCCTATGGTTATGAAGAGTTTGTCGAAGGTATTCGACCTGTCATGGCAGCCTCTGGTCATAACGGTCACCATTTAAGTAAGAACCATGAGACGGGCAATAGCCAAGCACAGATGAGTTACGCCATTCAAGATGGGACGTTCCTTAAACTTTGTCAGCGTGCTGCGCGTGACCCTAAGCGGCGCTATGCCATGCTGATTGATGAGATTAACCGTGCCAACGTCTCACGGGTATTTGGTGAGCTACTGAGCCTGATTGAAGCTGATAAGCGCGCTGGTATGGCAAACGCTATGAGCGTAAATTTGGCCTATTCTGGTCGTGCGTTTAGTGTGCCAGCCAATGTCGATATCTACGCCACGATGAATACACAAGACCATTCTTTAGCGCCACTAGACATGGCCTTGCGTCGGCGCTTTCGCTTCATTGATTGTCCGCCTAAGCCCGAATTGTTACCCATTATCACCGCTGTTGGCAACGCTAAGCAAAGCCTAGAAGATACGCAAACATCAGAAACCATAGATTTGGCTAAGTTGCTAACGGGTTTAAACAATCGAATTACTCAGGCGTTGGGGGCGGAGGCGCAATTGGGTCATGCATTTTTATTCAACGTACAGCATTTGGCGCAGCTACAAACTGTATTGGCGGAGCAAATTATTCCGCAATTGGCGCAAGCGGCTGGCGGGCAAGTCGCTATCTTGCAGTATGTGTTTAGAGATGAGCCGCAGCCGATGAAGGCGCAGTTTATTCAAGATAGCCAAGCGCAGATTAGTGATCATGTGGATGACGAGATAAATCATCAAACGAATGACGTGCGACCCAATCCATTATTTAACGGTCATAATGCCTTTTTAGGACAATCGATTAACACTGGTAGCTATCGGATTAATGCCGATCTTATCGAAAGAACAGGCGAGTTCGCCACTCTATCCGTCTACCAGCGTTTATATTGATAAGGTTGCTAGCTAGTGACGAGTAGAGTAATACAGTCTGAGAGTAAAGCGATAGGTAGCAACGCTAACAGTATCGATATTGCTAATAGCGCCAGAATAAAAGCGCTCGATGCTAATATTATGACGGTATTTGAGCATCAACGCTTAATGGCGCACGATTTCTGGCAAGCGTCTGACTTTCATTGGTTGATGGCGCAAGAGTTTGCTGTATTTACTATTAAACGAAAACAGGGACAATGGCAACTCAAGGTCGGGCATTATATCGGCATCGTATTGTTACCGAGCGGTATGACGCTTGAGATATTACCCAAATTAATTGCCTCAGCATCTACCAGTCGCCCGCAGCAGCAGTCCTTTGAGCCCCATCAAAACAGCGATAGCGATATTGGACAAATCCGTCAATGGGTACAAAACATGCTGTCTGATTTGATTAATAGCAGTAATCAACGTAACGGTAAATCAGCCAATACAAAAAGCTTGGGTCAATTTAACTCGCAGGTAACACCGCTGCCGTTAGCTGCACCATCGCTATCAGATTGGCTCGCTCGCCAGTTTTTACAGCGCTTGGCGCATTATCAACCAACCCAGCATTACCAAGCTCAGGTGGATAATCAGGCAACGCTACAAGGTCGGCTACTTATCAAAGAGCAACTGCGCCGCAATAGTGTACAACCGCATAAGTTTGTCTGTGAGCGCAGCGTGCTCAGTCAAGACATGCTGAGCAATCGTTTGATTAAAAGCGCGCTGGTATGGCTGGCACCGCTCCTGCAAACAGCCATGCCACCCAAGTCCATACAGCTCTGGCAACAAGTGCGGGCGCTTAATTACCATGAGCGGCAGCGCCTAGAGTCGGTATATCAGCAAGCAAAGCGCCAGCTAGCACTACAACCGTTGAGTCAGCTACAAGCACAGGCCGCGCAGCAATTGTTAGAGTTGGCTTACTGGCTATTGCAGCGCTCAGATATACAAACCGGCAACGGTATCGCTGCCAGCCTATCCTCTCAACCTCTATCGCGACCACGCTTGTGTCTATTGATGGATATGAATCAAGCTTTTGAGCAATGGGCAAGCCTACGTATCGCCTCGATGTTTGAGCAACTAAATAAAAATTATCAGGCACTGCATCAAGCACAAAGCGTGTGGCTAAATGATGCAGAAGGACAGACGTGCCTGTCTATCCGTCCGGATTTACTTATTTATCAGACCCCAAATGATGATATTCGTGAGGAGAAAAATGCTAGAAAACATCCCTATGACGATAACCAGAGCATGGCTAGCGCAAAAGAGACGCGTAACTACAGCCATGTAATCGATATAAAGTGGAAGCATCTGAGCCATTCAGGTGCGCTCAGTGCCAGCGATGCCTATCAGTTGACCAGCTATGCGCAAGCGTATCAAGCAGGGCAGGTGTGGTTGGTCTATCCTGTACAAGGTAACGTCAGACAACCTGTCGCGCTCAGACAACAGATTCATGGAAGTGGTAACGCCGATAGTCATAACTCAGCTTCTGCAAAGCTGTGGCTTATGCCTTTTGATGTGCTGAGTGGCACGCTGAATGGTGAACTACCACAAGAGTTATAGACGCTGTAATTACTTCGGTTCATAAGCAAACATTCCCACCGAAAAATGGCTCTCCAAGATAATTTTAATATAATTTGGCTAATTTATAAAATATTCGAAAATAGGTGTTGACACACTCGCCTTTTCCCCTTAATATGTGCACCTCGATAGCGAGGAACATTAAGCAGTTAGCGGCATTGCCAATAACCAATTAATCAACTTAACTATCGTGATAATAGAAAATTTCGGAGTGTGGCGCAGTTTGGTAGCGCATCTGGTTTGGGACCAGAGGGTCGTAGGTTCGAATCCTATCACTCCGACCATCTATTTTAAGAGCCTTACAGGCTTTTTTTTATGTATAATGATATTGTTTTGATGCTATAAGTTTTTGCTATTATAAACAAATCAAGATGTATAAAAGTCCTCTAAGAGCGCCTGTAGCTCAGCTGGATAGAGCATCTCCCTTCTAAGGAGGTGGCCGCAGGTTCGAATCCTGCCAGGCGCACCATTTAGCCTGCAAATCTTGCCTTCCTTGGCAATAGTTATGGCGGTTGTAGCTCAGTTGGTAGAGCCCCGGGTTGTGATCTCGGTTGTCGTGGGTTCGAGTCCCATCAGTCGCCCCATTTTATTTAGTATAACTTTCTACATAACTTTTATACCCACTAATTGCCCTCGTTGGCATTTTTTTTCGTCTGCGTTTTTTATATTTGTGCTTTTTATATCTGAACTTCCTATCTCTGTACTTTCTACCTTTGCATTTTATTCCTTCTATCTCTTCAATTTTTTCCACTGCTCTGACTGTTTTTTGCCGGTTAGACAATCTTATTTTGTTCCTTGTTTTTTACGCACGCACTGTTGGCTTCTTTAGTTGCCAACGGACTTGTTAGGCGCTAAATTTCTTACCAGTGTTTTATGAGCGCTACAGTGAGTGAAAAATAATATCAAACCATTACGCACTGCTGATATCTATTTTCCTTGCTTGCTTGCTTGCTGTGCCTGCGCAGACAAAGATTACAAAAAGTTGATATCAGCAATAGCGTCGCGTTTTTAGGATATTTTATGAGTACAGTTAGTTTTGATTAGGGCTTAACTTTTATTTAGTTATAACTCCCTACTGCTTTTGGGGTAAAATATTAATTATTAAGTAAATATAAATCGTTAATTAAGAGTTTCGCATGATAATGTGGGGGTCATTACGAGGATTTGGCTCATTTAGAGTTATTTACAGTCATTAAGCGCTGTCAATGTTGCCAATATTAGCGTTCTTTACAGAGGCTATAAAAAATCGTATTGTTAAAAATTAGCGTTCGATATGTGTTTAGCGTACGTATAACTTTAATCGCAGTCCACAATAAGTGATTTTTCTTGTGTAATATCTCTTAGGTGGTTTATTTTGCAGGGTTAGGTTCAACTGCCATAGATTATTGAGGAAGTTATTGATGGACGCACTGAGTGTATTGCTACAAAATGTGCATTTGTTTGAGACAAAATACTATCGTTTAAATGGTGCTGGTAACTGGTCGTATTCGCTTACCAGAAAAGACACTATTCTGTTTTATTTGGTGATGTCAGGCAGCTTTTGTATCGATGTGGGCAACGGCTTACGAGAGGCACATGCTGGCGACATCATCATGGTTCCCAATGCCTATCAACACGTCAGTTATGCGCTGAATCATCATGGTGATGATGCCAAGCCATTGGATGAGCTGCTCACTAACTGCAAAGATAATACGCTTGATCTCACCAGCAATGGCGATGCGAAGTCGTCTTTGATACTGATTGAGTGCAAATACGACAAAGAGATGGTTCGTCCTTTATTATCGGTATTGCCACCGATATTGCCTGAGATTAATAATGACACCGATGGGCGATTTGAGGTTATTGATGTAGAGATTAAGCTGTTAACCTTAGAGTCTAAGCATGAGCGTATGGGCAAAACGGCGGTGATCAACCATTGGGCAAGTATTATGATGATTGAGTGTTTGCGCGTTTATATCGAAAGCATCCCCGAGGTCACAGACAATTGGCTAAAGGCAATGAAAGATCCGTTTTTGACCAAAGCGCTAGCAGCGATGCACGATGAACCGAGCAAAAACTGGACGATTTTGACGCTTGCGGAAGTCGCTGGAATGTCGCGTTCCAGCTTTGCGCAGCGTTTTAAAGACACCATTGGTATGCCACCATTGACCTATCTAATCGATTATCGCTTGCGCCTAGCAGCCCGTTATTTGCGCTTGCAGCAAAACAGTATCAGCCGTATTAGTGAGCTGGTCGGTTATGCGTCGGACTCGACCTTTAGCCAAGCTTTTAAGCGCGTCTATGGGGTATCTCCAAAAGCCTATCGTCAGCAGTACCAAAGACAGCTATTGGCTTAGTATCTTGCAATGTGTTGATTGTTAAGACAAAGCGTTAAGGTTAACGATTCGACCTTAACGTTTTTTTTGTCTTATGCCTACTTGGTTATTCAGTATTGTTGTTCAACAAGCAAACTTAAATGGCGTTATTTGATTGAGGCTATTTTGCTGCGGTACAGCTGACAATGTGTTTAGGTTCAGGTACTATGGAGTCATGAGTTGCCTAAGTGCGACCACTTGTTTTTAGCGCGTTATATTTTACTGTTTGGCATTGATATGTGGCGCGCCAAGCGATGTTTATTTTTGAAGCTGATGGTGTGTTATGACTGAACCGACCGCAAAACCAACGACAAAATCCAATAGCCAACAAGGCATCTCTACGTCTATCGAAAATAATAGCAGTATTAATAAAGACGATGTCGAAAACAATCAGCCTCTGTCAGAAGATAAGCCAAAAAACAGTGAAGAGACTTTGCCTGATAAAGCGGCGCTGCTCGCGTTATTTACCTTACCCGCTTCAGAAGAGGTTAGGAACGACAATGTAGCAATTGAAAATCCAGAGACTGAAAGCACAAGGACAGAAAGCGCAGAGACCGAAAAAAAGGCTGCTAGCGAAACCAATACTGCTGCGCAGCGTGTGGCACTCTATCGCGCCCAGCACGAGCGCACACGACTACTATATATGGCTTCTACCGCCACGCGTCCCACTTATCTAGTACAAACGCTAAAAGCACAATTCGCCGAATATCAACAATATCTGCTTGCCCAGCAGCTTGATAAGCGCGGTCTAATGGATACTGATGCCATTGAGCGCCTTTGGCAGCAGCTGCATGTGGTCGACGATATTATCGCGGATATCGTGCGTCATATGCCGGCTCAGCAGCCAGCGGGTTGGCAACTGACCACTCAGGATGGTCATAATCCGCTACGTCTCGCGACGGTTGGTAAGCTTAAACATGACAAGCCTATCTTAGATCAAGCCAGTCTCAATAGTTACGTTCTTGGTCACTTTGGGGTCAGTAGTTTTACCTATGATCGCAGTTACTATATTGGCCATGTGGTCGGCTATTTATTCAGTTGTTATTTTTGCGCGCATCTGTCTATTAGCTATAGCGTGACAGCGCTCGGGCAAAAGGTCGTTGCCGATTATGATTATGCCAGTCTTGAGACCCCGCATATGGTGCGTCTGCTACAAGGCTTAGACGGTTATTGTAAAAAGCGCATTTATCAATTGGCAGTTATTTGCGCGCGGCTCAGTGTTTTTGCCAGTGACAAACGTATCGAGAGAATGTTGATCGCTGAAGTGAATGATTTTGATAAAAAATTGCAGCAACAGCATCTCGATGTTTTATTATTGCAAGGGCTAATGCCTGATAGTAATGACTCGACGCCACTCTTTTAAGTTACTTTTCATCTAAGTAATCCGTTATCTAAGTAATCCGTTATCGAAGCAAGCCATTATCTAAGAAATTTATTGTTCAAGCACTGATTCAACCCTTTTTTTGACTACCTTAGGATATCCGCTGCTATGCCCGCTTATCACTATAAAGCGCTCGACGACCACGGCGGTGTCCAAAAAGGCTTACTCGAAGGCGATTCTGCGCGGCAAGTACGCCAGCAGCTGCGTGATAAGCAGTGGACGCCCGTTGAAGTCAGTGCGATCAATGACAGACAAAGCCAACATAAAAGCCGTTATAAAAAACCGTCGGCTTATGAGTTGGCACTGCTCACGCGTCAATTATCAGTATTACTGGCGGCTGGTATTCCTTTAGAGGAAACGCTGGCTGCTGTTGCTAAACAATCCCCAAAAACCCATATCAAATCCTTGATGCTCGCCGTGCGCTCACACGTGTTAGAGGGCCTAAGCCTCGCGCGTGCCTTGCAACAAGCGGCCAGTTTTCCACCGTTATATATTGCTACTATTGCAGCGGGAGAGAAGTCAGGCCATTTGGATTTGATCCTGAATCAGTTGGCTGATTACACCGAAAACCGCTTTGCGCTACAAAAGAAAATCCAAGGGGCGATGGTCTATCCGATTGTACTGATGGTCATGGCGGTCGGGGTCATCATGGGCTTGATGAGCTTCGTCGTGCCTAAAATTGTTAAAGTATTTGAGCAGTCAGAGCAGGCGCTACCGCTGATTACCCAAATTGTACTTAGCCTATCGAACCTCATTACCCAGTGGTGGTGGCTCATGCTGCTAGTATTATCAGGAACGGCTTTCTTATTTTATCGCTTTGCCCAGACGCAAGCAGGTAAGCTGACGATAGATAGTATCGTGCTAAGACTGCCGATATTGGCGCGGCTATCGAAGGGGCTTAATGCCGCGCGTTTTGCCAGTACCCTTGCGATATTGGTGCGCTCAGGCGTACCACTGATTGAGGCGCTGCATATTGGCGCAGCCGTTGCGACCAACTTACATATTCAAAAAACCATTATCACTGCTGCCGATAGAGTGACAGAAGGCTCAAGCTTATCCAGTCAATTAGAGAAATCCTCATACTTTCCGCCGATGATGGTACAGATGATCAAAAGTGGCGAGAACTCAGGCGAGCTTGAAAATATGCTCAGCCGTGCAGCCAACATGCAAGAAGCGGAAGCCACCAACTTTATCAGTACCTTGCTATCATTACTTGAGCCTTTGATGTTGGTTTTCATGGGCGTGATAGTAATGATTATTGTGATGGCAGTCATGCTACCGATTGTGAATATGAATGATTTGGCGGGCTAGCTAGGGTCTGTTAAACATTCAAATATTAGGACTGCTGATTGCTAAAATCGTCCCAAACCTTTTATCAAATCAGGCGTAAACCGACGATAATGTCGAGACCTTAGCTAGGTTTACAACAACGTTTGAGGTGATTTTAGTATCAGCCCCAAGTATACAAGCAGGGGCAGGGCTATTTTTTGCCAATACATGGCGAAATTGTCTAACCTAGAACGACTAGGCGTCAAAAATTTCACTGCGTATTGTCTAAAAAATAGCCACTGCCAGTACCACATTTGAATGTTTAACAGACCCTAGGGCGTGTCCTCAATTCAACCGATAGTAATCTAAATGGGCTAAAAATTGTTAAATCTTGCCAAACATCGTCAAATAGCTAGGTAATATCTCGATATTGTCTGCACTATTTTCCTTGTTTGACTGCAATTTACCTCATTTTTATCACCATTTTTAAAATGAGGACACGCCCTAATATCTTTCTAAAACTTACGCCAGCTTTCTTAAGATTTACTTACTGTTGCCTATTGTTGAAACGCTGCCATCCCCACTTTTATAACATTAGACATTAGACATTAGACATTAGACATTAGACATTAGACATTAGACATTAGACATTAGACATTAGACATTAGACATTAGACATTAGGCTATAGTAAGTGACATTTAACAGTCATATTTAATAAGTCACATCTAAGCAGATATCATTTCTTTTAATGCTGACTAAACTTTGTCTTAAATTTGTCGCTGTTTTTTAATACTGCTTAAAACTTGTCACTGTCTCTTACGGTAAATTAGCAACGTCTATATTGATAATCTACTTGCAGAGCTGGATAAAAATAAAATCATGGTCTATAGTGATAATCGTCTTAAAATTAATCAATACGACTTGACCACCATTTTACGGTTTATACTATCTTGATACTAAAAGCGATGATAAAAGCGATGACTATGATTGACAATATTCAAGTAAAGACAATGCCACAACCTGCGAAAAGCCAAGCCAATAATTATTCAGATACAATTAATGATAAGACGCCATTGTCGGAGCAGCGCCGTCCGTCAAAGGCGTATCAGCAGTCAGGGTTCACCCTTATTGAAATCATGGTCGTCATTGTAATCTTGGCGATTTTGGCTGGTTTGGTTGTGCCAAAAGTGGTCGGGCAAAGTGATAAAGCCCGCGTTAAAACCACTGAGACCGCATTAGCGACCGTCTCAAATGCTTTGGATATGTATAAGGTGGATAACTCGCGCTATCCGACCACCGCGCAAGGTCTAGATGCCCTTACCACCCCGCCTGCAGATGCCAAAAACTATCCTGACGGTGGCTATATTAAAGGTGGCTATCCGACCGATGGTTGGGAAAACGAGATGCAATATGTCGCACCCGGTAACGAAGGTCGCCCTTATGACTTGTTTTCGTTAGGGGCAGACGGTCAGCAGGGCGGCGAAGGTCAAGATGCGGATATTTATGCCAAGCTATAGAATCATTTGACGCTATTAATGAGTGCTGCATATCAATCAATAAGGTGTTATTGGTTGATATTTTTTATTCATAGAGCAGATGCTTTATTCTACAGTCAAAATATCCTAAAAACGCGACGGTATTGCTGATATCAATTTTTTGTAGGCTTTGTCTGCGCAGGCATAGCAAGCAATATTGATGTCAGCAGTGAGTGATGTATTGATATTACTTTTCACTCAATATAGGTGCGTCTCTACATTTAGCTTTAAGAGCATTAATCGTAGCGTTAGGTGTTTGGCATATAATGAGCACACTATTAGGGTTTGTTGAACATTCAAATGTGGCACTGGCAGTCCTAATATTTGAATGTTCAACAGACCCCAAACATCGACAGTTGTAATCAAAGGTAGCCACTCATGATCATTTTTACGCCAGCCACTACAGTAGTAGTAAGCAAAGCCAGTGCGAAAAAGTCTTACTTATTGTCTTTTGTTTTAGCGGCCAGTACGCTATTCACGGGCCTAATGGCGACCTCAGTGACGGCGCAAGCGGCTAGTTTGAGTGATTTATTTGGTAATCAAAACAGTGCTGCGAAGTCGAAGTTTCTGCCAGTCGATCAGGCCTTTCAAGTCGTCAGTAGCGGCAAAGCAACCAGCAACGGTACGCGCCTATCGATCGCTTTTGAGATTACGCCCGGTCATTATGTCTATAAAGACAAGCTTACCTTGAATTTTCCTAAGGGCGTGAGCGCGACACCATTTACCTTTAGTCAATCGCCCGTCTCAATTGATGATCCTACTTTTGGTAAGGTACCTGTATTTACCCAAAAAAACGTAGTGGCGACTACTACGTTGACCACTAATAACGGTAAAGGTGCCAAGAATGTACCAGTGATTATTGGTTGGCAAGGCTGCGCTAAAGCTGGCTTGTGCTATCCACCAGAAAAAATTAAAACCACGGTTAATATCGCTACGCCACGTAAATAGCATTTAACGCTAGGGCGTGTCGTCAATTAGTCTATGTGTTCATTGATGATGCGCCTTAGTTGAGTAGTTAAGCCGCTTACTCAAAAAGCCAGTCTGCCCCAACATTCGCTCTAAAAAGGTAGTTCTTAATGTCTAAAAAGACGTCAACAACAGAATCATCATCAACGTCTGCCGCCAAAACGTCTGCTGCCAAAAACCATCTATTGGCATTTGCTATCGCTAGTGGCTCGCTGCTTGCTGGTATGACAGCGACCTCGATGACGGTACAAGCGGCTGGGCTTAGCGACCTTTTTAGTAGCGATAAAAGTGCTGCCCAGTCGAAGTTTTTGCCGGTTGATCAAGCCTTTCAAGTCACTAGCAGCAGTAAAGGCACAACATCAGGCACGCGCTTAGCGATTAACTTTGATATTACGCCTGAGCATTATGTTTATAGAGATCAAATCAAGCTAACTTTACCGGCTGGCGTGAGTGCGGGGCCTTTTAGCTTTAATCAATCCCCTAAGTTAATTGATGATCCAACGTATGGAAAGGTAGCCGTCTTTGATCAGGCTAATGTAGTGGCGACCACCACGCTGACCAATAGTAGCGGCAAAAGCGTAGACAATGCGGCGATGATTATTGGTTGGCAGGGTTGTGCTTACGCAGGGCTATGCTATCCGCCTGAAAAGATCAAAACGACTGTTAATATTGCTGCTGAAAACTCTACCAATCAAGCTAGCGTTAATAGCAATAGCCAAAATACTAATAGCCAAAACAACAGTGCTCAAGAAAATAGCAGTGCTACCATTGCAGCAACGCTACCAGTAGCTACTGAGACAAATGGTACTAATACTCTAACGTCTAACGCCGAGCAAGCGCTAGTGGATGACGAGGTTATTGACTATGCCTTGATGGATGAAGGTGCTTTAGACAGCGAAATCACAGCTAGTAACACCCTCTCTGGCGCGGATACCAGCATCGTAGGCGGGATAGCCAGTAACAATGGAGCGCTCGATAATAACAATAACAATGTCACTAATATTGACAGCAAAAACGTGGTTGCCAATAGCTTAGAAGAAAGCGACCCCTTTGGTTTGTCGACCCATCCTTGGTTGGCATTAGGCTTGTTATTTTTAGCAGGTTTGGGCTTAGCATTGACGCCTTGCGTATTACCAATGCTGCCCATTGTTGCTAACATCGTCGCTCGGCAAAAAAATCCAACGGTCAAAAAAGGCGTAATCTTAACCACAAGCTATGCGATAGGCGTGTCTATTGCTTACGGTATTTTGGGCGCAGTGATTGCCGTCTTTGGCGAGTCACTAGGTATCATCGGCTGGCTACAAAACCCTATTATCTTAATCAGCTTCGCGATTGTATTTGTCCTGCTGGCGCTATATATGCTCGGCGTTTTTACGATTCGTTTACCGCGCACCATTACCAGTAAGATGCAAGGCTTGAGCCAAGCCGGTGATAGTAAGTTGGGCAGTACGGGTGGCAGCTTGGTGGCTGGTTTCTTATCAGCCTTGGTGGTATCGCCTTGCGTGTCTGCACCGTTATTTGGGGCGTTACTAGCGGTCTCGACCATCGGTAGCCCACTGTTAGGGTTCGCTGCGTTATTTATGCTGGGCTTTGGTCTGTCGGCACCGCTTATCTTAATTGGCGCGACGCAGGGCAAAATCATGCCAAAAGCTGGTGAGTGGATGAATTGGGTTAAGCTAGGTTTTGCCTTATTATTATTCGCTGTGGCGCTATTATTGATTGAGCGCGTCTTCATCTCACCAGTGATGCTACTGGTTTGGGCGTTATGGTTTATGGTCGTGGCGACATGGGCGTGGAGCTGGATAGGTAAGGGTCTTATGCTGACCCAAGCATTGGCTTTGATTGCGGGTATTTGGGCGACGACGCTGGTTATCGGGGCAGCATTGGGAAATGATGACAGCCTACACCCTTTGGCTTCATTAAGCTCACCTATGATGGGGCAAACGACGGGGCAGACGACAGGAGTGAATAACGCCAGTCGTAATGCTAATGATGTACGCATTACTACCCTTGCAGAGCTAGATGTGATTACTGCGGCTAATCCCAAAGTCATTGTCGATGTGACCGCTGAATGGTGTATTGAGTGCCGCATTATGGATAAAAACCTATTCCACAATCGTCCTATGCAAATGCAAGATTGGCAATTGGTGCGCTTAGATATCACAGAAACTACGGATGATTCAAAAGCTATCTTGGCGCGTTATCAATTGTTTGGTCCGCCGACGCTGTTGTATTATCAAAACGGTCAATTGGTAAATAAGCAAGTCGGTGAAATCGGTCGCCAAGAGTTTGAGCAAACCTTAACAGCGCTGAATAATACCAACTCACTCTAACGCCCTAGTCAAAATATCCTAAAAACGCGACGCGGCTGCTGATATCCATTTTTTGTCGCCTCTGTCTGCGCAGGCACAGCAAGCAAAAAAATGGATATCAGTTGTGCGTGATGGTTCGATATTATTTTTCACTGACTATATAACTAAAAACAAGCGAAAAGCCAGCATCTCCCTCGGCCTAACCGGTTGAGAAAGATGCTGGCTTTTTTATCGCTTATAATCCGGTTTCTTATGACCAATAATTGGTGTTTCTCTTGAATAAATAACGGATAGCAAAGCACACTTGCACGAACAAAGAGCGCGTTGCTATATGTCTGAATCGGTAGGGGAGTGACAGACAATACGCTGAGCAATGACAGCGTGAATGATTTAGGAGCAGCAAGAATATAATTATAGCTGTTAAGGTGTTATTAATTGAACATGGGCTAGATTAAGTTCTGATAACGCTAGTATAATGATGATAATTTTATTACAATAACGCAACAATGTTGAAGTAACAACGCTATGACCAATTGCTACCAACATTTGGTTATGAGCCACACGCCCAAATAATTTTCAATCAAATATCGATATCATTGACTACCAATTTTAGCTTACCTGTTATTGATGCCATCTGCATTAGATAATCTACCGGCATCAATGCCAATTACGACAAAGGACACTTATGTTTGCTCCTCTTACACCCCAGCATCAGACTCGACGCACCATGGCTTTAGGGTTTGGTTCAAAGACACCGCTGAGCATCGCTATGGGTATCGCCTTAAGTTGTACGGCTCTGCAAGTACAAGCGGCGAATGACGGTCAGGTTTATAATGAGATACCTGTAGCGGACGCTGCGGTTGAGTATGAAAGTGACAATGCTCAGCAAGTGGTTTCCGAGCGTCTAAAAATGCCTAATAAATCGCTTGATCGCAGTAAGTTGTCGAATAGTGAATTCGTCGCCAAGCAGGCGGAATTGTTTTTTGAATGTACCCAAGTACAGACCAGTGCTGCCCGTCTAGCCTGCTTCGATAAGGTCGCTGAAGATGGTGAAACGCCAAGCTACACCAGTACCAAACAATCCCTGGATTTGGCGAAAACCTTTAAATCAACCCTTTCAGGCAATCCGCAAGTTGTCTTTGCTGAAGAGAATACCACCAGCATTGTACAGACCAACAAGACAGATACTGGTCTACTGACCAATCAATCCGATTCTACTGAGAGTTTAGATACGGTTGGCTTGACGCAAAGAGAAGCAAAAGTCTTAGAAAATGTGGGTGTCACACAAAACGATATCGAAAAATATACGCCGCTAAGCTTAGCCTATGACCTTGACAAAAACAGCGAACGTGGTATTTGGACGGTCAGACCGTACCGACCAACCTATGTACTACCGTTATTTTATACCTTTGATCCCAACTTAAACCCAGGGACGCCCTCTCAAGAAACAGAGTCTTTCTCTTCGAATGACATACGCGAGACCGAGCTAAAGTTTCAGTTGTCTCTAAAGACCAAAGTCGCAGAGGATTTATTCGATACCAATGCTGACTTGTGGTTTGGTTATACCCAAGAGTCGCACTGGCAGGTCTATAATGAGGATAACTCACGAGAATTTCGCGCCACCGATTATCAACCTGAGATATTTTTGACCCAACCTGTAGCCGCCGACCTACCTTTTGGTGGGCGTTTACGCATGTTGGGTGTAGGCGCTATTCATCATTCTAATGGGCAAGGCGATCCGTTATCACGCTCATGGAACCGTGCTTATCTTATGGCAGGTGCAGAGTGGGGCAAGCTATCCGTCATCCCGCGCTTATGGGCGCGTGTGAATAATGAAGATGACAGTAGTGAGGACAATCCAGATATCGAAGATTATATGGGCTATGGCGATGTCAAATTTTTATATGATTTGGCCAATCAGCAGAGCCTAAGCGGTACTTTACGTTATAACCCAAGCACCAATAAAGGGGCTGCACAAATCGACTATACCTATCCATTATCAGAAAACGTCAATGGCTTTGTGCAGCTATTCCAAGGTTATGGCGAGTCTATCATCGATTATAATCATGAAAATACCTCGATTGGTTTTGGTATCGTACTTAACGATTGGAAGGGTTTTTAGTATTAATATTCATCCTAACTACAAAGCATGCAGCACCAAAGTATGCAGCACCTAGCCCATTATCAAACCGGACTATGGCTGGCAGAGTATCTAAGTATACGCTGCCAGTTATGCCGCGTTCATCGTAGCACCTCACAGCACTCATCAAACATACTCAATCCTGTATCTGACTCCTTACCGAACAATCCTTCGAACCTTACCAATCTGCGTCGTTTTTTTGATAAACGACTAAATCATGGTCTGCTCTGTTCGCATTGTCATCATAGTATAGGCTGGTTGCCCAAGCCCTTTCAGGTCGACATCGCGGCTGCTAGTACGCTCTCTATCCAAGCAGCGACTTATTATGATTACCCGATGCGCCAAGCGATTCGTGCGTTTAAGCATTCTGAGGACATGACCAAGCTGCCCTTATTGCTACACGCTCTGCGTCAATTGCCACGCCCGCACGGTTGTCATCATGATAACAGTGTGATTGTCGCCATGCCGACCACCGCTCAACGACTGATCAAACGTGGCTTTGATCCCGTTAGTATTTTATCAGCGCACTTATCTAAGCATTGGCAGATACCATTGTGGCATGGGGTGCAACGTATTGATAACACCATCAGTCAGCAAGGACTGAGCCGTGCTGAACGCTTGAATAATTTGGACAATGCCTTTGCCTTAATCGAAAAGCCAGCCGTCAAGCGTATTATCTTATTCGATGATGTTGCCACGACTGGTGCTAGCCTGCAAGCATTAGGACGTACACTGCACAGCTCATTCGGCGCTGCACCGCTTGATCAGCATCAACCCTCCCATGGATATCATCTTTTTGCCTATGCATTAGCGCACGGTAACCAGTGATAGATTGTCACTAATCTATTATCACTAATCTATTGGTGTCTACTATTATGTTGCTAATGTGTTACCTTACCGCTATATTATGAATATAATTTAGTTAAATTTGTTATTTCTCTATACTTTTCGATATAACCGTTACCACAAGGCTATTTACGAAATTAAATGGAATAAGAATTGCATGATTGCATAGAAGTTTTATAGTTAATTAAAAATATAAAACAAGCGATATAAGCTTCATTACCATAAAGACTAAGTATTTATTGCCTTTAAGAAATTAGAGCTGCACACAGCCATAAATAGGATTTGATGTGAACGCATCTGCGAAAAATGTACCTTACCAATTGCGAATGAACAGCTCAGGATTCACCCTGATTGAGCTGATGGTAACGATTGCTGTGCTTGCCATTATTGTCGGTATAGCAGCGCCTAGTATCAGTACTCAGCTGGCCAATCAGCGCGTAAAGTCGACTGCGGCTACTTTAGTTAATGCACTGAAAGAGGCCAAAGCTGAAAGTATTATCCGTCGTCAAAATGTGACTTTGAGTTACAATAATGGTAGTGACCCTAGAGTAATTACGCTTACGGCTTCAGATTCAAAAGCAAGTGTGATAGCCACTTATAATTATGCTGCCCAAAGTACTATACAACCTTCATCAAGTACTACTACAGTTATTTTTGAGCCCAGCAAACGTGTCACTACAGGGCGTACTTTCACTATTTGTGATAGTAATGATGTGGCCAGTCCTCGTCAAATTGTGGTCAGTGCTATTGCCAACGTGACCAGTCAGATAGGAGGTACGTGCTAATGCGTCAGCTTAGTCATCAATATGGAGTGGGGCTGATCGAAGTGATGGTAGCCGTACTATTATTGTCCATTGCTGTCTTAGGCTTTAGTGCACTACAAGTACGTGCAGTTAGTGCAACCGATGAGAGTCTTGTGCGTACCAAGTCATTGACATTAGTACGTAATCTGGCAGAAGTGATGCGTGCCTATCCTGATGCCTATGTCACTGGTAGTGGTACAGCTTTTACAACTAGCACATCAAACGTAACTGGCGCGATTCCTTTGGTTCAGGCCGTTGCGAGTATTCCATCGTTGGCGAGTAGTGCGAGTGGAGTTTATAGTGCGACTATCGATGGAACACCTATTACCATAAACGGAACTAACAACTGTCTTTCTACGGGTACGAAAACTGTCGATAGGAAAAAAGTACCAACGCAATCTTGTAATATCAATCAACTCGCTGCCCGCGATACATTATTGGTCAAACAAATAGCACGAGAGGAAGATATCAGGCTCGCTGTTATCAGATGTCCTGCAGATGTGGGTCAAGCAACTATTCAGCAGCAAATGTGTGTGATTGCCGCATGGAATGATACCAAGCCATTGTTAACTGATGAAAATACAGGTGCGAATGCTAATGCGTGTGCCAATAGTAACGGTGTTTACAAAAACGGTAGCCAATGCTTGATCTCGGAGGCTTATTAATGAATGCTTCTAACCGTAGGAATCATCGAGTAACTAATATTATTAGTTACAGTGATACTAATCATTATGCTAAGACGATGGCAGGATTTACCTTAATTGAACTGATGATATCGCTAGTCTTAGGCTTACTTATATCTGCAGCTGTAATACAGGTTTATGTTATCAATACTCGTACAATTACTATTCAGCAAAGTGCCTCTGAAGTACAAGACAGTAGTATATTTTCCTTACAAGTGTTAGAAAAACATATACGTCTTGCAAATTTAGGTAATCCTATTACGAGTATTAGCAGTACGAGCAGTCATGGCGGAATCGTATTAGCTCCGACAAATTTGGGTGCGACTAATACTACAGCTACCACATTGCTCACCAATAGCGCAGGTTCTGTAGGATTTACTAGCGTATCAAATATAGCCAATATAATGAGCGATCAGTTGACTATACAGTACAAAAATATCACGCCTAGTCCTTTGTATGACTGCCAAGGGACTGAGATTGCTGCTAACAGTCCTAATTGGGTAGTTGAGCGCTACTTTGTACGCTTAGCAACAGGTGCTAATGCTGGTACGGGAGTGCAAGAGCTATCATTAGCCTGCGCCGCAGGTCGAGTAAGTGAGGAAGGTGCTGTTTTAACTGATTTTGATGGAAGTGGTGAAGTTATTGTACCAGCAGTTGATCAATTCAAAGTACTTTTAGGCGTTCAAGTAGGTATCAATCAACTGACCTATTTAGCACCCAGTACTTACCTTGAATTGGCAGATAAACCGCCAATCACAACAATTAAAATAGGCACTATTATCCGTAGCACGACGCCACTGATAACGAGCGCGGATCAAGAAAGCTTCACTGTTCTAGGCGTTACCCAAAATCTAAAAACAGATACTGCACGCAGAAAATTCTATCGTCGTAGCTATGAGTCTACTGTGCTACTGCGTAATGCTCGGCTGATGGCTATTACCGCAACATCACCCAAACTTGCACCATAACTGGAGGGTAATATGTTCAATTACCAAAAGTATCCATACCCAAAAATGCAGTCATCAGATGCTCAGCAAGGTGCAGTATTAATAGTGGTGTTATTATTTTTAGTATTGATTATATTGGGCGGCGTGATTGCGGTCAAAAATAGCACCACTGATCTACGATTAGCCACTAGTGATCAGATCAATACTTTGCTCATGCAGTCAGCTGATAATGCCAATCAGAATATAGAACAAACTATCAATGGCGATAGTAGTAGTGATATATATATTGCGATGACTTCGAGTGGAGGACCATTTGGTCATTTTATGTCAAAGACCGGAAACATAAATGATGAGTATATCTTTTGTTTTCGTCCACGTGGTCAATTTTTTAATATTAACAGAGCGACTATAACCACATCAGGTGGTGGCAACGTATTGGGTAATAACAACGGCTATTGTAATCCTGCTGAGCCAAACGATTATGTCAGTCAGCGTAACGCTAGCATGACTCAGGTCAATGTTTCTTTGACACCGCCTAGCCCTAAGTATGAAGTCTTTCGGAACTATACAATTGGTCAAGATGGTAGCAGTAGCTCTAGTCAAGCCTATCTTTTTGATATTAATAGTAGTGCTATATTACCCGCTTATGCAGGGGCAGAGGATGCAGCTAAAGACTGTCTGAAAATGACAAGTAAGTATGAAAGCGTAGCCGATAAAGAAAAGACTATCGCAGGCTGTATGGCGGCGGCTGGTGTACCTAGTACTGTTCTTTATGAGATAGCCAATGTTGAAAACCAATCTCAACGTACTAAATGTGTGAATCTTGGTAAAGGAAATGGTAAGTTGACTACCGAGCTTGCGCTACTATGCAGCCTAATACCATAAACGTAAGTATACTTTCTAGTTGTAGTGATAGCATAAGGATAAGATCATGAAACACCCACAAGATAGACAGTCTGGTAATCGAATTTTACGTATTACGACTTTGTCAGCAGCGGTACTAGTTGGTCTTACAGCTATCAGCACTTTAGCATACAGTGCCACCAATGGAAAAAAAATTGGTGATTTAGAGATATATGAAGCGGCTGAAGGTGGTAAGACGACTATCATGATGATGCTAGACACTTCAGGCAGTATGAGTATAAATCTGTCTAATAGTAACACTGACTATGCTTGTGATTTACCAGATGGTACATCTCTGACAAAAGGCGTAGAACCTACTGGCGTCATTCCGTATCAAAGGTATTACTGTGAGACAGCAGGTGAGAAAAGATATTTCTATCGTTATAAATATTCTAATGATAAGTGGTATCGTTGCGGCGATAGTGGGGGTAGTATTGACAATACTTGTAATAATGCGATTAATACCCCTTCAATCTCATTGTCAGAATATGAAGTGGAATATTATAACGGTAATGCTTATGTCTATAAAAATAATATTAGCAAGGTTAAAGCATATGATCGTCTGACTCGTCTTAAAGATGCTATTTTCACTTTAATGGACAGCACACAATTAGACTCTAGTAAAATAGCTATTGGAATTGGCCAGTTTTCATCTCAGAGTAATAGCAGTAACACGCCTAATGGCGGTGACGGTAGTAGTGGCAAAATAGTTGTACCTGCTGCATTATTAACTACAGTGCAACGCGCTGCTATCAAAACAGCAGTGGCGGCTCTAAAAGGTGAAAACGGTACACCAACAGCAAATGCCTATGCAGAGGCAGGTGCTTATATGCTGGGGAAAAACACCTCTACTGCTTCTATTATTACTCCCAGAGAAGAGTATGTTAAAAGCAACTCAGAAAATACCTATTATCAGTGTAGGGGATGGTCTGGTTCATCTTGTGTGAGCTATAGTGGCGGTGACAATATTTATTCTTCGAACGGTTACATACTTAGTGACTGTCAAGTTTTTGGTAATAAATGTCTATCAAAAAATAAAACTCAAAGCGCTAATGCTTGGGGTTTTAGTGGTTTTGCTAAGTCTATAACAGCTTCTAAATCTAACCCTAGCACTAACTATGCTAGCCCGCTAGCCTCGTCATCAACATCAACTTGTGATGGGCAAGGCATATATTTCTTAACAGATGGCCAACCAAATAGCTCACCTACACCTTTACCTTTGATGGGATCTGCCTTAGGCAATAATTCTTTTAGTGTGCCTTCAGTCTCTTTACCAAATGGTAGTAGTGGAGCAATTAGTGGTATGCCGGCAGTCGGTGCATTCGCTCAAGCTTTACGTGATCCGACAAAAAATCCATCGAAGGTTAGTATCTTGACAGCTGTGGTTGGCTTTGGGTCAGTATTCGATGTGGATAGAGTCGCAGATGCGGCGAAACCTGAAGCAAATAGAGTGATTCGTAATCTTTCTTATACTGATCGGTTGGGTAATCAGACGACTCGTGAGTACTATAACTGTAAAAATATTGGAGACGAAGATGCAAAGAATGCTTGTAACTGGGGTGCAAAGTCACATCCTGATTTAACGACGGACGTTGGCGGTTATGGTGAAGGTGGCTTTTACTCAGCGCAATCTACAGACGATATTGTCAAAAGTATCATTACCTTCGTAGATGACTTAGACCAAACATTACCGTCTGCACCTTCAGGTACTATTACCGTTCCAGAAGACCCTTATCAAGCCTCAAGTCAGTTAGCGTATGCTTATCTACCGATGCTTGCTCCCAATGTGAGCTCAAACGGCAGTACATGGAAAGGCAATCTTAAAAAATACAATTTAGACCAAGGCACACTATTTGGTAATAGTAATCAACGCTTATACACCAATGTTGCGGGTGATTTAAGTAAAACAACGCAAGACGTATGGCAAAAAACAGATTATATGAATAGTAAAGGTGAGACTGCCAATAATGACATTGGTGCAGGTGGTGTCTATGCACAGTTACGTACACCAAGATCAGATCGTGGCAGTGTGCGAAAAATATATGTTGAGGACTATGATACTGCCGCAAACAAGAAACCTGTCTTACGAGAACTGAGCGTCAGTAGTGCAGGCAAACCAATAGGGTTCAACTTGTTGGTCGATACAGCGACTTATACTCAACAAAATCAACGCCGTTTACTTAACTTTTTAGGATTCGAAAAAGCCACCAAGACAGACGGACAAGAAATAGACTTGGTAGTCAGTAGTGAGCTATCTTTAGCTAATATTGTAACAAGCGATCTTACCTTGGTTCAGCCAACCAAAGACATTAAGGTACTAGGTGGAGTCGTGCATTCGATACCAACTGCAGTTTCTTATGGAGCGGCACTAGACAGTAACGGCCGCATTATTGATCCTCGTGAAGATTATGTATTATTTGGCTCTATGGATGGTGCTCTACATCTAGTAGATGGCAAGGATGGCAAAGAGACTGTTGCTATCATACCAAGATCTATGCTGATCAATCAGCCAAGTGCTTTGGTCAGTAATTCAACCAAAAATGAGATAGGTCAGCCTTATTTTGGTGTCGATGCACCATGGCTTGTGACTACAGACTATAAATATGATTTGGGTAATAAAAAAGTAACTGTAGACAATGCTACGGGCAAAGGTGTGTTTGCTTATGGTGGTCTACGTATGGGTGGCGAAGCTCTATATGGTATTGATATCACTAAAAACTCTATTCCTAAAGTGAAATTCACGATTACCCCAGATGGACTTAATTACACGGCATCTAATAACTTTAAGCGTTTGGGACAAATTTGGAGTAAACCCACAGCGGCTAAAATTCGTCTAAAATCAAGTGATGCTGAGCCAACAGATGTACTTATTTTCGGTGGTGGTTATGATATGGGCTATGAGAGTGAAGCGTATATTCCTACAGTACTGACTCCTGCCAAGGGTAATGCTATCTATATGATCAATGCCAAAACTGGCGAGCTAATATGGTCAACGAGTGGTCAAACTGGTATTGGACTGAGCGCAGATCTAAACACCATAAAACCTGAGATGATTCATAGTATCGTTGGTGAGATTACAGTGCTCGATAGAGACAATGATGGACTGACCGATCATATCTATGCTGCTGATTTGGGTGGACAGGTCTTTCGTGTCGATTTGCAGAATGCGCGTACTGCACAGTATGGATTTACAGTAGTGCCGAGCTTTAGCGCAAAGCCAGCGATACGTATATTGAATACTAAACCGAGTGTAGTAGATGGTAATTTTGCTTATCGTTTTTATGAGCGTCCAATTATTAGCTTTTATCGTAGAGAGAGTGGGCCTGATAACGGTAAGATCTTTGGGCTTGTTAACGTAGTTTCAGGTAATCGAAGTGCTCCTCTATCCAAATTACGAGATAATAATACTTATGCCAATCGTGTCTACGGCATCATAGACACCGATCTGACACGCAGTGATCTTTATACAACATCTACGTTTAATACCCAAGACATCACAGAGACGGATTTAACTAACCTATCAACGGCCCTTGGAAACACGCCAACTGAGGCCGTCAAAAATACTGCTAAAGCGGGCATGATTGCGGGTACGAAAAAAGGTTGGTATTACCCACTAACCCGTTTCGATGGAAAAACCAATGTAAAATATAATAAGAGCTTAGGTGATAGCGCGGTCATCAATAGCCTACTGTTTACGACTGTCTATAACCCTGATAAGCAATATGGCAGCGTGAATAGTTGTACGGCCAAAATCAGAGGTGGCTCTGAGCGTCAGTTGTATTGTTTGCCTTATGGTGTCTGTATGGAAGCAACGTCTATAACAGGGACAGGCGGCTTTATACCTGCAGGTCAGGGTATTCAAGAGCTCACATTGGGTGCGTTCAACAAAGACAATACGAATCTAAAAGTACTAATTGGCACAACCACACTAGCAGAGCGCATCAAAGCCGAGAACAGACTCAACTATGATGGAGGCGGCGATGGTAGTGCCTCAGAGTACATATTTAACGAGCGTTATACTATTCAGCCTAGAGTCTGGTATGAGCGTGTTCAGTGATAAACATGGTTGATAAAGTGACGTCGAATACTATAGTGGCGATAGCAACTATGCGTACATATAAAGATAATGTACGCGGCTTTACCCTTATCGAGCTGATGGTGGTTATAATGATTGTTGCCATACTTGCTACTATCGCGATTCCCAGCTATCGGCAATATGTGGTCAAAAATGCTGAACGTGACGTGCAGGCAAAAATGCTACAGCTAGAGATAGAACTAGAGCGCTGGCGAGCTAGATCATTAACGTATCAAGGGTTTCAACCACGAGTCATCGACAGCTCTACTAATGCGGTGACTTATAGTTATGCAGATAGTCCAACGAACAAAACTATCTATGTACCAGATGGTAGTGATGCCAGTAATTATCGCTATAAGATTACGCTCGTCGATGGGACAGCTCCTGCCAATTCATTAGTAAATGCAGGAATAAACACGACAGGACGTACGTGGAAGATGATCGCTGAACCCAAAGGTTCAGGAATTACCACTTATGCAAGTAGGATGATGATGACTAGTAGAGGTTTACGTTGTCAAAACCTCAGTACGAGTGATTTTGATATTACCTCTACTGACTGTGGTACTGGAAAGGAGAGCTGGTAATGTCGTTTTTCAGCAAAATAGTAAAAGCGCCCTTTATACAGCAGCGCGGCTTTACTTTAATAGAAATGATGATCGTCGTCGCTATCATCGGGATTTTAGCAGCTGTTGCTTATCCTAGTTATCAACGTTACGTCATTAAGACTAAGCGCACCGATATGATGAGCGAGATGCAAAATATTGCCTCCATTATAGAGAGCCGCAAGCTAGCACAAGGCAGTTATAGCAACGCGCTAAGAACAGGGCTTACTGGTAATTATCCTCAGCAAGGCACTGCGCTTTATAACGTTACTGTCGAAACAATAGTTGCACCAGTTTCGCCGCCACCAGATCCACTACCTCCGCTAGGTCCTTTGACATCCGAATGGATCATTACCGCAACGCCAATAACAGGAACTCAGATGGCCAATGATGGCAGGATGACGCTCAATTACGTGGGGATTAAGTGTCGAATGATTAAAACAGTTAATACTTGCGGTACAGATGGCGAATGGAACAAATAATAAAGTTTACAAATTTTGTAGAGAAGTGACAAATTTTGTCAGAGGCGTTTACTTTTCACTACTGAAATACAGCCAAATTGACAATTTTCAGTAGTTTGGTAGTAACATTAGTAATGCTATGTAAGGATAATAAGACAATAAATGTCTAAGTAAGGCCGAAATTAGGAGTTACAGCCCTGTTTTAGCTATAAAAACAATAATAGTGATGTTTTGGCACGCTACCTGCAACACTTATAGTAAGAAAGAAATTTATTATATCATTAAAGATAAAAAATGCGCCCATAGCTAGTTATCTTTATATACCTCTAAAGGAGTTCATATGAACACTGCACAAAAAGGTTTTACCTTAATCGAACTAATGATCGTTATCGCCATTATCGGTATTCTAGCGGCAATCGCGCTACCTGCGTATCAAGATTATACTGCTCGTGCAAAAATGACCGAAGTAGTATTAGCTGCTACAGCTTGTAAAAACACTGTTTCTGAAGCGGCGGACGCTGGTCTACCTGTAGCTGCTGCTGATAATGGATGGGGTTGTGGTGAAACAGCTGGTGCAGCTGGTGATGCTGTGCCAGTTAGTAGTAAGTATGTTAGTAAATTAACAACTACTGCTGCAGGTGCGATATCAGTATATGCACAAAATATTGGTTCTGCTGTTAACGGCAAAGCCGTTACTTTGACACCTTATAAAAGTTTAGGTGCTAACGGTGTCCCAGGTACTGCGATGGTTGCAGCTGATTTTGTATCTGGTACTAACCAACCAATTCGTACTTGGGGCTGTTCATTCGATGGTGATAATAAATATGTACCTGCATCATGCCGTGCAACTGCTGCTGCAGCTCCAGCTCCAGCTCCAGCTGAATAGTCTTAATCTTATGACTAAATTCGGTATTTGAACTTAATATTTTTAGATGAAAAGAAGAGCGTTAATTATGCTCTTCTTTTTTTTATTTTAAATTGTTCAAAGTGGTAGTTTTTTTAATGGATAAATATGGACAACTCATCTAATAAACAGAATAAGCTATGGCAAGTTATTGTATTAATTTTTGCTTTATTTGGATTAGTAATAGCCGTAGATCAGTCGCCCTATCCTAAGATAGCTTCTGATTGGTATCGCTGGAAGAAACTAGAGCATGATTTGCGTTGCCAAGGTGACGCTGCTTGGCTGCGTAGCACAGCTATAAAATTAATAGATCAGCCTAACGACCGTGACCCTATAACCAATTTATCTCTAGCTTATTTATCACCAGCAGGTAAGCTCACTACTTGTGTGTCAGGATGGATGAATAAAATAGATGAAGAGCCAAAAGTAGAAACCACTACCACTTATCAATTCGCTAGTGTGACTAAAGTATTTACAGCCGATCTGGTTTTAGATTTAATACGTAAGGACAAGCTTAGCCTTGAAGATAAAGTGGTCAATTTACTACCTGAATTACGTGGGTTAGTTTATCGAGATGATCGCGTCAAGGACATTAAAGTTAAAGATTTATTGTCTCACAGAGCAGGCTTTGATCGTCAGACTCTAGGAATAAACGATGATATGTTCGAGCCTGAGCCATGGTGTCCTAACAGGGTGCAGCAACTGGCATTAGTTAACTTGCAATTTGATCCTGGTACAAAGGTAGCATACTCTAATACGGGTTACTGTCTTCTATCGCGTATTGCAGAGGAGAAGTATCAACAGTCTTATCGAGATATTGTAAAACAACGTTATCAGTTATCTAATTTTGAAAACTTTGATTTTGCTAGCGATGACAGTAGTCTACCTATTACTAATAGCGCCATAAAGCTACTGGATAAGTCTTATAATTATGAATCATTAGCGTCTGTAGCAGGATTATATGGTGATGCGTCATCTTTAGTGACTATCGTCCATGATATGGAAAAGTCCCAGCGTCCTAATATTACCAATAGACCTTCTAATAACTTATGCGATTTCTCTATAGTGAAGGGTTGTCATGGCTATATGGGTTATGAATATAGTATAGATCCGCGTTTACGCTTTTATTGGCGCGACGGTAGTATGTCATCTGTTGCTGCGTTATTAGTGATAGACGACAAGGGAGGAGTAATGACAATGCTAACCAACGTCAAACAAAATCCGGGTAACATATCAAAATTAGTTAAATATATTTATCAATATCGACTTAATCAAAAATTGTAAGAGAATGTATGAATATTTCTTTGGTATTATTAAATAAAAATAATTTAATAACGTTGGTTGCTTAAGTATATGTAGTGAGTCATTTCATGCAGAAACAAGTTATTACTATATGTCTGATTATTGCCCTGCTTGAAGGTTTTGCTGGCCTCGGTATTGAGATATATGCCATTAGAATATCAGCTACTTATATCGGATCTTCAATTTCTATCACCGGTGTAATATTAGCGATGGTATTAATTGCAATTGCTATTGGTTATTGGTATGGCGGTCGTTTATCACAATCTATCCGTACGCCAAGAGAAGCATTATTAAAAGCAGGTCTCGTATTGTCACTATCTGCCGCTTCTCATGCAGTGGCTTGCATTATTCAATTGCCGCTATTAGAAGCTATGACCGCTAGGATTGATAGTCCGATACTCGCTGCAGTAGGGGTAGGGCTACTTTATGGGGTGGGTTTAGCGTTTGGTTCAACCAGTATTCCTCTAATTACGCAGTTTTTGACATTACAGTACGAAAATAAAAACCATGTTGATGCAGGTAAGAATGCCGGGATGATGGTATCTGTAACTACTATTGGTAGCGTACTTGGCTCAACCTTGACCCCCATTTTTTTATTGCCATATATTGGTCTCATGAGTAGTTTGGCATTGTTTATAGCGGCATTAGCAATAAGCGCATTGCTCTGTACTAGACTGGCAGTGCTCGCGCGAGGCGCTGAGTCTGATAAACGAAACCTACCTTATAAAAATTATATTATAGCCACTTTAGCGTTTATTATAACCATAGTGTTCATCTACTTTAATAAAGTAGATACGGGATATCAAACGGCGACAGGTGCTTGGTTTGTGAAGTATATTGACTATGAAGGACAGCCTGCCGTCACTATTACTGATAAGCCCGGACAGTCAATAAGTAGTTGCTGGGTATATGAAACCAAAAAAAACTGTACTCAATATGGAGAGATTACAGTACAGGGCATAGAAAAAACTTCACCCAATAGTATAGTAATAATAGGCGGTGCCGGTATGGGAACGCCGAGTGAGATCGCTTACGCCAACCCTCATATGGATATTACGGTTATAGAAATAGATAAAGAATTACCAAAAATTATTGAAACTTATTTTTTAAAAGCATCAATAGCGCAAAATATCAAGTTTATCGGAGAAGACGCTAGAGGTTATTTGACGCGTCGCAGTGACTTAAAGTATGATTTTATGTTAATTGATGCTTTTCAAGGTAGGTTTGTGGCCAGTAATTTATATACACTTGAAGCACTCACTAAGTTTAAGGCTACTAGCAAATTTATTATGGCAAATATAATAGGGAGACCGGTAACAGAACATGGGTATACCCAAACCCTTTTTAAAAATTGGTATGAAGTGTTTGGCGAGTCGGCATATGTTATTACCAGAAATAATAGCGCAGATTTGCAAAATATTATGCTGTGTAATTTTGCTTGCCCAAATAGTCAAAAGCTTTCGCAAGTGGAATTTTTTAATAAAAATCAGAAAGTTCATACTGATGATTTGCCCAGACTGGATAAGTATTACTATCATTCAATTGAAAGACTTTAACTACTCGATATCAAAAATAATAAATTAGGAGTGTGACAGGTGATATCAGCAGTTATCAAAGATAAAATGAAAGCGACTTTTATTCACTTAGGTATTAGCGTTATCCTAGCATTGATATGCTATATGATCATTACAAATGCATGGTATCCCGCACCTTTGTTCAAAGCTACGGATGTTAGTAAGATATTTATAATGATACTGGCAGTAGACTTAGTATTAGGGCCGTTATTAACGTTTATAGTATATAAAAAGAATAAAAAAACTTTAATAATGGATTTGTCAGTTATCGCCTTGTTTCAATTGAGCGCTTTAGGCTACGGTTTATATTCAGTGTATGAAGCGCGACCAGTTTGGATAGCCTATGTGGTCGATAGATTTGAGTTAGTTAGGGTTAATGAGCTAATTGATGACCCAGAACATCCTATGGTTTTGCCTACATTTGGTCCTGAGTATCGTTATGTCGATATTTCTACCAATAATCCAAATGAGCAACTTGATATAATAATGACAGAGACGAATTATGGTATTAAACCTGCACAGCGTCCAAAGCTTTATCGAGACTTCGAAGCTGCTAAACCACTTATTATAAAAAATAGTTTACAGTTAGCAGCGCTAAATCAGTACAACTCTTCAATAAAGATAGATGAAATACTTAAAAAATATCCCCAAGCTGATAGCTTTTTACCCCTTACTTCAAATAAAGATATGACTGTTCTTATTAATAAAAATAAGGGCGGTACTGTGGTTGCTATTGTTGACTTACGTCCTTGGTAATAATTATACCTTTGTTTATAGAAAGAACGCGTAGTTCAAAAAATGAATATCGCCATGTGAAGCGGAGTGGCATATGCGGAGTGGCATATCTTGTGCAATAAGAGAGTATTACTCATTATCTGATTTGCTACTATGCTGTTATTAAATTCAAACCGTTATCTTTCATCCGAGTCAGGATTTACCTTGATAGAACTAATGGTAACTATCACAATAATTGGTATCTTGGCAGCGATAGCTACAGTTAGCTATCAAGTAAATATTAGAAGAACTGATTTAGTGATAGTTTATCAAGAATTAAATCACTTCAGACTACCATATGAGATATTGATTGACGAAGGAGAGAGTGTAGTAGATTTTACGGTGAGCGGTTTGAATATGCCAACTGATAGCGATTATTGTCAGTTTAGTGTGACAGCTCCGAGTACAAACGGCATAGCCCAAAATGCTATAACTTGCCAAATTAAGAAATTAAGCTATTTATCTAATCAAAGTCTTATTCTTGATCGCGCTGCTGATGGTACTTGGCAATGCCGAGCTTCAACAGGTATTCTTAAAGCTTATTTACCGCCCGCATGCAAGTAATTTTATCAATCATAGTAATAGAGTATTAAGATAATAAAAAACTATCTAGCAGTATATATCTGTTAGGTGGTTTTTTTATCTTCAGAAATCTAAAGAGCTGTAATCGGTTAGCTACTTCTCTAAATACTGAATCTTACCTTCCACGCCATCCCATTTCTCAGCTTCTGGCAACTGACCTTTCATCTCAGTAATGTTTGGCCATTTTTGCGCCAGCTCTTCGTTTAGCTGAGTGAACATCTCTTGCCCTTTGGGCACTTCATCTTCTGAAAAGATGGCATTGGCGGGACATTCAGGCTCGCATAGCGCGCAGTCGATGCACTCGTCAGGATCGATGACGAGGAAGTTCGGGCCTTCATAAAAGCAGTCCACAGGACAGACTTCCACACAGTCGGTGTATTTGCAAAGAATGCAGTTATCTGTAACGACAAAGGTCATAGTGATGTCTACCTGTTATTGGATTGAGCAAAATAGAATATTTGAAAAATAAAGCATATTTTAGCGCCTTTACCGCTATTTGACAATTCCCTTTAATGACTAATGAATTTCTTAAGATGATAGAGCAGGTCATGCGCTTGCTTGGGTGTTAGGTTGTCAGGGTTAATAGCGTTAAGCTCATCTTGCAAGCTAAATAGCTGATTTTGCTGTGGATTATTATTCGTAGTTCTAGTTTGGTTATTACTGCTGCTATTTGCTTTTTCTGCCTCGTCATTATAAGCCTGCTGGCGTTTATCCTTTACTGACTTAGCTAAGTCATTTTTGTCATCAACTTTATCTATTGCAACTTTTTCGTTTTCTGTTTTTACGCTATTTATTTTCAAGTTGTCTACTAAATAGCGCTTGGCATCATTCAATACCTGAGTCGGAATACCAGCCATCTTAGCGACATGTAGTCCAAAGCTAGAGCTTGCTGCCCCTGCGCGTATTTGATGCAATAGCAATAATTGACCATCGATTTCACTGGCGGCGACATGGACATTACGAATATTGGCATGGCTACTTTCAGCGTAATTTGTACTCTGCGCCAATTTTGTCAGTTCAAAATAATGGGTGGCAAATAAGGTCAGGCAGCCAATCTCGACCAAGCGATTGACACAGGCATGAGCAATAGCGAGACCGTCAGTGGTCGCCGTACCGCGTCCGACTTCATCCATTAATACGAGTGATTTGCTTGTTGCTTGATTAAGGATATTAGCGGTTTCAATCATTTCTACCATAAAGGTGGATTTACCGCCTGCTAAATCATCAGTTGAGCCAATACGAGTAAAGATACGGTCGATATCACCGATATGGGCACGCGCTGCTGGGACGAAGCTACCACAATGCGCCAGTAAAACAATCAATGCTGTTTGGCGCATAAAGGTAGACTTACCACCCATATTAGGACCGGTAATCATTAACAGTCTTTCAGGGTTTGCATGACTGCCTAAAGCGCAATCATTGGCGACAAAATGGCTCGTAGGTTGAGAATTGTTGATTTTATTAACAGTATTTCCAGTATTGGCTGGATTTAGCGCCGCTTCAACAACCACATGACGACCTGCTTTAATATCGATACTGGTTTGACTGTTATTATTCAAGCCATTCTTCGAATGACTGTTATTATTCAAGCCATTCTTCGAATGACTGTTGTTTAAGACACTATCATCTTTTGAGTCATTGCTCATGGCTGGACGTTGCCAGTTATAAGTCATGGCAAGTTGCGCCCAATTACTAAGCACATCTATTTGCGCAATAGCCGCGCTTAGCTGTTGTAGTTCCGCTAAATGGCTGCTTAATAGTGTCAACAGTTGGTGATATAGCTGTTTTTCACGAGTTAACGCTAATGTCTGTGCGCTTAGATACTCGGTCTCGACTGTCTTTAGCTCATCGGTGATAAAGCGCTCGCTGCTCTTTAGCGTTTGCCGACGGATAAAGTGCGCCGGTGCATTTTTTGCCTGCATTTTAGGCAATTCAAAATAAAAACCGCTGACCTTATTAAAGCCCACTTTTAGGCTGGGCAATTGGCTTTCTTGACGCGCGCGCTCTACCATCTCATCCAAGGTCACTTGGATATTGTCATGCAAATGAGTCAAGCGATCAAACTCAGCATCAAAACCTGCGGCTAGCATGCCACCATCACGGATATGCGCTGGTGGCTCGGTGATAATAGCGCGCTCGATTAGCTCAGCAACGGACTGTACGGCAGGTAGCTGTACAGGCAATTGCTGCATCAGCATGGGCAACAGTCCTGCCTGCTCATGGCTAATACCTGCATTTATCAGTAGAGTATTAAGCTGGGTGCTACTAGCAATACCATCAGCAAGTTTACGCAGGTCACGTGGTTTAGCGCTCATCAGCCCGATACGGCTACTGATACGCTCTATATCACCGATGGCATTTAAGTTATCGCGTAAATCACTGACCAATGAGCTGTTTTCTAAATTTTGCTTAAGCTGTTTGTTTTCATCCGATTGACTGTCTGTCTGTAAAAGGCTGGCTATCGCCTCTAAGCGCAGATTGATACGTGCATGTTGCCGTAGTGGACGCTTCATTTGCTGCATAAGCAAACGACGTCCCATTGGTGTTTGACAGTGATTGAGCACCGATATCAGCGACGTACCGTTACTGCTGACGGGTGTAAATAGCTCAAGATTTTGCTGACTATTGGCATCAATGATTAGATAGTTATCGCTGTACTCGACGATAAGCTGATTAACTTGTGGCACATGGCGCTGTTGGGTTTGCCGTGCATAATGAATAAGGGCGGCACAGCTAGATTGGCTAAGCGTGGCATCGCTAATTCCTAGACCATCGAGGCGTTGTACCTCAAACTGCTGACAAAGCGTCTCGCTGGCATGCTCACGGTGAAAGTCATTGGCAGCGACTTCGATGATAGGGCAATCAAGATTTTGCCGTAGCCATGTCAACCAATCTTCGCCATTACCACTACTATTTACATCGCTGTGACTGAGTGCCTCGCTAATGATACATTCACTCGGGGCAAAGCGTGCGAGCACCGTCAGCATTTGAGTTTGCAAACCTTCGATATCATTATTATCTGCTGCTAGGCTTTGGGTGGTCAACGTCCCAGCGGCTAAATCCATTTGACTAATGGCGGCTTGCAAAGCTTGGTTGCTGTTACCTTTTGGCATTGCAATATCAATCGCGACCACGGTCGGTGTATGATTGGGCGCAATGAGCGCATCATCGGTAATCGTCCCAGCGGTCAGCGTTTTAACCACTTCACGGCGCATGATAGTACCAGCGGCAGATTTGCTTTTGTCTTTTTTTTGCTTATCGCCCATGTTAGACAGTCTAGACGCATTGGATTTATTACTCGTATTGACAGTGCTATTACCATTAAAAGTTTCGTCAATTTGCTCACATACGACCACGGTTTGCCCAGCCGCAATCAGCCGCGCCATATAGCTGTCAGCGGCATGAAAGGGCACGCCTGCCATCGCAATGGTGTTACCTGCTTTATCCGTACCACGGCGGGTCAAGGTGATGTCTAAGATTTGCGCGGCACGCTTGGCATCATCAAAAAATAATTCATAAAAGTCACCCATCCGGTACAGCAGCAGTGCTTGCGGATAATTGGCTTTCATGGTTAGATATTGCACCATCATCGGCGTATGGTCTGCCAAATGATAGATGGCATCGCCTATGACTAACGGTTCAGCTGAATGAGGATTTTGAGCGGACGGCTTAGCGGTCATGCAGAGTCTCTTTTGGTTCTTATGAGTTTACTGTGGGCGAAATAAGTGTTTTTATAATAATAAATAGCTAAGGATAGTGAGCAAATCATGCCGTTAAATGAGGTGATTAAAAAGCTAAATAATTTAAAGCCATAAGCGCTATTTTAACACGTCCTACAACGTTTTTACGTCGGCAAATATCTACTCATTGCCCTTGTATCCATCGCCGTCATAACCATATATAATGACGGCACACTTAATTGGGCGATACTTCATTAGGCAAGATTTTATTATAAAGTTATTAGGCAATCGTTTATTGGACTGCCTCAAATGAAACCGTAATCAGCCAAATAATGAATAAGCAGCGAGTAAAGCGCTGTCATGCGTACTAATTATCGAATATTTCCATAGGTCAAAAAATTATGTTATCAAAGATTATAGGCAGTGTGGTTGGCACCAAAAATGACCGCGAATTAAAACGCATGCGCAAAGTGGTCAGCAAGATCAACGCACATGAGGCGACGATACAAGCCCTGTCTGATGAGCAATTACAACAAAAAACCGAAGAGTTTAAAGCAAGACACCAAAATGGTGAAAGCTTAGATGCATTATTACCAGAAGCGTTTGCGGTTTGCCGCGAGGCATCGCTACGTGTCAATGGCATGCGCCATTACGATGTGCAGCTGATCGGTGGTCTCACCTTGCACGAAGGCAAAATTGCTGAGATGAAAACCGGTGAAGGTAAAACCTTGATGGGTACCTTGGCGATGTATCTCAACGCTATCAGTGGCAAAGGCGTCCATCTGGTCACGGTCAACGATTATTTGGCCGCCCGTGATGCGGAATTGAACCGTCCGTTGTTTGGCTTTTTGGGAATGACGGTTGGGGTGATTTATTCACAACAACCACCTCAAGAAAAAATCGACGCCTATCAAGCGGATATCACCTACGGTACCAATAACGAATATGGCTTTGATTATCTACGCGATAACATGGTGTTTAGTTTAGGCGAAAAAAAGCAGCGCTCATTAAACTTTTGTATTATTGATGAAATTGACTCTATTTTGATTGATGAAGCGCGTACGCCCTTGATTATCTCGGGTCAAGCCGAAGATTCATCGCGTATGTATGCGCTGATTAATACCATTATTCCGGTACTTATTCGCTCAAAAGATGAAGAAGCCAATAAGAATAACGAAGAAGAAGATTTTTGGATTGATGAAAAGAACCGTCAGATCGAGATTAGCGAAAAAGGCTATGAAAAAATTGAGCGTTTCCTAATCGAAGTGGGCGAGCTGGGCGAAAACGAAAGTTTATATAGCCCAAGCCGTTTGCCGCTATTGGCACACGTCCAAGCCGCCATTCGTGCCCATCATGTCTTTGTCAAAAACGTCCATTATATTGTCGATGATGGCGAAGTGGTCATCGTTGATGAAAACACTGGTCGTACTATGCCAGGTCGTCGTTGGTCAGAAGGGCTGCATCAAGCGGTCGAAGCCAAAGAAAACGTCGAGATCCAAGCGGAGAACCAAACGCTGGCAACCACCACTTTCCAGAACTATTTCCGTCTCTATGACAAATTGTCTGGTATGACCGGTACAGCTGATACCGAAGCGGCAGAGTTCAAATCAACGTATGACCTAGACGTCATCGTGATTCCAACGCATGAGCCCATTGCGCGTATCGATATGGATGACCAGATTTTCTTGACCAAGTTAGGAAAATATAAAGGCATCATTCGCGAGATTAAAGACATTCAAGCCAAAGGTGCGCCAGTATTGGTTGGTACGGCGACGATTGAAGCCAGCGAAGAATTGTCGTACTTACTGGATCAAGAAGGCGTCAAGCATAACGTGCTAAATGCCAAGCAGCATGAGCGTGAAGCCGAAATTATCGCGCAGGCTGGTAGCCCAAAATCGGTCACCATCGCCACCAACATGGCCGGTCGTGGTACTGATATTATCCTTGGTGGTAACTGGCAGTCGTTTATCGAAGACATTGATTCGGTCAGCCCAGAAGAGATGAAACGCTTGAAGGCAGAATGGCAAGTCAAACATGACCAAGTCGTTGCGGCTGGTGGTTTGCATATCATTGGTTCTGAGCGCCATGAATCACGCCGTATTGATAACCAGCTACGTGGTCGTGCCGGTCGTCAAGGTGACCCTGGTATGTCGCGCTTCTTCTTATCGCTCGAAGATGACTTGATGCGTATCTTCGCCGGTGACCGCGTTGTCAATATGATGCGCGCCATGGGACTCAAAGAAGACGAAGCCATTGAGCACAAAATGGTCTCCAAATCGATCGAAAACGCGCAAGGTAAAGTTGAGAGCCGCGATTTTGATGCCCGTAAAAATCTTCTAAAATATGATGATGTTGCCAATGAGCAGCGTAAAGTGATCTATGCTCAGCGCGATGATTTGCTCGCAGATATGGATCTATTAGAGGCCATCGAAATCATGCATCATGAAGTCTATAACGCCATGATTAGCCAATTTATCCCACCAGGTTCTATCGATGACCAATGGAATGTTGATGGATTGGAAGATGAGCTTGAGGATGAGTTTAAGATATCAATGCCGATTAATGATTGGCTAGATGAAGATCGCCGCCTAGATGAAGAAGGGCTACGCGCCAAAATCATTCAGACAGCACTGGATCATTATCATGGTCGCCGTGAGCAAATGGGTGAAAAAGATGCCGCTCAGCTTGAGCGTCATTTTATGCTGCAAAGCCTAGACAAGCACTGGAAAGAACATTTGACGCAAATGGATCAGCTGCGCAAAGGTATCCATCTGCGTGGTTATGCGCAAAAAAACCCTGAGCAAGAATATAAGCGGGAATCGTTTGAGTTGTTCCAAATGATGCTAGGGGCGATTAAGTCAGAGACGGTACAAGATTTATCACGTGTCCATATCCCGACCAAAGAAGAGCTGGCGGCATTAGAAACGCAGCAACGTGAGAATGCTGCTCATATGCGCATGCAATTCGAGCATGATGATATCGACAACTTAGATAGCAATGCGGACAATAATGCAGCAGAGCAGGGGCAACCACAAAATCGTAACCCTAATAGCGGCGCGGCAGGGATAGGCGCTGCGATTGGTGCTGGTAATAATGCGGATCGCAACTTTAAAATCGGTGATGAGCCAAATCCATACGCTGGTATGAATATCAGCCGTAACGCACCTTGCCCTTGTGGTTCGGGACTTAAATATAAGCAATGCCACGGCAAAATCTAAAGCGTTACCATTAGGGATAAGTAAGCCGTCCTAAAAGCGTTTTCAATGGTCGTAACAAGCCCTTATCTAACATAGATGGGGGCTTTTTTTAAAGCTTATGAAAAGTATAGTCACAATCTCCTAAAAACGCGACAATAGCAGCAGTGCATGATGGTTCGATATTACTTTTCATTGACTATACTTGCTAAGTGGATAAGACTATTCAGTTAATTATTCAAACAATAAGCAATGGCTTTGTAGCGATTGTTTACAAATTCAGCATAGGCGTGAATTTATGGACACGCTATAGTGTTTAACATATTTATTTGGGAGCGTATTATGAATGTAGAATTATTAAAACAGTTGCGTACCTCTGTTGTGATGACAGGTTTATTGGCCGGTGCTCTAACGGTTGGAGCCTGTCAACAAAAGCAAGAGCCTGAGCAGAGCCTAGAAGACAACATAAGCGAAGAGCAATCTGTTCCTATGTCTGCCGAACCTGCCGAGCCCAATAATATGATAGTCGCTCCACAAGATGCGTCAGCCAGTGAGGTAGAGGATGATACTGTTGCTTCGGTGAACGGTGGTGTGACGCAGATAAACTACCTGTGTGCTCCTGAGTTACAAGTTGCAGCAACTTATAAAGATACCGATAACCAAGTGGTCATTGCTACTGCTCAAGGAACAACAACCTTGATGAAAACCAATGACGCTAGCAATCCTGAAGTTTTTGAAGCAAAGACTGCTATGGACGGTGGAGAAGGTTTTGTGCAGTGGCGTGTGGCACACGAAGCGCGTGAAACGGGCGTGATGCGCACAGCAGGTGCAGATGCCGCTAATGTGAACACTTATGAATGTAAGAAAACATCATAATCAATAAGCAATCAATCAAGAAAAAAGCAACGTTGTCGTTGCTTTTTTTATATCTGATTTTTGAGTTATAGTCAAAATATCCTAAAAACGCGACGGTATTGCTGATATCAATTTTTTATTAACGGTCTATTTCTTTTGAATAGGGCTGCGCTCATGTTCCAAAAACCCTTCCTCTGTCACGTCTAGCTCTTCATGCTTAAGTGTGACTTCGATATTGTCAGTATGGGTGTGCGTACTCTTGTTGACATCGACTTCTTGAATGACATAGGTGTCTTTAGTGATGGTCGCCACTTGACGCGATAAGATAATTTCGATGGGCGCATCACCGATTTCAACTTGCTTGCCATTGATAGTCACGACCGCCTTGCTGTCGAGCGCTGGTTCAACATGGCGCAGTATGTCCTTATCATCGTAATTACCTGACAGTAAATCCTGACTTTCGGCATCATTATAGTCGGTGCGGACAGTGATATATTCTTCTACCAACTCAATTGGCACTTGTATCGTCTTGGTTCGAGAGTGCTTAGTGACCGTGACCTTACCCACATCCAAGCGTTCTTTGTTAACGACAGGACGTTCTTCCAGTAACTCTAAACGCCCGCCATTGGCTTTTTGATTCAAGGTAGCCAATGGCTCTCTATTATGTTCAGGAGCAGGAAGTTTGTTTTCAGCACTATGATCAGCAATAGGCGGATTGGTATCGGTTGTTAGGGTTTCATTATTATTATTGGCTGTCATCTTATTTTCCTTATTTTTAAATAAATTCCAAAGATATTTTATTAAAGATTTCTTTTTCATTAAAGGTTTCTTAATGATTATAAAACATCAGAGCTATCAATTACTGTTAACTTGATTATACAACTTGTCATCATTATAAAACTCGCCACAAAGTACGCTGAATTATAAAAATATGAGTTAGGGTGTGTCATCAATTAGCACATTGATACATTTAATGGTCTTAAAATGGCTAAATTTAGCCAAACATCGTCAGAAATCTTGTCGATATGTTCATATTTATGGCAATTCATTCCTTGTTTGGCTGCAATTTTCCTCATTTTAAGCCTCACGATCTAAATGATGACACGCACTGGCATAAAAAAAGACCAGAGAGAAACTCTGATCTTTATGAACTGAATGACATATTTAGCTGCTATTAACAGCCATTTAATGCTTATCTACTTAATGAATCTAGTTTTCAGCATCAAGTGATCATTTTTGTATATTGTGTGCCACAAGTTACATGCCACGGGCGCGGCGTACATCTTCAGCAGTGATACCGTCGCGGTCGACAATATTGCCTTCACGATCAACCACATTACCATCACGATCAATATCTAGCTCTTCACGCTGAATGGTCTCTACGATAGTCTCAGTATGACGCTCAGTTGTTTTACCAACGTTCACTTCTTCAGAAACGTAGGTTTCTTTACCAACGCGGGCACGTTCTGCTGAGAGCTCTACTTCGATGCTTTCATTGCCATTCACATCACCGATATGACGATCAGTAGGGCGGTCAACATTGGTACGCTCGATGTTGGCATGTTCTTCTTCTAGTTCAACATCTACATTACGTTCTTCGGTCACGACATGCTTACCGACTTTTACTAAACCGGCGACGATACGATCTTTATTAACGGTCAGACGCTCTTCTAGCAGCTCAAGCGTGTTTGGGGCTTCGTAGTTGTGCTCAGCAATTTCCATACGCTCTTCTGTTGGTACGCTGTCAGCAACGAACGATTGACGATCTTTTTCGTACTGCTCTTTATAGCTATACTGATAGTCGTGGTCATAAACGTCCATTGCTTCTACTTGCGCTTGCGTTAGACTATCAAAGAACACGTCATCACCAACGATACGAGCTAAACCTGCTGGTACCAATACTTCTTTTGAGCTAAACCAACCGCCTGCATCGACGATTAAGTAGCGAATACGACCAGTCGTATCTTCTACTAGCGCGCCGTCAATTTTACCGATTTTTTCTTCATTGACGCCATAGGCTGTTTTGCCCGTTGGATCATAATAATCGTCACCGATAAGATCACGGTGGGTAGCTTGGATATCTTTTAAACGAATTAGTTGGCTCATTATTATCTTCCTTCTATATGAGTAAATGATTAATGGTTCTGTTATAAAGCTAAATTGTTATAAAACAGTGATTCGTTATTTTTATGAAAATTTCATTGCTCTATCTAAATCAAGTGCTGTAACAAGCTGTGTTAAGCAATCTCTACATCAACTTGTAATTATCCTAACATCACGATTTCGGATGAGATATATAAGCAAGGTAGCAAAGTGTGAGCTTGAAGTAATTGCGTGTAAGAGGCTGTAAAGGGAACGACAGATATATATATTTGAGTTAAGGATTTCTTACCGAAAAGAACACAATCCGTTTTCAAGAAATGTTACGTATAAAAAAACCGCAGAGCGCTAAGCAATGCGGTTTTATAAAGCGAAGTATTAGAATTTTAATTACAGTCTGCTTTTAAGTAACCTGACTGTCTTCTAAATAATCTAATTCTTTTTTAAGTAATGAAGCTTAGTTTTACCAATCGATAATTAAGGCAGTTCGATAGCCACGGCTACTGCTTCACCGCCACCGATACATAGGGTGGCAACGCCTTTCTTACCGCCAGTACGCTGTAAAGAGTTGATCAGGGTAATTAGGATACGTGCGCCAGAGCAGCCAACTGGATGGCCAAGGGCACAAGCACCGCCTTCAATGTTTACTTTGGCATGCTCAATGTTTAGCTCATCCATTGCAGCCATGGTCACCATCGCAAAGGCTTCATTGATTTCCCATAGATCAACATCGGCAACTGACCAGCCTGCACTGGCTAATACTTTTTCGATTGCGCCAATGGGTGCAATGGTAAATTCGCTTGGATGACGCGAGTTCGAAGCCGTTGCCACGATACGTGCTTGATAATCAAGGCCTTCAGATTTTGCTTGCGACTCTTTCATAACTACGACAGCAGCAGCGCCATCTGAGATTGAGCTAGCATTGGCGGCGGTAATCGTACCATCTTTAGCAAAGGCTGGGCGCAACGTAGGAATGCGCTCTGCATTGGCAAGACCGGGCTGTTCATCGGTGTCGACGGTTTGCTCGCCTTTACGCGTCTCAAAAGTAACGGGTTCAATCTCATTTTTGAAATGATCGTCTTTAATAGCAGTGAGGGCGCGATTCAGTGACTCAATGGCAAAGTTATCCATTTGCTCACGGGTATAGCCTTTTTCAATGGCCATTTCTTGGGCGAATTGACCCATTAGTTTACCTGTTTCAGCATCTTCTAAGCCGTCTAGGAACATATGATCCTTGACTTCTTTATGGCCCATACGATAGCCACCACGTGCGCCTGGCATAATATAAGGAGCATTGGTCATGGATTCCATGCCGCCCGCAACTGCGACATCGAAGCTGCCCGCTTTGATACCGTCATGTGCTTGCATCACAGCTTTTAGACCTGAACCACAAAGTTTATTGATAGTGACAGCACCGGTGGCATCAGATAGACCAGCTTTACGCATGGCTTGACGCGCAGGGCCTTGACCCAAACCCGCTGTTAAGATACAGCCCATAATTACTTCGTCAATCTTGTCCGCGCTAACACCAGAGCGAGCAACAGCGGCTTTAATGGCTGTTGCGCCTAGGTCGGTTGCACTGACGTCTTTTAAAGCGCCTTGGAAGCCGCCCATTGGGGTACGTGCGCCGTTTAAAATTACAATTGCATCATTTGACATTATTGTTGTTCCTTTTTATTCGTTTTAATAAAAGTCTGTGTGTTTAAACAAAAAAACGTGACTAAAATCATTTCTGTTAACGATAATATAAGTACGGCTGGATTTTATTCAAGGTTAAAACAATGGCTCATGAATGTGACTACAATATTATCTATAGCAAAGTCTTAAAAGACTAAAATCAGCCATTATTAAAAACCAGTGATAAGCTTCTAACTTAAGCAAGCTCATCCAAACGAATGCGAACCACTTTATCGGTAATGGTATTTAGCTTTTCAATTTTTTCAATGGCCAGATTCATCTGACTCTCGACCACTGGTAGCGTCAAGATAATGACGGGTACTTGACCCAGCTTATGGGCAGGCTTTTGTAAGATAGCATCGATGTTGATACCGGCATCGCTAAGTATACGAGTGATATCAGCCAATACGCCAGGATTGTCAAAAGCATGAACGCGTAAATAATAGCCCGTGATCATCTGCTCAGCACGCAAGATAGGCGTATCTGATAGTTGTTCAGGAATAAAAGCTAAGTGCGGCACATGGTGGCCGTGGTTGTTTTGATTACTGTTGCTTTGATCGTCGTTGTCCTTGCTGCCCAACACCCGAACCAAGTCCATCACATCTGCCATTACTGCAGACGCCGTAGCACCAGCGCCAGCGCCATCACCACAATATAGCGTCTGCCCAAGCGGGTGCGAATTGACCAACACCGCATTTTTTACGCCATTCACATTTGCTAGTAGCGCATCTTGAGGAATCAGTGTGGGGTGAACGCGTAGCTCAATACCTGCATCGTCGCCATTGCTGCCTCCGCTATCACGGCGCACCGCAAAGCCTAAGTGTTTGATACGATAACCAAGCTCTTCGGCATAGTTGACGTCTTGTAAGGTGATACCAGTAATGCCTTCACAGTAGACTTTATCAAACTGTAGCGGAATACCAAAAGCAATCGAGGCGAGGAGGGCCAGTTTGTGCGCTGCATCAATGCCTTCGACATCAAAAGTAGGATCTGCTTCGGCATAACCCAGCTCTTGCGCCTCACTCAGCACGTCTGCAAACGGACGACCTTTATCGCGCATTTCGGTCATGATAAAGTTGCCAGTACCATTAATGATACCCGCCAACCAATTGATTTTATTAGCAGCCAATGCTTCACGCATCACTTTGATGATTGGAATACCACCTGCGACCGCCGCTTCATAAGCGACGTGGACATTATTGGCTTCAGCGAAAGCAAAAATCTCATTGCCGTGCTCAGCCAATAAGGCTTTATTTGCTGTCACCACATGTTTGCCGTTTTTGATGGCGTGCATGATGACGTCTTTTGCGAGGGTAGTACCCCCGATCACTTCGATGACGATATCGACATTGTCACTGGCAGCAATGGCCATCAAATCACTGTTTTGCATAATATCAGGATCGATATCATCACGCTGACGGCGCGTACCGACTTCGGTAATAATAATATCGCGTCCGCTACGGCGTTTTAGCTCATCTAAATTATCATTGATTAAGTTGATCACGCCCGTTCCGACGGTGCCCAGACCAAGTATAGCTAGTTTGATGGAGTTGCTCACAGTATCCTCAAAAGGTTAAATATAGTGCAGCAATGACCAGCTGTTACGGTATCAGATGCGCTTACGGTACTAAACGTACGGTCTGCGCTCATCTTCCTAATGTCAGTCTTGCCATTGCTTCACTATAGTGGGATAAAAAATGCTTAGATAAAAAAGTATGTGGCTGATGTTGCCTTGCGCTTTATCGTATCATACCGACAAGCGCTTGTGACGTCTACTCAATGTCGCTGTGGTCAACAATATCAAAAATATATAACAGCTACTGAATCAATCGCTCGCGTTTAATTCAGTAGCTTACGTTCAATAGCCTGCGTTCGCTTAGATAGCACCAACTGCTTGAGCCAACTCGGCGGCTGGGAGATAACCACCTACTTGTTCGCCTGCTTCAGTAAATATCGCTGGCGTACCACGCACACCAAGTCTTGCGCCCAATGCCATATGCTCTTGCACCGGATTGATACAGCTAGGCCCTTGGATATCTGCGCCTATTTTGGCCTGATTCATGGCAGCATTGCGATCCTCACTGCACCAAATCGCCTCCATTTTAGGCACTGATTCTTTACTACGTGGCCATGCGAGATAACGTACCTCGATACCGCGTGCATTGATGTCATCCATCTCTGAATGCAGCTTACGACAATAGCCACAGTCAGCATCGGTAAAGGCGTAGACCACAGCCTTGGTTTCACCTTTTGCAGGATAAATAATCATCTCGCTTTTATCGACGGCTGTTAGCGCTTCTTGCGCAGTACCAGCGACTAAGGCGGCGCTAATATCGACGGGGGCAGCGTCACCAACCGCAATGATTTGCCCTTGAATAATATGCTTGCCGGATTTGTCGGTAAAAAAAGCAGGCAGCCCTTCAGCGGTGACCCAATAGATATCATCCATATCAGTCGGCACGGCGGAGATGATTTTTTCTTCAATGCCAGAGGCGTTTAAGTTGGCTTGTAGTGCTTTGACCACAGCAGCGTCGCTTTCAGTCGTGATTGGGGCAGTGCTGGTTTTGGCTTGAGCGCTATTAACCACGCTAGCATTAGTACTGGTGGCATCGGCGGCATTGTTTGAGCAGCCAGCCGCGACGATGACCAATAAGGCACTCATCATGACCCGAGATAAATGGTTGCGTGAAAAATTAGCAGCAGTCGGCACGGCTTTCGAAAAAGGAGAGAAGGACATAGGGTGTTTCCTTTAGGCAGTCACGCCTAATCAAGGGTTCATAATAAAAGGGCTTTGTATGGTCTCTGACCCATCATGACGAGTAGGTCGTGTGGTAAGAAGGGCGACATTGGCTGGTTTTATCGCATTTATCAATCATAAAGGATAAGTAATCATATACGCTATATTAACATAATTTTTTTAATAACCTCTAAAGGCTATTTTTATGCCCATCATAAATATAATGCATCGATGGCGGTTAAATTTGGAAAAATAAAATACATTTGTACTATTTCATATCGTCGCACCTATAGGTAGTCTACTGCTTATAATCACTTTTTATGATGACATCACTATTATGTTGCAACATTTATTTTGAAGTACTGTCATTTTGAAACATTTACTAATCTAAGCAAATTTATACTAAGGAGTGCGTATGGCAGGTGCCAGTTTATTAACCCTACTTGATGATATCAGTGTAATACTCGATGACGTTTCGGTCATGACCAAGGTGGCCGCCAAAAAAACCGCAGGGGTGCTAGGTGATGACTTAGCCCTGAATGCGGAGCAGGTAACAGGGGTCAAAGCCAATCGCGAGTTACCAGTGGTTTGGGCCGTCGCTAAAGGTTCATTCATCAATAAGCTCATTTTAGTACCGGCCGCGTTATTAATCAGTACCATTTATCCACCCTTGGTGACGTTTTTGCTGATGTGTGGCGGGCTATTCTTAGCCTATGAAGGCGCTGAAAAGGTCATTCATAAGTTTTGGCCTCACGTCTTACCACACGACGAGGAGCAAAATGCCCGTCGGCAAGCCAATGCGGATGAAACCATCGATCTTGTTGCTTTTGAAAAAGAAAAAATCAAAGGCGCTATTCGGACAGATTTTATTTTGTCTGCTGAGATTATCGTCATTGCCTTAGGCTCAGCTGCAGGGGCAAGCTTGCTAGAAAAAAGCTTGGTACTCTCCATTATTGCGATAGCGATCACGGTTGGGGTATATGGCTTGGTTGCTGGTATCGTCAGAATGGATGATGCGGGTCTTTATCTGATGAAAAAATCAGGCAGTGTCACGCAAAAAATCGGTGAATTTTTGGTATCGGCGGCACCCAAGCTGATGAAGTTTTTAACTATCGCTGGGACATTGGCAATGTTCTTAGTCGGTGGTGGTATTCTGGTACACGGTATCGACTTTTTGCATCATGAAGTCGAAGACTTGGCGCATCTGACTGGCATATTTGAAAGTGCGACGACGATGCTGCTAAATGGTTTGGTCGGCTTGGTAGTAGGTGTGATCATGGTTGGCATTATGACGATGATTGGCAAAATACGCGGTAAGGATGAAGACGCTTCTTCTGCGCATTAAAGCGCTATAGTCAGAGCACTTTGAAATCGCTACAGTGTTACACGCCTTAGATGTACTCAGTGTACTATCTGCGGTCGGTCGCCTTGTAGCGATTCTAAAATTCCTTGCCTATACATTAAATATAATGCATATAAGCGATCACTTTTAAGGCTTAAAGAATCCTATAGAATAAAAAAGCCCCAAAATTGCTGACAACTTTGGGGCTTTTGCTTTTAGGCTCTACAATTAGCTTTCGCTGTCTGACTCACCAGACTCTAGCTTTTCAGCTTGCGTTGGCTTTTTATGGTCAGTCTTTGGCTTACGGCTGCGTGCCTTTGGTACTTTTGGCGTGGTTAAATTAAACATACCTGTTTGTGGCAATAGTTGCTCCGCCACATTCTCAATCATGTTTTTATAACTGGCAATCGTGGTTTTTGACTTAGCTGCCTGACTTTCTTCTTTAGTCAGTTGCTCCACTATAGGCTGCTCAGTTTCTGCTTGCTCAGCCTCAACATCTTTGACATCAGCAGTTCTATTATCATTGCCATTGCCACTGGCATTTGCCTCTTCTAGCGCTTGCTCTGCTTTTAGCAGTTGTTCGCTCTCAGCAGTGATATTGTCTGTCTGTGCTTCACTGGTCAAAGCAGTAGCTTCGACTTTATGCGCATCAACGTCGTTACCAGCTTGCTTAGACTCAGTGACTGGCTCGCTAGCGGTCATGGTTGGCTGCGCTGCTTGCTCATCAGCAATAGTGAGTACCGCTGGTTCCTGATAATCAGGATGTTGACCGCGCGGATCGTTGCTAGCACGTTTGCCAATAGCACGTGGCTCAACGGCTGTTTTACCTTGTGCTGCCGCAAACTGACTGACTGCTTGCGTCATCGCCTCAAAGCGGGCAAGGTAATCCGCGGCTAAAGGTTGATAGCCGTAGTTGCTAAAGTCAAAGCGACGAGTGGCAAAGTCATTGTCGTCGCCTTTGTTCTCGCTTGAATCGCGTTCAACCTTAGCGCCATTAACAGCCGGTTGGGCTTGCTGCGTATGTGTTTCGATAGCAGCAATAAAGCAGCTGATGACACCATCATTTTTTAAACGACTTTCTGCATCGGTTAATGCCTTACGAACAAAGTCACCAACTGTACCACGAATGCTTGGTGCGCTTGTTACTACTTGCTCAGTTGCTTGCGGCTGCTCAGCAGATTGCGCTTGCTGACTACGAACGACACGTGGGTCATTGCTCGCTTGCCCGAACTTCTTAGCTGTCACGTAGCGTTTGGCAAACAATGCGTCATGCGTCAGCTCAAGCGCTGAGTTACTAGGGTTGCTAGTATCCGTCGCGGGCGTAGTTGCATTGCCGTCGTCAGTTTTTTGTGCGCTTGGTGCTGCTACGCTAGCTGCCTCAGTAGTGACTGGCTTCTGACTATCCGCTTGACTGTCAACACTGTTTTTAGACGCTGTTTGCTCATCTACCGATGCTGTTTTGTCATTGACTTTACGGTCGTCTGTAGGTGCAGCCTGTTGCACCTGATCTGCCGTAGTGCTCACTTCTGCATCATTGCTTTTGCCAGTATTGGCTTGGGTATTGCCTTTTTGCGTCTCACTAACAGACTCATTATCCTGTTTAGCGTTACTTTTTATATCAGCGCTTTTTTCTGCAGTGATTTTTTCTTCAGCGCTTTTCACCTGAGCACTTTTCACCTGAGCACTTTTCACCTGAGTACTTTTCTGACTGGTAACGTGCTGACTGGTACCGTGCTCATTCGTACCATGCTTGTCAGTATTTTTCACCGCGCTATTTTGCTGGTGGACACTTTCTTTAGCAGCGTTCTGCTGAGTATGACTATTGTCTGTACGCTCTTTCGCTGCTTCGTCTTTCGTCGTATCGCGCGCGGAGCTTTGTTCTTCAGCTGACTGACGAGTTGTCTGTGTAGACTTGCTGTCATCTAAGGATAAGTGCACCACTTCTGGTGTCTTAAGCTCATTGGTTGCTTCATTGACCTGTAGCACTACTTCGTTAGGGTCTTGGTTTCGGCGTGTGCTTGATTGGTTCTTGCTAGCGCTGGTAGCCGTTTGCTGAGCGTTTTGCTTAACATTGTCAGCTGTTAGTGTATCGCCGCGCTCAAGCTTGCCGCGTGAGGCACGCTGAGCGTTCGACTTACGTTTAGTGCGAGTCTGCTCGTCTGCTGCCGCTGCCTCGTTACTGTCTTTTTGCTCAGTATCATCGCGATTGCTGTCGTTACGCCCGTTGTTATTACTATTACGGTTGCTATCTTGACGATTATTGCGATTACGATCGTTAGGGCGTCTATTGCTATTGTCCTGCTGACGTTTGTCTTGGCTACTATCAGCTGATTTGTCATCAGTATTGGTTGCAGCGCTGCTATCGGCATTATTGTTGGCTACATCATCATTGCTCGTCTCGTCACGCTGCTCTTTTCTTTGATGCGGCTTAGAAGATCTTGATTTGCGCGGCTTACGTCTTCTTCTATCCTCAGCATTGTTGTCGTCACTGTCATTATCACTGTCCGTGTTGCGACGTGCTTGCTGACGGTTAGCGTTGGTATTCGACGCTTGGTTATCGCTTTTTTGGCTGCTCTCTGGTTGAGTCGTTTGCGATGTGCTCTGGGCATTGCCAGTCAACGCGCTATTATCAACTTGTCCGAAAGAGCCTAAACTTTGCCCACCATTGTTTACGAGGGCTTCGATGGCTTCTGCGGCATCACGACTACTGACACTATTGGTTGTTTGCGCCTGCGGGGCTTGTGCAAATAGATTCGACAACCATGCCACAGCTTGCGGCTGCACAGTCGTTGCAACACTAGCAGCTTGAGTGGTTACAGGCGCGGCAACGCTCGCTTTATTGTCTTGTGGTGCACGTGCTGACACAGCGTTATTGGCGTTCGTATTCGTATTATTACGACGCTCATTGCTATGACTGACGGTGCTAGTCTGCTGTTGCTCAGTTGCGCTTGGGGCAGTAGTAGGTGCGCGGTTAGCTGCTTGGCTTGTGGCGCTATTGTCTGCTACTTGACGTGGCTGGCGGGTCGGCTGCTGCTCGGGACGCTCTTTCTCAGCAGTTTGCCAGTCAACCTCGTAGCCAAGATCACTATGTTCTTGGGCTGTATCCGTAATACGCTCGTAGCTTGAAGGCGCAAAGCCATCACGGTTAAAGTGTAGCTTAAAGTTTGGTGACTCTAAATGCGCGTGCGGCAAGATGGTGATACGCGTACCACTGTCTTGCTCAAGATAAACTAAGGCATCGCGCTTTTCATTTAATAAGAAAGCTGCGATATCAGTCGGTACTTCGGCTTGCACTTCACCTTGACGCTCTTTTAGCGCAATTTGTTCAATCTGACGCATAATCGATAGTGACAGCGAGCGCAAGTCACGAATCATACCGTTGCCATGACAGCGCGGGCAGATATAACCCGTCGACTCTTCTAATGACGGACGCAGACGCTGACGGCTCATCTCCATCAGACCAAACTTAGAGATATCCCCAAATTGCACGCGCGCGCGGTCATATTTGGTGGCATCAATCAGACGTTTTTCCACTTCTTTTTGGTGCTTATTGTCATTCATGTCAATGAAATCAATGACAATTAAGCCGCCCATATCACGCAGACGCAATTGACGAGCAATCTCGTCTGCGGCTTCTAAGTTGGTATGATAAGCCGTCTCAGCGACATCTGAGCCTTTGGTTGATTTGGCTGAGTTGATATCGATAGAGACCAAGGCTTCAGTTTGGTCGATAACGATTGAGCCGCCTGATGGCAGGCGCACTTCACGCTGATAGGCAGTTTCGATTTGTTTTTCGATATTAAAGCGCGAAAACATCGGCTCATAATCGGTATATTTACGCAGTTTTTCAGCTTGTTTTGGCATGACCGCATCGATGAAGCCTGCCGCTTCTATATAAGCGTTTTCGTTATCGATCCAAATCTCAGCAATGTCATCGCGTAGATAATCACGCACGGCACGAGTAACAACGCCCGCTTCTTGATGTACCAAGCGCGGTGATGGATATTTTTGGTTTTGCTCTTGGATGGCTTGCCAGATATTGAGCAGATGGTTTAAATCGTGTTGCAAATCTTCTTGAGTTTTACCAATACCAGCAGTACGAATAATGACGCTCATGCCTTTTGGCAAGTCAAGCCCGCCTAGCATGCGTTTCATATCTTCGCGCAATTTACCTGAGATTTGACGTGAGATACCGCCGCCACGAGGGTTGTTTGGCATCAATACCAGATAACGTCCGGCTAATGACACATAAGTCGATAGGGCAGCGCCTTTATTACCGCGCTCTTCTTTTTCGACTTGGACGATGAGCTCATCACCTTCTTTGATGAGTTTTTTGATATTTTCGTCACGTGGATTGCCGCTTAGATATTCAGCAGAAATTTCACGAATCGGCAAAAAGCCTTGACGCTGTGAGCCATATTCGACAAACACGGCTTCAAGCGACGGCTCGACACGGGTGACGTGGCCTTTATAGATGTTAGATTTTTTTTGTTCGCGGGTACGGTTTTCTAAATCGAAATCGTAAAGATGGTTGCCTTTACATAAGGCGACACGAATTTCTTCGTTTTGAGTGGCGTTAATCAGAATGCGTTTCATACTATTATCCTATGAATACACAGGACAACGACTAATATATTGAAAAACTCTGAATGAAAAAACTTTTATGGTAAGTGGCTTTTATAACAAGCCACATTAACGATTTATTCAGACTGCCAATTGGACAGTGATCAATATAATAATAACCAAAGCAAGGAAGCGGTGGTAGCAAGGGACGCTAATATTAAGATTAGCTAAAAATACCAGATGATAGAGCAGCGTTGTGCTCAGATAAAATTGAATAAATAAAAGAGCGTATTAAGTGGCACATATAAAAAAATTGCCTATTAATTCACAATGAATTGACTGCGTTTGAGCGTAGCAAACAGAGAGCTTTAAGTAGTTACTGATACAGAGTGTAAGGCTGTAATATTATCTACTGTCACACTTTAAGGGCTTGAAAACTACCGCTAAAATATCGACACCGACTGTCAACCGTTTTTATCGGCCTAGAGGCTTGGCGATTAACATCTTGCCATCGTAAGTTTTACCAAGATGATGAACATCTAAAGTGGTGAAGGGCATGTAATATACTTTGTAAGAGTCTATCGAAGCGCTTGCCACATGGTCACAATTCATTCGCTGTTCGGTTTATTCGCTAAACCGTTAAATTCAACGAACCTCTCAATATTAGCTCAAATCAAATCAATTGTTTTATCTATTATTTTAACTTATAACATCTATGTATTTTGGTGTCTGACCTTAAGAGTGCCACTGCGCTGCTGCTCAGCGGGGCGTACTTGGCAAACAGAATAGTAATCGGCAAATCGCTCGATTGGGTATATATCTTTTATATGACATCTATTATATCTGTTTGACCGCCAATATTCAGGCAGCTCTAAACTCTTAATATCGGACTACCATCACTTGCTCAATTGCGCGCGCTTGCATGATTAAAAATCAAGTCGTGGTCGTGCGTTAAATGAGTAGTTGTGTACTGCTATCGCTTGATACATGGGCGCGTTTGCTACCATGGTCAAGGCGATTATATTTGGTATAAATACCGTTTACTGGACGCTATGCCATGTGTTAATTGGCATTTTATCCTAAAAATTAGATGATGCGTGCAAAATTAGCTTGAAGTACAATGTAGGCCTCGTTACTAGCAAGTAGTAAAGATGGCGATAAGTTGTTTGAGACAATAACGATTATTGCCGCAACCTCTGCTTAATTGGCGCTCAACATGCTAAACTATAACAAATCTTTGTGTAAATACCTAACTAAAAATGACAAACTCCAAAATGACTGACGACGCAACTACCCATGAAGCTCCTGCTATCTTCAATAGCAAAACTCGCCCGCAAAGCGCCGACGATGAGATTAGTAACTTTGAAAAGGTCAATTACCTTGAAGTCACTCGCCATCAGCACGACCAGCGCTTAGATAACTTTTTATTGAACCGCCTAAAAGGTCTGCCTAAGTCGCATATTTATAAAATGATTCGCTCAGATGAGATTCGAGTCAACAATAAGCGCTGCAAAGCACACGATAGAGTACAGCGTGAGGATGTAGTGCGTATTGCGCCAGTGGTACTGGCTACCCGTGAAAAACCCATTATCAGCACTGAATTTGCCAATAGCTTATTGGCGCGAGTGGTCTATGAAGACGATGGTCTGCTAGTGCTCAATAAGCCTTCTGGTATTGCCGTACATGGTGGCAGCGGCCTTGATTTTGGCGTTATCGAAGCCATGCGTGAAGTGACTGGTAAAAAATACCTAGAGCTGATTCATCGCATCGATAAAGATACCTCAGGTCTGCTGATGATTTCTAAGAAGCGCTCAGCGCTGAAAACTTTGCAGCAGCATCTCGTCGATAAAACCATCCAAAAGCATTATCTATGCATTGCTAAGGGTCAGCCTGCCCTGAATGAGCAACGTATCGATGCACCATTGCTACGCTATACACTGGCTAGTGGTGAGCGCCGCGTGAAAGTAGATGCGCAGGATCCTCAATCTAAAGAAAGCCAGACAGATATTATCGTGCATGGCCGTTTTATGATTGCCGGTCAGCCGGTCAGCTTAATCGAAGCGAAGCCACTAACGGGTCGTACCCATCAAATCCGGGTGCATTTGGCTCATCTGGGTCACGCTATCCTAGGTGACGATAAGTACAACGTACATGACAAATCTGGCGTGCATCGTCTGTGCTTGCATGCATGGCGCTTAGACATTCCGGGTTATAAGACTATTACTGCACCATTACCAGATGAGATGGCTGATTGGCTACCAGAGCAGACCAAGTTACCTGAATAAACTTAACCGTTTTTGGCTCAATGTTAAAGTGTAGCCAGTATTAAGTGTTAACCCTAAACGTCATGCTCACTTATTGATTTGTATTAATAAGTCGGCGTGACGTTTTAGTATCTGTAATAAATGCACACCATTTACTAAGGCAAATTTATGAGTGAACAGTCTGAACAGTCTGATCATGGCTTAGCTGATAAGACGCTAGTTATTTTTGATTGGGACGGTACGTTGATGGATTCAATTGGTCTAATCGTTGAGTCTATGCATGTGGCTGGAGAGGCGCATGGCTTTCACACGACTGATCAAGCAGTCAAAGACATCATTGGTCTTAGCCTGATGAACGGTATTGAGATTTTGTATCCACAGGCCAGTGACACGCAAAAGCTGGCCATTCAGCAAAGCTACGCTGACTACTATATTCCAAATAGCCATCGCACACCGTTCTTTGCCCCTACGGAGGCCATGCTAAAGACTTTGCAACAGCAGGGTCGTAAGCTTGCCGTGGCTACTGGCAAAAAGCGGCGCGGACTGGATCGCGTATTGGATGCTTCGGCAAGTCATGATTATTTTGACATTACCCGCTGTGCTGATGAGTCAGGCTCAAAACCTGATCCACAAATGCTGACCGACATCTTGAATCATACGCAGCAGCCAATATCAGGCGCGGTATTCATCGGTGACAGTATCTATGATATTCAAATGGCAAATAAGCTGGGTATGACTAGCATTGCTGTCAACTATGGTACCGCATCCAGCGCCGAACTGGCTGCTCAGTTACCCACTTATCAGGTAGAGACACCGCAAGAATTAGCGAAACTGTTGTGCGGCTAGAATCAATGTGAACAAATACATGACAGCAAAAAAGGGTGTATCGCTATTAACGATACACCCTTTTTTTTATCAACTTTTATGAAGTACTACTAATACTCTGCTATTTACTTATCAGTTGGCAACTCATGGTTAGGCTGCTCATTATCTTCAAACATATCTTCTTCTGTAAGTGGCTCATCATCAAGCAGATTAAAAGAAGATTCAATGATTTTGTCATCACTAAGCTGGTACTCATACCAATTGCCCATTACCCCAGCCAATTCATCAAGCCCTTCTTTTCTTAAGGCAGAAAACAGCTGAATGGTGCATTTAAGACCTAACTTTTTTAGTCTTTTACGGGTATTGAGTAAGGCGTTTTTAGAAGCGCCATATTTCAATTTATCCGCTTTAGTCAGCAAAATATGGACAGGTAGATCACCTTCTTTGGCCCAAAATAGCATTTGCTCATCAAAGAATTTGAGCGGATGACGAATATCTGTCATCAACACCAAACCTGCTAGGCTTGAGCGCGATACCAGGTATTCTTCCAATTCGACCTGCCATTCTTTTTTCATCTCCAGCGGCACGGCAGCATAACCATAGCCTGGTAAATCAACCAGACGTCTGTGCTTGTCACCAATACTAAAAAAGTTAATCATCTGCGTACGCCCAGGCGTCTTGGACGAGCGCGCCAACTGCCGCTGGTTGGTCAATGCATTGATAGCCGAGGACTTACCCGCGTTTGAGCGTCCTGCAAAAGCAACCTCTAACCCGACATCAGGCGGACAAAGGCGAAACGTAGGTGCTGACGTCATAAACTCAGTTTGCTGAATTCGTTGGCGCGATTTGGTATTAAACACCGCATGTTCGGCGGCGACATCTGTAAACGGGGTACTCATAAATGGCTCATTAATCTGCAAAAAATTGGATACGGTAGTGAGAGTTGGGGGTTGGCTAATCGTTCAAGCGGCGCATCGAATAAATAAAACGCGAGTGGCTAAGGCTGATAGCAATGATCGTCTCAAATTAGTGACTATTCTATACTATTAACCGTCTTACTTATTGAAATGATGGCGATTAGTCTCATATAAACGACAGCATACCATTAAAGCGTAGTAGCGCTTAGCGAAAGTTCTTTACAGCACAATAAAGGCGTTACGAAAGCCAAACTCGATTCATGTATATTAAGTCGACATATATTGTTACAATGTTTAATGAAAAACGTTTAAGATCGTATTTAACTAAGCAAATATTAAATTAAACGTCTGAAAAACACATAAGGGGGTGTCCCATGTCTTCAATCACCACACTTTTTACCAAAACCTGCCGTCTGTTAGCAGGTAGCGGCGCAGCACTTGTCCTGACAACGGCAATGACAACCAGTGCCGGTGCTGCTGATATTGCTACGACCTATAATAACTCATGTGCGGCTTGTCACGATAGTGGCGCGTTGAATGCTATCAAAAAAGGCGACAGTGCTAAGTGGCAGCAGCTCATCCAACAAAAAGGCATGCCAGCTCTGATCAACTCAGTCAAAAGTGGTATGACACAGATGCCAGCTGGCGGACTCTGTGATAACTGTAGTAATGATGACTATCGCAAGCTGATTGACTATATGAGTAAATAGCAAAACGCATAAATAGCAGGTGCCTGACCAAAATTTTAGACGGATATAATAAAGCGCTAGGGGCATACCCCTCATGCGCTTTTTATTTTTCAGGCAGTTTTCTGTGGTAGCACCAATAGAAAAACCATTGGCTACTGTGACTGAGTAGGTATTAATTAGGGATTAAGTAGGCAAATACTATAAAGTCTTGCTATAATAATCCAAAATAAACCCTGATGTTAGTAAGTACTTTCAGACTGCTTGTAACAAGTCCATAAGATATATGCTGAACTCGCTAAATAGTAGCGCGACGTATATCAATGGGCTCGTCTATGCAACCACTCTAAATAATGCTTACGCCGAGCTAGTAGGATTTGTATCAATGAAAAAGTTAATCGCTGCTGCCAGTTTATGCGTTGCAAGTTTCAGCGTACAAGCTGCTATTGTTGTTCCCGAATATGACGTTAACGCCGGCAAGCAAATTGCAGAAACAGTCTGTGCAGCTTGTCATGGTGTTGACGGTGTCAGTGTTGTTCCTGCTCAGCCTAATTTAGGCGGCCAAAATGTTAAGTATCTCTATAAGCAGTTGGTCAATTTTAAAGCAGGCTACCGCAAAAACGGTATTATGCAGTCGCAAGTGGCGAATTTGTCGCAACAAGACTTGGCCAATGTGGCAGGCTATTATGCAAGCCAAGCACCTTGGGGCGTTGGCTTCGGTAATCCAGCGACTAACCAAGAAGCGACCAAGCTGTTTTTAGGTGGTGACAAATCTCGTGGCATTATTGGTTGTGCAGGTTGTCATGGTCCAGATGCGGCCGGTAATACTTGGGCGGCGTTTCCACGTTTAGGTGGACAACACTCGCAATATATTGCGACTCAGCTAAAACTGTTCCGTGCCGCTGGCCGCGAAGATGATATCGCAAGCGATGATCAAAAGCGTGCTAACGATGCAGCGAAAGAAGGTGAAAAGGGTATGATGCAGACAGTAGCGTCTAAGCTGTCGGATCGCGATATCCGTATTTTGGCCGACTATGTGAGCGCCGTTCACTAATTGATATTGCTTAGCGTCGGCTATATTATAAATTGGCTGTATCATAGATAGCACCTTGCTATGGAACCGTCGCTTAGGTGTCAGCCATTATTTAGTTATTAAACCCCGATTTCGGGGTTTTTTTATAACTGCTAGTCCCTTATATTAGATAGTCCCTTATATTAAACAGACCTGTGTATTGTACAGAGGGTTATAAATTATCGTTATTCACTTTAGATCGTTTGGATTTAGATTATGATGATCCGCTATGCTTCTTATTTTATCGCCGCGTTGCTACCACTATTGTTGTTTCGCTGGTTTGCGCCTGCGTCCATTGGTGAGATTGACTTTTGGTTACTTTGGCTGTTGGCAATGCTATTGGTCTCACTGCCAGTGGTATATGCTGAGATTGCGCTCGCTTATCGTAGTGTCGATGCCCCGTTGGCAGGTATGCAGAAACTCACTCGTGAGGCTGATGCCAGTCCGTTATGGCGAAGCTTTGGTTGGTTGGCAGCCCTAGTTTCGATTATTATTGCCGCGTTAGTCATATCGGGCGCTAGCACGGGTATTGTATCGGCGCTTAGCGATATTCATAGTGCACCTGACATTCCAAGCTTTGCTATCGCTGCGGGATTGATGGTCATCGCCGTCTTATTAAGCTTACTCGGTGTTACGCCTTTACCGATTGGCTTAGGATTAATGCTCGTCGGCTTGCTGCTAGGGGTGGCGAATGGTTTGCCGAATATTGACTTTGCGATGACGGGTATCAGCTTAAGTGAATGGGCGCGCGCGGTTGCTTTAGCGCTAGTCAGTGTGGGGGCGGGTACAGGACTGTATTGGTTCGGTCAACATTTATCAACCAAGCAAGTCGTCACAGCGGTAGAGGTAGACAATATCAATGCGCAAAGGCCAGCACGCACTCGTGCCAATCAAGAATATCGCGCGACCAAGCTGGTATTGCCTATATGGATATTACAGTTATTGGTTGGCGTTGTAGCATTATTCATCAGTGGCATGGCACTACCGCCGATCGGACAACTGATTTATTGGCTAGGGGTGGTGTTTGTGGCGAGCTACTTGCTACATTATAGTGCACAGCAGTTGGCGCATAAGTTTGGACTGTTGGTTAGCTTGATGATAACTTTTGTGGTAGCGCTGGTACTAGTCCTCGTTATACCGACTACATGGCTGGTAGGTATACTGGTTATTATCAGTAGTATCACGGTATTGTTGTTGTCGATTTTCGCCGGCTGGCAGATGAAGATAAGCCATTTACGCAAGTCTCTAAACTTTGGCAATGAAGCGTTCTATAACCTATGGCGGGTAGCGATACGTCTCATTGTACCAGTGGCATTGCTATTGGCATTAATAGGCTGGGTGATGCAGTGGTTGAGCTAACGGCTGATGCGGTTGAATTTAACCATACTCGTAACAGTAATACTGTGGCCCAGTCTAAGCGGAGCGCGTTCATGACAGTATATCTGGCATATGCTGAAAAGGCGCAGCGTCAACATTATCTGACGTTGTCAGTCGCTGAGGGCACTACTTTGTACGAGGCACTCGCGCAAGCAGGCTGGTTGATGCAATTTCCAGCATTGGCAACGTGGTGTGAGGAAGTGGAACATGTGACAGCACCAGCGGCTAAGCGTTGGCATGTAGGTATCTACGCCCAAAAGCAGCCGCTAAATTATCAATTGCAGCCGTTTGACCGGATAGAAGTCTATCGCAGCTTAAGCGCTGATCCTATGTCTCAGCGCAAAAGTAAGTCTCGAGGTTAATCATTTAGCCGAACCGTTAAGCTTAAGCATTATCAAGTCTGCCATTTTGAGACTAACAATTAATAAGCCTAAATTTACATCAGAATTATTGGGCAGGCAGGGTTTCGATACCTTCGATGCGACTGACCAAGCCGTTCTCATCAAAATACACCACTAAATGTTGGCTAGCGTTTTTGACATTAGCGATGCCTTTACGTTTACCTTCTGTGCCCGCTTTATAATCGTAAATATAGTCCCAACGTTTAGGCTCTAGCGTATCTTTAATCGCTGGGCTGCCCAAAATATAAAGGACTTGGTTTTGGTTCATGCCCACTTGCAGTTTTTGTGCTTGCCCTTGGGTAATCGCAGTCCCTTGTGGCAAATCAATCTTATACACACTCAGTAATGAGCAGCCAGACATCACAACCGAGGCACTAAGCATACCGGTCAGGACAATCTTGCGTAATGCGCTTGCGCGGCTTAACGGACGAAAATTTAATGTCTTTATCATGGTAAGATGACTCATAAAAAATGGATTAGGTGCGGTCAAGAAGCGTTGCTGCTGGTCTTGCCGACAATCTTGGACAAATGATACGTCATTTACTTGCAATTGCCTACCACTTACGACATTATTTACCAAACACTACCTCACGTATTGGATGTTTTATATTTTAAATTCATAGACTTGCGGTGAGGTTTAACCACGCTAACCATGCTAAAAATTTACGCAAGATAAGCCAGTTTAGGGCTATTTGAATTTTTAGTATTTAATTAATAATAATCATTGGCGATTATTTACCTCATGTTCTTTAGTTTTTATTTGCTAAGACTTAACAGTCAGAAGGGATATTATGGCTTCTTTTACCAATCAAGATTTACGTAAAGCAGGATTAAAAGTCACGTTACCGCGTATCAAAATTTTAGAGTTGCTTGAGCGCGCAGAGCTGCATCATATGAGTGCAGAAGAGGTCTACAAAGCACTGATTGAGCAAGGTGAAGATGTAGGGCTAGCGACCGTCTATCGCGTACTGACCCAGTTTGAACAAGCAGGGATTGTTGAGCGCCATAACTTTGAAAACAATTTATCTGTGTTTGAGATTACCCAAGCAGAGCATCATGATCATCTGGTTTGTGACGTTTGCGGCAAGATTATTGAGTTTCATAATGAAACTATTGAAGAAGAACAAATCAAAGTCGCCGCTGAGCATGGCTTTAAGCTATCGGGTCATTCATTGGTACTATATGGCATTTGTAACAATCAAGAATGTCGCGACAGCGCAAAATAATGGCTATATGACCACTTAATAGATGCTGATATTAGGGCGTGTCCTCATTTTAAAAATGGCGATAAAAATGAGGTAAATTGCAGTCAAACAAGGAAAATAGTGCAGATAATATCGAGATATTACCTAGCTATTTGACGATGTTTGGCAAGATTTAACCATTTTTAGCCCATTTAGATTGCTATCGGTTGAATTGAGGACACGCCCTAATGCATGCAAAAAACAGCCCTCATGATTGAGGGCTGTTTTTTTATTGACTGACTTATTTGCTACAGATTAGCTGACGTCTAAGGACAAGCTATCAGCACCTTCGTCTAAATTGGCGTTACTATTTTTGCTGCTGAGTTTGATTTTTAAGCGCAGATCATTGGGGGAGTCGGCGTGCAATATCGCTTCTTTATAAGTGATTTCGCCATGCTCATACAAGTCAAAGAGTGCTTGGTCAAAGGTTTGCATGCCGCTGTCACGCGAGCGCGTCATGACATCTTTGATTTCGTGCACTTCGCCTTTACGGATATAGTCGCTGATCAGTTGTGAGTTTAATAAAATCTCAATAGCTGCCCGTCGACCTTTACCGTCTGGGGTTGGAATCAATTGCTGGGCGATAATGGCTTGCAAGTTCAGCGACAAATCCATAAACAACTGATTGTGGCGACTGGTTTCAAAAAAGTGAATGATACGGTCAATTGCTTGGTTGGCATTGTTGGCGTGCAAAGTAGCAAATACCAAATGGCCTGTTTCTGCATATTGGATCGCATAACTCATGACCTCGCGGTTACGAATCTCACCAATCAAAATAACGTCTGGCGCTTGGCGCAAGGTGTTCTTTAGACCGGCCTCAAAGGAGTGAGTATCGATACCGACTTCTCGCTGAGTAATGATACAACCACGATGTTTGTGGACAAATTCAATCGGGTCTTCGATGGTAATAATATGACCATGAGAGTTTTGGTTACGGTGACCGATCATGGCAGCCAAGGTGGTCGATTTACCCGTACCAGTTGCGCCGACCAATAAGATAATACCGCGTTTTTTCATGGCCAGCTCTTTTAACGCTGGCGGCAGACGTAGCTCTTCGACGGTTGGGATCTTATTTTCGATTTTCCGTAAAATCATGCCTGCCATATCGCGCTGTATAAAGGCACTGACTCGAAAGCGTGCTTGCTGCGCTTCATCAGTAATGGCAAATTGACACTCATTGGTCTCTTCGAACTCTTGGCGTTGGCCTGCTGTCATCACACCTTTAACCAATTTCATGGTTTGTTCAGCGCTCAGAGGCGTCTTACCAACCGGTAGAATCTTGCCATTTATTTTCATGGAAGGCGCTACATCAGCGGTAATAAAAAGGTCGGAGCCGTTTTTATTGATCATCAACTGTAATAATTTATCAATATCCATATCGTACCTGCATTCGATGTAAATCGATTAAAAATTGTCTAAAATCAATTTCTAAAGATCAGTAATCATGACCATTAAAAACAAATAAGGGATACAAAAATCACTGACTATTAGGGATTTTCATCAAATAGGAAGTGTCAACCAATCAGCAATACTATAACTATAAAAATGCTTCAGGCTGTTTGGCATAAGGACGAGCAACGTCTTTGCTAATCGTGCCTTTGGTCACAAGGTTCTTAAGCGTTTGATCTAGGGTAATCATGCCATCGCCAGCCCCTGTCTGGATAGCCGAGTACATTTGGGCAATTTTATTCTCACGGATCAAGTTACGAATCGCTGGCGTACCCAGCATAATTTCATGCGCGGCAACCCGTCCCCCAGTTTGGCGACGCAATAGAGTCTGTGAGATTACCGCTTGTAGCGACTCTGATAGCATGGCGCGAATCATGTCTTTTTCGGCCGCAGGGAATACGTCAATCACGCGGTCAATGGTCTTGGCTGCTGAGCTGGTATGCAGGGTACCAAAGACTAAGTGCCCCGTCTCAGCAGCTGTGAGCGCAAGTCGAATGGTCTCAAGGTCACGTAGCTCGCCGACGAGGATAACATCGGGATCTTCACGCAATGCTGAACGTAGCGCTGGCTCAAAACCCAAGGTATCACGGTGTACTTCGCGTTGGTTAATCAGACTTTTTTTAGATTCATGCACAAATTCAATCGGGTCTTCGATGGTCAAAATATGCTCTTTACGGCTCTCATTGATATAATCAATCATAGCCGCTAGGGTCGTTGACTTGCCTGAGCCTGTCGGACCTGTTACTAGCACGACGCCACGCTTGAAGTCGGAGACGCGTTTAAACACTTCACCCATACCCAAGTCTTCCATGGTCAGAACTTTGGAAGGAATGGTACGAAAGACAGCACCAGCACCGCGATTTTGGTTAAAAGCGTTAACCCGAAAACGTGCTAAGTTAGGAATTTCAAAAGAAAAATCCGTCTCATAAAACTCTTCAAAGTCAGCGCGCTGCTTATCATTCATGATGTCATAAATAAGCTGATGCACCACTTGATGTGTCATCGTTGGCATATTGATGCGCGTCATCTCACCGTCGACCCGAATCATCGCTGGCATGCCGGCTGAAATATGTAAATCCGACGCTTTATGTTTGACCGTAAAACGCAGCAGATCTTCGATGCTTAGATTGTTTTTTTCAGCCATAATCAGGCATTCCTATCAATGAATAAAGGTAAGGCAAAAAGAGCTTAGCAGCAGGTTCTAAACAATAACTTTTTCACTCATCCTATGCTAGCTCAGTTATTTGGCGATGGAGTAGGTCATGATTGTTACTATTACTACTATCTTTAGTAGCATATGTTAAACCATGTAACAATATCATAACAAGACTCTTGGCATTTAACCATCTACTAGGCTAAGAAAATGTAAAATTAGGCAGTCATTTATTTATTGTTTAAATTTTGCTCATGGCAAAATTTTTATAAAAGTCTTAATAACAGCCAAAACAAATAATTGAGTAATTTATCCTTGTGAGCCATATATGAAAGATGCTGAAAATAATATTGATAAGGTAAGCCTCGTTGACAATTGGCAACAGGTAAAAGAGCAGGTCGCGCAGGCAGAGCAACGAGCCAAAGACAGTGCAGTAGATGAGGTCATTTTACTTGCAGTTTCTAAAACCAAACCTGCTGACATGATTGCGGCGTTAGCCAAGCAAGGTCAGTATCACTTTGGGGAAAATTATCTACAAGAAGCTATCGAAAAAATCAGTACTTTAAAATCTCAGACGGTTGGTGACGCTATCGTTTGGCATTATATTGGCAGTATCCAGCGTAATAAGACGCGCGATATCGCTGAGCATTTTGACTGGGTACAAACGGTTGAGCGTGACATTATTGCGAAGCGTCTAAACGACCAACGTCCAAGCGAGTTGTCGCCACTAAACGTTTTGATTCAAGTCAATATTGATAATGAAGACAGCAAGTCAGGGTGTTTACCAGCCCAGTTACCAGCATTGATCACCACGATGAAAGGCTGTGAGCGTTTGCAGTTGCGTGGTCTGATGATTATTCCCGCAAAAGCCAACACCGATGCTTTTGCTCGCACCAAGCAATTATTTGAAGACATTAAGCGCGATCATCCAGAATTAACTGGTTGGGATACGCTTAGCATGGGTATGAGTGATGATATGGCAGAGGCGATTGCCAATGGCTCGACCATGGTGCGCGTCGGTACCGCCATATTTGGTGCTCGAGATTAGGGCGTGTCCTCAATTCAACAGACCTTAACTACGCTAAACAACCACTTCAAGTTTGGTCACCAGCAGCTGATTGATTTTCAGCTTATCCGTGTCCAGAATCTCAAAACGATAATTGGCATATTCGATGCTATCGGTTTTCTTAGGGATTTTGCGGAGCATATACATCATAAAACCGCTGATCGTTTCATAGTTTTGGCTGTTGGGTAAATTGACGATACCCAATGAGCGAATGACATCCTCGATTGGCGTCATACCGTCGATTAACCAGGAGTTATCGGTACGTTGGACGATAGGCTGCTCCTCTAGCGTGACCAGCTCGCCCATGACAATACTCATCACATCTTTTAGGGTAATGACGCCTACCGCCAGCGCATATTCATTGACGATCACCGCAAAGTCAGCGCCCGTCGATTTAAACATCTCAAGCACTTCAAATAAAGATAAGGTATCAGGAATAAAAAGCGCCGGTTTTAATAATGCCTTATCGGTTAAACTCACCTCTTGCTGATTCAACACTAAAGCTAAAAAACTGCGTGACTCCACATAGCCCATAATATGTTCTAAATCATCGTCAAGACAAACCAAAAATTTATTATGCGGCTGCTTAATCATCACCTCGACAATTTTTTCGGTACTGACTTTGCTGTCAAAATATACAATATTCTCGCGTGGATTCATTACTGAGGTGACGGTACGCTCTTGCATCTCAAAGATATTTTCAATCAGGTGATGCTCTTGGTGTTTGATGACACCCGCTTCCGCACCGGCATCCATCACCGCGACAATATCCTCGGATGTCATCTCATCTTTACGTACCGTAGAGATGCCTAGCAGCTTAAAGAGAAAATTCGCCGCACCATCAAACACCCAGATGATAGGTTTTAAGATAAAAATCAAAAATATCATTGGTCGTACGACTTTGATGGCGATAGGTTCAGAGTTGGACATGGCGAGACGTTTTGGCATGAGGTCGGCAAACAGGACAAAAACGCTGGTGACAATGATAAATGACACCACAGAGGCGAGCGCTTCATGACCGAACAAGTGCACTAAATAGGGGCTGATGGCTGACTCGCCGATGACACCGGCCAAAATGGCCACCGCATTGAGCGCGATTTGTACCACGGTAATAAAACTGCCAGGGTGTTCTTGCATATTGAGGACATCAAGCGCGCGTACTTCGCCTTCTTTGGCCATCACTTGTAGTTTGATTTTTCGGGCGGAGGCTAGGGCCAGCTCGGAGCTAGAGACAAGGGCGCTGAGGGCAATTAGCAAAAAGATAAACACACTAGCAGTTAGCAAGCTCATGAAATACTCGGATAGAAATAGGTAAGGGTAGATAAATTAAAAGTAATGGATTGAATCGTCGGAATAACAAGAAAAATTTGTGGTCAGAAACTAAAAAAAGCTGGGCAAGCACCCAGCTAATAATAAGCAATCGATTTATAAGTAAGGTCTGTCGTCATCTGACTTTCTATGTAGCAGCCAGATGGCGATTACACTCTAGCCTTTTATTGACCATTTATTCACTAATGGATAACGGCGCTCACGACCAAAGGCTTTATGGCTGATTTTGGTGCCAATCGGTGCTTGGCAGCGCTTGTATTCGCTATTATCGACCATTTGGATGACTTTAGCGACCAAGTCTGCATCAAAGCCTTTATCCACGATATCTTGATAGCCCATGTCTTCATCGATATAAAACATTAGGATGCCGTCTAATACGTCATAGTCAGGCAAGCTGTCTTGATCTTTTTGGTCAGGACGTAGCTCGGCTGATGGCGGACGGGTAATCACGCGCTCAGGAATAACGGGAGTGTCTTCTAAGCGGTTACGATAGCTGGCTAATTTATAAACCTGTGATTTATAGACGTCTTTTAGGACATCAAAGCCGCCTGCCATATCGCCATACAGTGTCGAGTAACCAACCGCCAGCTCTGATTTGTTGCCGGTGGTGATGACCAAATGCCCAAACTTATTAGACAGTGCCATCAATACAACGCCGCGCGCACGTGCTTGGATGTTTTCTTCGGTGGTGTCCGCAGGTGATTTATTAAAGAGTGGGGCAAGGGTATGACGAATGCCTTCGACGGCATCAAAAATTGGACAAACGGTATAAGAAACGTTGAGTCGACGGGCTTGTGCTTGTGCATCTTCGAGGCTGATTTGTGAGGTATATTCGTACGGCATCATAACCGCATAAACCTTATCCGCACCCAACGCATCGACAGCGATACAGAGGGTTAAGGCCGAATCAATACCACCTGATAGCCCAACGAGAATGCCAGAGAATCCTGAAAGATTGACATAATCACGCAAACCAACCACCAGCGCTTGATACATCTCTGATTCGCGGCTAAGGGTTAAAGGCGCTTTAGACTGGGTGTTAAACTTGCTGGTTTTGACATCTAACGTCGCCAGTAGCAACTGATTCATAAAACGCGGCGCTTCGTGGGCAACGCTACCATCAGCTTGCACGGCCATAGAGCCACCGTCAAAGACTAAATCATCTTGACCGCCAACCGCATTGACATAGATAATCGGCAGGCCATTTTCACGGCTGCGCTTGGTCAGCATGGTTTTACGATTGTCTTGTTTTTCAATTTCAAAAGGTGACGCATTTAAGCTGATGACCAGATCCGCGCCTTGCTTTTTGAGATCAGCAATAGGGCCTTTTTCCCACAAGTCTTCACAGATGAGCAGGCCAATGGTAATGCCTTTATAATCAAACAGAACTTGATTACGACCTTTGTCAAAGTAACGGCGTTCATCAAACACGCCATAGTTTGGCAATATTTGCTTATGATAAAAGCCTTTTTGATGACCGTTATGCAGGATGGCGGCTGAGTTGAAGGTACCATGGTGATCAACGTGTGGATAGCCGACGATCATGACGATGTCATCGATATCACTTAGAGTAGACAAGGCGCTTTTGATGCGACCTGACAAGCTAGGGCGTAGCAATAAATCTTGGGGTGGATAGCCTAATAGTGCGAGTTCTGGAAAGACAATCACATCAGCGCCTTGCTCACGCGCTTCTAATGCCAGCGTGCGCATTTTTGCTGCATTGGCAGTGATATCACCGACCAAAAAGTGTGATTGGGCTAAAGCAAAAGTAACGCTATCTTGGGTTTTAGTGCTCTTACTCGCCTCATTTGAGACAGTAAGGTTAGGGTTATCATTGTCTTTTGACATTGTTATTGTTCCTATGAATATAGTATTTAAAATTTGGTGAGGCAGTGTTGCTTTAAAATAAAATCAATCCGAAATTCACTCAAAACATCGCGCGTCAATCATAGTTTCTTTTACATTTTTTTTGACCCTGAGTCCTGATATCGAACTCGCATGATGCGTGCAACGCTTGTATAAGCATCAATGTAATGCTTATGTAGTAGACCCAATTTATGCCGCACTACTCTAACGATTAGATATTAATGTCGTTTAGAGAGGAAGGATAAAGAAGGGTTGTGAAAAGTGATGCGCTTTAATAATGACAAAAATAATAAGGTCAAATTAATGTAGCGGCATTTAAAAGTTCAAAATAATTATTCTAGTATAACATCAATTGTTGTTACTAATAGAACGCGCCAGTGATTTACCTTGCTAGATAATGACTGACAAAGTGACGGCGTAGGGTACTTAGTGGTCATTGTTTTTCGGTATTCATTCTGCGTACGATGATTTGGTTATTCAGGTAAGGCTTTAGTGAATCTCGTCTAAGAAAGTTGTAAGTAAAGATTACAACATAGCGTTATTTATTTGAGCCATTTTGTTGCATAATAATCGTCGGTCAGCCATCTGTTTTCTATGACATTACTGGCGTTAACTGTGTTACGGTTGTCTCGGCACAGAGCGTAATGGCCGCCAATAATTGAGCTGTAGATTTATAGCCAACCACCTTCGCTAATGGATACGATTTATGGATGTTGTCCATAAATTGCTGTTCACCCATTTATAAACTTCTCAGCAATACCGTATGAGGTTTGCTGTCCGCTTTTGGTTTATACACTATGATAGAAAACTGGACAAAAGAATTTATTATTCAGCGCTTATTGGCCATTACTTTGTTGGTCGTGTTGTTTATATTATGTTTTCAAGTGGTACAGTTTTTTATTGTACCGGCATTGTGGGCAGCGATTTTAGCGTATGTTACCTTTCCTATTTATAACTTTTTTCACCAACGAGTAAAGTTCAGTTCAAATTTTAGTGCCGCTATCATGACTGTGAGTATTACTCTCATCATCGGTGTGCCGCTGGTGGTTGGTATTTTTATCTTGCAGCAGGAAGCTTTGAGTCTTATCAGCAATTTAATCTATCGTATTAAAGTAGGGTATTTGGATGTGCCTGACTCTGTTAAGGATTTGCCGATTATCGGGCAACAAGTCAAAGATGTGCTGTGGCGCATTAATAAAAATCCTGAGGGGACGCTAGAAGCCTTTCGTATCTGGGTACAGTCTCATTTATATTACGGCAAAGTCGCCTTTGATGTGGTGTTCAGCAGTCTTGCCAAGCTTGGCATGGCGTTAATGACGCTGTTTTTCTTTTATCGTGATGGCACAAGCTTGGTGCGTCAAATCCGCCAAGCCTTACGCAATATCATTGGCAATCGTATCGATGGTTATATTGACTCTGTGGGTACGACCACCCGCGCTGTGGTATATGGTATTGGTCTGACCGCATTGGCGCAGGCAATCTTGGCGGGTATTGGTTATTATTTCTCTGGCGCACCAAGTCCGATTTTACTGACGATTGTCACTTTTATCATTGCCTTAATCCCATTTGGTACGCCATTTGTGTGGGGTGGGGTGTCGATTTGGTTATTAAGTCAAGGTCATACGGTAGAAGGTATTGGTTTGGCTTTATGGGGCATATTGGTCATCAGTTGGGTGGACAATCTTATCCGTCCTATCGTCATTAGTGGTGCCACCAAGATTCCTTTTATCATTATTTTTATCGGGGTGTTGGGCGGTTTAACAGCCTTTGGTTTCGTTGGTTTGTTCATCGGTCCTGTCGTATTAGCTATCGGCCTTGCGGTATGGCGTGAATGGATTTCAAATCATAAAAATGAGCTATTTGCGCCACAAGAAGAGGTATTGATCGATAAAAATACACCATTAGCGGTTGATGAGCAAAATGAAAATAGCGGATATAGTTGATACCAAATAAAACAGAGACGGCGCATTTTAGCGCGAGACTGAAATAATTTTTTCTTGCGCGTTGTGCCTACGCCGACAGCGGTAGTAAAAAATATTTAGCGAAATAATGTCATAGATAACAAGTCACTGATAAATTATGTACTGATTGATAGAAATTTTTAATAAGGTTTAATGCGATGATAGATACGATAAACAGCATAACTATTGTGGCTGACAGTAATATCGCTAGCCTTGATGAGTTTTTTAATGCCACTGCGCTTGGACAGGCGACTGAGCAAATAGTAAATATTGTCAAAGTTGCGGGGCGCGATATCGATGCGGCATTGCTTGCTGAATTACAGCCCACTGTATTGTTGATACGCTCGGTGACGCCAGTGAACGAGCAGTTATTGGCTGATAATGAAAGCGTAGAATTTGTAGGCTCGGCAACGATCGGCACCGATCATGTTGATCAAGATTATCTAGCGACGCGCAACATCACTTTTGCCAATGCTGCGGGTTGTAGCAAGCATTCGGTCGCCCAATATGTACTGACGGCTATTTTGACATTGCGTCCGCAGTATTGGCAGCCATCAACGATGCTATCAACGACGTCACCAACGAGGCCATTAACCTTAGGCATCATTGGCCTTGGCAATATTGGTAGCACGCTCGCTCAGTATGCCAATGATTTGGGCTGGCAAGTATTGGGCTATGATCCGTTATTGCCCCCTTCAGAGACGAATAACGCCAGCTTGGCGCAAGTACTTAGCCAAAGCGACGTTGTCAGTTTACATGTGCCACTGACTGATAAGAGAGGCTATACTCACCCGAGTGGTAGCGATTACCCAACGCGGCATCTAATCAACGCAGATGCCCTGAGTATGATGCCTGCGCATACTATGCTCATTAATAGCGCGCGCGGACCCGTCATTCATGCGCGTGATTTAGCAGCAGATATTGAGCGTACGGGACGCCAAGCAGTGCTTGATGTGTTTGAGCATGAGCCAGAGATTGCCGAGAGTTTGTTAAGCAAGTTGGCTATCGCAACGCCACATATCGCTGGTTATACTGTAGAGGGGAAGCTGCGCGGTACCCAAATTATCTATGATGCGCTATGTGAAAAACTGGCGGTCACACCTGCACAGTCTATGCAAAAGCTGCTGCCACTGAATATGTTTTTGTGGTCTGAATTAAAAGCGCATCCAGATAAGTTGATTAAGTTTTATGACATTATGCAAGATGATGCTTCCTTGCGACGTCAGGTCATTGACGGACAAGTTAATGGCGCTGATTTTGATCAACTGCGCCGTGATTATCATTTGCGCCGTGAATGGCAGTTCTAAAGTCAAAAACCTACTTATCACCCTATTTTTATTATTCATCAGTCACAGTAAATACTAATGAGCCAATCAACCCGTTCTTCTGTTAAGCCAAATACTAAGCCCAGTTACGCGCCCACCATGACCCTAGCGATGGCGCGGCAGCGTGCGCAGTTTATGTGCGATATTCGTCAGTTTTTTAATAAGCGGCAGGTGCTTGAGGTGCAGACTCCGCTGTTGTCGCAAGCTGGCAATACGGATACCTTTTTGCAGTCCGTCGCTGCGCAAGTTACCTATCAAGATCGACCACGCACTTATTACCTGCATACGTCACCTGAATTTGCCATGAAGCGATTATTGGGCAGCTGGCAAGTGCCTATTTATCAAATTTGCCCGGTATTTCGAGATAATGAAATAGGCGTACGCCATAATATTGAATTCACCATGTTGGAATGGTATCAGCCAAACTATAGCTTAGCCGATATGGCGACTGAGCTTGGCGAACTACTAGAAGCCCTATATGGCTACTCGATTGTGATGAATCATTACCGCTACGTTGATGCGTTTATGGACTTCGTTGGCATACATCCACTGACGGCCAGTTTGGCGACATTACAAGCAGTGGCAGAAGATAAAGGTTTGACCGGTTTTAATTTTAATAATGTAGAGAGCGTGACAACCAATAGTGAAGAAGAAAGCCGGCAAAGCTGGTTAGACCTATTATTTAGCCACGCGGTCGAGCCAAATTTGGGTCACGATTTGCCGACTTTGATTATAGAGTATCCACCAGCAACGGCAGCATTAGCAAAAACGGCTTTAGATAAAGACGGTAATAAGGTTGCGAAGCGCTTTGAGCTATATATCAATGGTATTGAGATTGCCAACGCCTATGACGAGCTGGCAGATGGGCAGGCGTTAAGAATGCGTTTTGAGCAAGACAATCAATTGCGCCAGCGCCATAATTTGCCAGTCATGCCAATCGATGAGCATCTATTGGCGGCATCTAATGACTTGATACCTTGTAGTGGCATTGCTGTGGGGTTGGATAGATTGCTTATGGTCATCACAGGAGCCGACAGAGTAGAGGACGTCATTCCGTTTCCAAGTGGTCTGGCCTGATAATTTATTAGATGGTCCATCATAAAAAAAGCGAGTAGACCGGAAGGCTTACTCGCTTTTTTCTTTAATTATAAATAGGGTAGCGCTGAGCTTGATTATAATGTTGCGATAGCTTTATCGATGGCTGTCTCACCGTTTTGCATGCTAAAGACTTTCTTACTTGCGCTATCAGCATTCAAAACCGCTGCTAAAGTCGATGCCACATCCGCAATCGCATTCTCGCCAGCATCAGTACCATTGATCGTAATTTTGCCAGTTCCGGCGCGTTCTTTTAGGGCAGCAGCTTGGACGATGGTGTAATCAAGAGTACTGTCGTTGACTAACCATTGGTCAGCGTAATGTTTGGCGATGTAATATTCTTTTAGATTTTCAATCGCAGGGCTTGTCCATTTGCTGGTGTCTAATGAGAACACTGTGCTAAGCATGATATAGCGATTGATACCTTTATCTTGCGCCGCTTGCATTGTTTTCACCGCACCGTGTAAATCTACTTCTAACAAGTTCTTGTTTCCAGAACCTGCTACAAAGTATATCGCCTCAACGTCATCATCAATCTGATTTCGAATATCGTCTTTATTTGCTAATAAGTCTAAATCCAATTGCGAATAATTATCTGCATCGAACAATTTCTTTTTATCACGCGTGGTACCGATCACTTGATGATCATCTGCTAATAACTGCTTAACTAAATCAGTTCCCACTCGTCCACTGGCGCCAATTACTAAAATTTTCATAGTCATTCCTATTCTTATATACGTTACTGTTGTTGTAAAAACTGTTTGTCTTAAAAGTTGACTACAGCGTAACAACAATGATGGGCACACTTCGTTATGAAGCGTGCCGATTGCATAGTGTTTGGTTATGAATGTATACGGTTTGCAAAGAGCACAGGCTAGGAGGGGGTTAAGATAGATAGCAAAGATTATGGCTATAAAAATCAGCGAACCAAACGATTAAGACCGTCGGCAAAGGCTTTTTTGTCACGGTCACCATAAGGTTTTTGTCCGCTCATTTCTTGCAGCTCTAACACGCCAGTACCGCGCATGGTATCCATAAAGTCGCGCATATTGAGCTTTTGCTTAATATTATTTTTGTCGTAGACCATGCCGCGTGTGGTCAGTACCAAGCCGCCTTTGTCCAAAATATCGTTGGCCAAAGGGATGTCACTGGTGATTGCTAAATCACCTGGCTGTATCTGTTCTACGATATAATCGTCGGCTTTATCAAATCCTGATGGCACCACGGTCATGACGAGCAGCGGTGACTTACGCAATTTAATTGGCTGATTGGCGACGAAAATAGCCATTGTTTGCGTCCGCTCAGCCGTTTTGATAATCAAGTCTTTGGCAATCAATGGCACCGAATCAGCATCCACCCAAATTTGCATTATTTCTTAACCTTCGCTGTTTTTGTCTTAACGTCTACCGCATTATCTGTTTGATCGTCATCAGTATCTACTTGAGGGTTTTCTATAGCTTTAACAGTGTCATTGCCAATAGTTGATTGGTCATTGGTCGCTTTTGGCTGATTATTCACAGGAGCAGACTTTTTGTCGAGGCCGACTTTATTGGGCAATACCGCGACGAGCTTGGCTAAGGCAGGCTCCAAATTAGCGACATCATTGGGCATCAATGTGATGTGTGCAATTTTTCGATCTTCGCGCTCAGCCTTATGATAACTATGATAATGCGCGCCATCGATAGCCAGCACTGCGCTGATATCGGGGTACTGTCCTAAAACGTTGAGCATAATCGCTGGATGAACATTGTCGGTATCACCCAATGGCAAATTAACCACGGCACGGATATGGTTTTCAAACTGACTGGTGACAGCGCCTTCAATACTCCAGTGTCCAGAATTGTGCACACGCGGCGCAATTTCATTGGCGAGTACAGCATCATTGCCACGCACGTCCTTGGTGACGAACAGCTCAAGTGCCATCACGCCCACATAACCCAAATGATTCATGACCGTGGTAATTGCATCGGTCGCTTGCTTGAGTAGATGGCTAGTACCAACGGCGGGCGCTTGAGTTTTGGCCAAAATACCGTGATGGTGATGGTTTTCGACCAAATCATAACAGCGCATCTGGCCGTTCTGTCCCCGTGCCGCGATAATAGAAACCTCACGGCTAAAGTGAATAAAACCTTCCGCAATGAGTGGCGCTGGCGTTGGCGTCAACTCACCTTGGCCACTGACAGCGTCTTTGAGGTCTTGCCACGCCGCTTTGATATCACTGTCTTGCTTGATGACAAATTGACCTTTACCATCATAACCACCGCGGCTGGTTTTGAGGACAATTGGCAGTCCTAGCTCGCTGCAAGCTTGCTGCAATTCAGCTTCAGAGTTAACTTCTTTAAAGGGTACGGTAGCGATCTCAAGCGCATTAAACATCTGCTTTTCTTTTAAGCGGTCTTGGGCGATATCAAGAGCAATCGGTGGCGGAAACATGCCTTGTTTGCTGCCAGATTTTGATAAATTGGCCAGTTGTTCAACGGTCGCCGTCGGCGTGTTTTCAAACTCCAAGGTAAATACATCGGCGGCGGCAATAAAGGCTTCTAGTTGCTCACTATGAAAGACGCGCCCGTAAAGACTGGCAGGGCAGTCGGCGCTGTCTTCTAAAAAAACACACTGATAACCTAATGGCATGGCCGCTTCGGCAAGCATCATGCCAAGCTGACCACCGCCTAAAATACCGATAGTACGAATGTTTTGGGTCACAGGATAAGCGTTCGCTGTAGTCATGGCAGGCTCTTTGAATTGGAAATGGATAAAGGTTATTCGGTTTATTAAGTCTAAAATCTAATCTATTAAAATAGGAAAAGGTGCACTGTATGCACCTTGTATTTAGTAGAGCTCATCTAAGCATAAATATCAAGTTTACAACATTGATCGTTGGATTTGACGGTTAGATTTTATAGTCTAAATGATTGGTCTTGATATTTTCTAACCATTATCGCCAATCTAGTTGTTGATAATGCCCGGTGTGGGGCTGGCGAGAATGGTGTCAGTTTGTGTTTGGCGTAGCGTATCTAGCTTGCTAGCGATTACGTCGTCATGCAAGGCCAAGACCTGAATCGCCAGTAATGCTGCATTATAAGCACCTGCCGCCCCAATCGCTAAAGTACCGACAGCAACGCCTTTTGGCATCTGTACGATAGACAATAGGCTATCCCAACCGCTGAGCATCGAGGATTTTACAGGGACACCAAAGACCGGTAACGGCGTTTGACTGGCACACATACCCGGCAGATGTGCTGCACCGCCAGCCCCAGCGATAATGACTTGTAAGCCATTGCTCTTGGCGTTTTTGGCATAGTCAAATAATCTGTCAGGTGTACGGTGTGCTGATACGACTTCACAAGCAAAAGCGATATCAAAGTCGGCGAGCAATTGCGCAGCGGCGCTCATGGTCGCCCAATCAGACTGCGAGCCCATGATGATGCCAACTTTTGGTTGACCAGCAGGAGAGGTGATTGGACTGTTTTGCTCAACAGAGTTAACACTAGCTGATAGAGTGCTCATGCTTTGATATCCTCAAAACGACCATCATACAAAAATTTTGCCGCCTTCGTAAAGCCAAGTTTACTGATTAATGCGAAAGCGAGTTGAATAGCGCTTTTATTATGACGATATCACTGGGTCTTTGTCGTGGCGATATTGCACAAAATTACCGGCTTTGAGTGGCAAAGGCTGCTCGGTATCGAGCTGATAGCATGTTAGATAACCGCTATCGACCGCTGCCGAATAATCAGTACAGACTACTTGCGGGCTCAATGGTTCAGGCGTCCCAGTTAGCCAATAATGACCGACAAATACGGGTTTATCGGTTTTAAGCGCAAAGTCGATATTTTCTGCCAATATATCCGCTGGAATTTGTGCCAATGCTGATGAAGGGGCACGCGCAACCTCATATAGTGTACGTTCGTTGAGGCCTTCAAGCCACCAACGTACCCGTACTCGTGTGCGCTCAGTTCCTTCTTTATCAACCATTACCATGCCCGCAGGTAGCGGGGTTTCCACACCTTTTAATACCCTCTCCAACGCTTCAAAAGGTTCGCTATGCTCTTGGGCAGTGGCGACAAGTGCTTCAGGCGTTAAGCAATTATCAGCAGTCAATAACGGCGTCAGTACCGCCATACTGTCTACATCCCAACAAGCATGCACAAAGCAAGCATAGTCGGTCTCAAGCCATAGGGGTATCTCATACAAGCGCTGTAGCCAATAGTGATGACGCTCTGAGCCAAACGGTACTTCTGCCAAAAAGGCCTCGTGTTGGCGCATATGTATCTCATTGTGCGAGCGTAGGTATTCCTGAGGATTATTAGGATCAAGCGTCGCGAAAGCCAAAGCATTGTATTCGTGATTGCCCATCACTGCATCGGCCACATCAGCATCTAGCATGGCAAACACGATTTCTAACGTGGCCATTTGCTGCGACCCACGGTCGATCAAATCACCGATAAACAACGCCCGATGACCTGCTGGCGGCACGAAACATTGTCCGTTATGGCGATAGCCTAGCTGGGTGAGTAGACCGACTAGCTTGTCTGCATAACCATGAATGTCACCGATAATATCTATAATCATAATTCGTTATCTAATCTTAAAATGTAAACGTATTTAACCGCTTAAGTAGAGCGATAAAGTTAATAAGGGTTTAATTATTTTCAAAAAAAATTTTAAAAAAATTGCTCTAAAAGCTAGCCTTTACTAAAAGCCTGGCGATAATAGTGCATTTAAAAAGTGTGGTAGCACTTGTGGCTCTAAAATAATAGTGGCGATTATCCCAAACGCGCCGCCCCACATATGTGCCAGATGATTGATGTTTGAGCCACCGCGTTTGTCCGCATAGATGCTATAAGCCACATAAGCGACCGCAAATAATATCGCTGGGATAGGAATGACCGCGAATAAATAGATTTTTTCCCATGGTGCCAGCAAAATAAAAGCAAACAATACGGCTGATACACCACCTGAGGCGCCAAGGCTGAGATAGCTGGCGTTATTTTTATTCTTAAGATAACTTGGAATCATCGCAACAATGATAGCCAATACGTAAAACACCACGAAACCATAACCGAACAAAAACGATTGATATAACCCTTCGATAGCACGACCGAAAAAATACAAAGTAAACATATTAAACAGCAGATGCATACTATCAGCATGGATAAAACCATGCGTCACAAAACGATCCCATTGCCCATTATTTACCGCAGGCGGATAAAAAATAAGCCGATTAAATAGCGCTTTGTTTTGCCAAGCAAGCAAGCTGACAATAACAGTAATAATAATGATAAGGGTCGTGTGGTTAAACAAAGGGTAATCCTTAGGCCGAGCCTAGTGTGTGATTGTGTAATATGGCAAGGTTAAAAGCCTAAATACTATGTATATATACTACGCCTAAATACTATGTGTAAATAATATTATGCCCAAATTGCTAATGGATAAGACGGTCAATAATAATAAGTAGTGACATGGCAATTCCCATGCCAACTCCTAATCATTACGTCAACAGCGACAAGAATAAAGCAAAAACCCATTATGTAGAGAATTGTGCTTTAATAATCATTTGTTATTAGGGTGCGTCTTCATTTCAAAAATGGTGATAAAAATAAGATAAATTGCCGTCAGACAAGAAAAATAGCGTAGATAATATCGGGATATTGACCAGCTATTTGACGATGTTTGGCAAGATTTAGCCATTTTTAGCCCATTTAGATGACTATAGAGTGAATTGAAGACATACCCTAACAATATAGCAGTGTATAAAGATGAGTAAGTAATGCTTCGTATACGGACAGTAACGGTAGCGCTAAATACGTTGATAGCAGTAGTCTATAGTGCTGCTGATATTAAGTGTAAGTACAAATTATAAGCTGGGTCATAGTCATACAAGCGATGTACCATAAGCACTGTCATGGATATAGCTGTTTTATAGAGTGTCATTTATAAGGCATAAGTTTGTAGAAAAAACATCAAATAAAGTGATAAGGAATGATTTATTGCTTTTATAAATATAAACTATAGTCGGTTGAAAGGAATTTAGATACAAGGAAAGCGAGTGACAGGACTGCAAATAGTAGACTGAACGAGCCTGACACTGTATCTGATTTCACTAGGATTAACTATATTAAGCCGATAGAGGCCGTCAGTCATGAGTATCATTGAACAACTAGAACAAAGCGTCACGCCCGCTGTGCTAGGCAATAATAGCAGCGTTGCCCATGTCAGTCTCCTTGAGCAGTTTTATGCGATTTTGGCTGCACGCTTGGCTTTGCCAGAGGTATATTCGCAGTTGTTGCGATCTGATCAAGTGATCGTTGCTGATAGCGTGACAGAAAGCCCTTTATTTGAGCAGCTCTGGCTCGCCCCAAATATGCGGCAGACACTCATACAAGAACTTGCCGCCACTCATCATATCGATGAGCTTGCGACCACCCAATTGCTTATAAATGCTGCGCCACTGGCTTACCGTGAACTAAAGGCACTGGCGAGTGGACAGTTTTTGCCTGCATTTTTGCAAAAAGAGCAGCCCACCTTGCGCCAGTATTTACCCATATGGTCAGCACCAGTTATCAGCGCTGCTCAAGATATTCAGCCATCCAGCAATACGCCAAATGTCATGGCATCGGCTAATACAGCAGCAATGCCAGCACTGCCAATAGAAGCGGCTACAGAGAATAGCAATAGCTCTCTAAATGCTAGTGTGCATTTAGATAAGCATAGCAATAAAGATATAAATAATGCTTCTGATGCTATCCATGCCAGCCCTGCTGCCCATCATTTAGCAGAAAATGGCAGCATGAAACGGGAAAAAGTTCGCACCCGTAATCAACGCAACGATCTATTGGTACGGGTATTTTTATTAATAGCCGCCATTGCTGCGTTGGGCTTTGCCGCATGGGCGCTATTGATCAAGCCCAACATAAAAGCGCCAGTAGAACCTGTAGCGCCTGCGCCTGTCGTTGCCCCGCCCCCTACTGAGCCAGCACCACAGATTTTGACGCCAGTTGAGCTAATCGTCGGGGTAGACGATAGTGGCAGTCTCTATACTTGTAGCGCAACGGTTGGCGATGAGGCGCTACAAAGCACGTTGCAACAAGCGCTTAATACAAGTTTTGGTGAGCAGGCCGGTATCTGTGAGCTGACGATACAAGCGGGCGTGGCTAAGAGTATGGCTAATATGCCAACAGAGGTATTGCCGAATATCTTGACCATGCTGAGATCAACGCCATTTGCTCGGCTACATCTGCAAAATGAGCGGGTGAGCTTGGAAGCACCAGACAGTATGCTATTACAGCGTTTGGTCACTGATATGCGTACGTTAGCGCCAGCGCTGATGATTGATAGCGCGGCACCACTGCCATTACCTAACAATGGCAGTGGCGTAGAGGATATGGCGGCTATGAATGGTCAGAACCCTCAGTTTGACTCCAGTGGCAGCGCTACAAACAATGTTAATAGCGACGCCTATAACAACAATGCAAGCAATAATGGTGCTGGAGAGTATCAAGCAAGCGATGACGATACGGACGATAGTATGATGCCTGCGCCAGCACGCAACAATCCGGTGCGCAGTAATAATGGCAGTCTCACTAATGTACCTAGTAATTTAAATAGTAACTCAAATAGCAATTCCTCTACAAACAATAGGCCGTCAGGCCCCATCTCTTTGTCTGAAGTAGAGGATATGGCGAGTAATGTTATCGTCGCTGAACCTGCACAAGTAAGAAATAAGTAGGTCAGTCGCTGAGCTTTAGTATGAGTCATACCGTAATCACAACTTTTTTTTTAAATAAATAATATGAAAGATAAAATCAAATCGTTTTATTGCTATTGAAAATGACTGTTTAATAAATAATACACATACGACCTTATTTACTATTGTTATGTTAGCGATTTGTACTTCAGCGGCTTTCTAGTTACGTGTAACAACTGAAACATTACTTAATGTAGCATTTGCACAACAGCGTATTGATTGTGAAAAATACCTTAATACTTTTATAATGACGAAAGTCGAATGTAATCATCATCAATTGCGCTTGTTGCTTTTTTATAGTGCTTAAATAGTGACTAAACAGTGAATTAATAGTGACGAACCTTTTTTACAGCTATTTATTTTATAGTGACTTGCATGATGATTTTGCTTTTTAGATGTTTTAACGAATAGGTAAATAGTTGCTACCATCATAATTATCGACTTTGCTTTTAGTGAATTAAAAAATAAAAAAGTAAATTCTAATAATTCTGAGAAAAAACCTTATTCCTATTCAAAAGACAAATTATATTAATAAGAATTAATGGAGGACTTATACTATGGATATTATCAGTCATTTAACGCGAACAGTCAGCCCCGCAGTATTGGGAGATGACCGTAGCCCTGCTAAACAAAATCTACTTGAGCAGTTTTATGCTATTTTTGCGGCGCGTTTGGCAGACAAAGATACGCATGAGCGTTTTGCTAACGAAAATATCGCCCGTGACGATCAAGGATTTTATGATCGGGTATGGACGGATAGCGCTCACCGTGACCAGATAGCTCGCGAGCTGGCTGGCAAACACAATGTCGATGTCACTGCATCTCGTGGTTTGATTGCGATGGCAGCACCGCTTGCTTACCATGAAATAAAAAGCTTGGCAGGAACCACACCGGTGCCACAGTTTTTGAACGACAACCTTGCTAGCTATCAGCATCATATCCCTGCATGGGCAAGTGCGGTTCTGCCTGCCGGTATGATTGCCGCTGCTCCTGCAGGTGCGCGAATGTCTGATACGGTCAGTACCGCACCGCTACAACGTGAAGAAGAGAAAGAAGGCAGCTTTATGAAAGCGCTGCTGCCTATTATTGGTCTGATTATTTTAGGTGCTTTGGCGTGGGCTTTGCTGAGAGGCTGCCAAGACAACCCTGAGCCTGTCGCTACGCCTGCTGTCACCCAAGAGCAAGCGGCGGAAGGCGATGGTGCAGCGGTTGCTGCTGCTGTTGAGCCTGCCTTATTGAGCATTGCTACTGGTGAAAATAGTGAATTGTACGCTTGCCGCATGAATGTGGGTAATGAGACGCTACAGACCAATGTCATGAATGCGCTTACCAGTGCGTTTGGGGATGAAGCCAATAAGTGCCGCGCCGATGTTGATGATAATTTTGCAATAGACATGCCAGCTGCTGCGCAACTTGCCACTATCTTACCTATTGTCAAAAATGTACCAAACGCCAGTATGATTATTAAAGGTGATAACATTACTGTCAATGCACCAGATGCAGCAGCGTTGGATAAACTGGTCGCTGATTTACAAGCGGCTGCACCAGCGATGACGGTGCAAGCTGAGGGGCCACTAGATTTGCAGGGTGAAATTGATAATAGTTTAGCGGCAGCCGATGTTGCTATGTCAAACCTTGGAGACAATCCAGATCCACGTGATGTTGCCCGTGCTTTAAGTCTACAAGTAATTAACTTTGAAGTAGATAAAGCTTTTATTCCTGATGTTAATAAAGCGTTTCTTGACCGCGCTGCCAAGATTATGACAGACGTCCCAGATATGAATCTGATGATTATTGGTTATACCGATAGCCAAGCATCGGATGCTTATAATCTGAAGCTGTCTCGCGACCGTGCCGAATCTGTAAAAGAATACTTAGTCTCTCAAGGTATCGATGCGAGCAAGCTGAGCACCAAAGGCATGGGTGAAACAGATCCTATCGCTGATAACTCAACGGAACAAGGTCGCTTCCGCAACCGCCGTATTGAGTTTTTGGTCAATGATGAGACTGTCAGTGCAAATGATGGTATGACGATCACTAACAATGCCCTTGATCCGGACTTAAACCCATTAGACAGCAACAATGATGATCTCTTGCCAGATGGTGATGATGCAAGTCGTGGGACGGTAGTAGATCCACAAGTTAATACTCAGTAGTCTTTAGACAGTGATTGATAGTAAGAAAACTATTGATATTTAAAAGTCATTAATACCAAAAAACCGCATCTAAAAAGTGAACTGACCCCCATAAGTTGGACACAACTTCTGGGGGTTATTTTATGAAATACGACATAGACTTTAAGATCAAAGTCATAGCATACTATCGTCAAGGACATAGTAGCGGT
>NZ_JABRVQ010000004.1 GCF_013248965.1 Psychrobacter okhotskensis | reverse complement strand
GGCGGTTAGTGTGGTTTTACCGTGGTCAACGTGTCCGATGGTACCGACGTTGACGTGTGGCTTGCTGCGTTCAAACTTGGCCTTTGCCATGGGTATTTCCTCTTTTTTTGGTGAATCTTTATAATCAAAGATCGGTAAATAGCTGTTTGACGGCTCATGATACATACAAAACCATCAAACCGTTGACGCTATGGTTTATCTACTAAAAGCTGCTTTATTGTCTTACTCTTAACTGCTTTAGTGCAATATAAACGCCATACTTTTATATGTAGGCATTATACTTGCTTTTCAATCTTTAACTTTTTTAGCTCTCGAATATTAAACTGTATTATGTGAGCGTGTTAGTACTGCATTGCTTCATCAATATAATTGATTGGGAAATTGACAGCACTAAAAGGCAACACCTCAGTGTCACCCTTAAATTTTTATTTGCTATACTGATTTTTTATCGTTTTCAATATTCTATAGTTTCGATATCGATATAAAGCTGTGTATTAAAATAGCAAAGCAAACGCAAAAAGCTGGAATAATAAATGGAGCTCATATCGAGAATTGAACTCGAGACCTCTCCCTTACCAAGGGAGTGCTCTACCGCTGAGCTATATGAGCATGCTTTTAACAACTACAGTAGCCAACCAGTGGGTTGCACTAAAAAAAATATCACGATACAGCAATAATATACTGACTGTCGTGATGAATTATTGGTAGTCTTTGCGATTGTGACTATATGGAGCGGGTGGCGGGAATCGAACCCGCGTCATTAGCTTGGAAGGCTAAGGTGTTACCATTATACCACACCCGCATTTACTCTTCTGTAAGCTCACTCTTATAAAGAGTGGTTATATATTGAGTATGCTTGGCGCTATAACAAACTTAGAAAATATGGTGGTGGGAGAAGGATTCGAACCTTCGAAGCTTTCGCGACAGATTTACAGTCTGTTGGGTTTGACCGCTCCCCAATCCCACCTTAGTTTGCTTTGAACAAAGATGACTTAATCTAAGACAAATTCATAAAAAGCGACTTTGAAAGAGATGGTGCCGACTGCCGGGATCGAACTGGCGACCTACTGATTACAAGTCAGTTGCTCTACCAACTGAGCTAAGTCGGCTTGTTCTCTCAAAGTGGTGGCTATTCTATCAAATATTTAGACAGACGCAAGCTCTTTTTGAGTTTTTTTACACTTATTTTAATAATAAACGTCAAGCAACTGATTATATTGATATTTTTTATCAGACAAAATAGCGCTTTTTATCCGGATTGTTCGAATAGTTATTAACATGCTTATGAAAACGATAACTTGCATGGTGAGGACTAGCAACTTTAATGACACTTTTGCCAAGCACTTCCATCAAACATCTAGCGAATACGCAAGCCATTACAGGCCATTTTGACCGCTTTAATGAGCGCCAACGCTTTTTTATTGGTCTCGTCCCACTCTGCTTCTGGAATAGAATCAGCGATTACCCCAGCACCGGCTTGGATATGGATTTTGCCGCGCCGCATCACAGCGGTACGAATAGCAATGGCGCTATCCATATTACCGTGCCAACCCAGATAACCAATGGCGCCACCAAATACAGTGCGGCGTAACGGCTCCAGCTCATCAATAATTTGCATCGCACGAATCTTAGGCGCGCCTGTTAACGTGCCTGCGGGGAAAGTCGCACAAAAGACATCAAGCGCATCTTTATCAGGCAATATATCGCCCTCAACGTTAGAGGCAATATGCATGACTTGCGAATAGCGCTCGATAAACATCTTTTCGGTGACATTGACACTATCACATTCACAAACACGGCCAATGTCGTTGCGACCCGACTCAATCAGCATTAAATGCTTAGCAATCTCTTTTTCGTCACTCAGCAGCTCCTGCTCAAGCACCAAATCTTCCGCTGCGTTTTGACCACGTTTACGGGTGCCCGCCAGTGGACGCACGGTGACTTTGCCATTTTCGATACGTGATAAGGTTTCTGGAGAAGCACCGATAATGTCGAAACGCTTATGATCATCAAGCGTGTAACCATGAACCAAGAATAAATAAGGCGATGGGTTTAAAAACCGTAAGGCGCGATAGACAGCAAGCGAGTCGCCAGTATAGTCAGCGGTCAAACGCTGGGCAGGCACCACCTGCATCACCTCTCCTGCTGAGATATAGTCTTTAATGTTCTTAACGTCGCGACAGTATTTCTCCATCCCTGTTTGTGATTCAAACTTTGGGGTTGGCATAATCGGCGCGCTTAAATCTGCCATTTCTGCCAACTTACCCTCAATTTGCTCTAGCTCACGAATGGCATGACCATAACCGTCTTCAGCGGTGCAGTCCGCATAAACAATAATGGACAACGTATTCTCTAAATTATCAAAAACAATGACACTCATCGACAGCATCAGCCACATATCCGGCAGTGACATCGGATCGGGGGCGTCAGACAGTCCCACACTGGGTTCAATAACTCGCACCATATCATAACCAAAATAACCGACCAGACCACCGCTAAAGCTCGGCAAGGTAATAATATCTTCGGCAGTTGGCATCTTATACTGCGCCATCAACTGACGAATATAGTCAAAGGGATCATCAACTGCATCCACGGTGGTCTGATCATTTTTTTTGACCGTCATATTACCGTCTACATATTGCAAAATCAGATCACTACCTAGACCAATCATCGAATAGCGCGCCCAACGCTCGCCGCCTACGACGGACTCAAACAAATACGCTGAGCCATTTAAGTCACGTACTTTAGAGAATACCGAGACTGGAGTCTGCGCATCCATCAAGCGTTTTTTTACCAGTGGCGCATGACTAAAGCCACGATTTTTAAAGGCGTCATACTCATCAAAGGTCATCATAGTAGCTTTCTCTTAACACAGGGTTGGCAAAGCGCCTTAAACTTAGAAGCAATCTCAAAACAATGATAAAAATACAATACAAAGATAGCGTCAACACTCCAACGAACGCTGACGCTATTTTTAAGAATAATGGAACTAACCTTAACTCATTAATTTATCTTATCGATATAACAAAGCTATGGTCGTACACCTTTTATATACCGCCCATATTGAACAGCCATAGCGCAAGGCCAATGATAAGGATGACGGCAAATACCCATATGAACCAACCACCACTAGGCTTTTTCTCTACGTATCCAGCATTTGCGGGGTTATCGACAGCTTGGTCCATGGCATTGTTGCCTTCGGTACCAAGGTCGTGAGCCTGCCCTAAATTGGCCGTACCCGAAAACTGAGCAGTTGCTGCTTGTTTGGCACGCAACACATCTGGATCAGCTTCTTCCTGTAGTTCGGTTTTGGTGGTTTTGTCGTGGTCTGCATTGTCTAAGGACTGTTGCTCGACAGCGGGCTGTTCAACTAATGCTTTTTCATTTTCAGTAGCTACCGGCTCTTCAGTAACAGGCGTCTCAGTTATTGTTTCTTTATGCACGACATTTTCCTGTTCAGTAGTCGGTGTCTGCTCGTCTAAGGCAGCTGCGGCAACTGGAGCCGCTTGCACAGATGTGGTATCCACAGTATCTTTGGCCGCCAATACCTCTTCGATGATCGTTTCTTTAACAACTGGAGCATCAGCCTCATTAGTCTTATCAATCTTGCTTTCAGTAATATCAGCTTGTTGAACAGGAGTGGTATCTGAGTCATTAGCTGACGGCAACACGTCTGTAACCATCGTTTCTTTGACAACTGGCTTAACCTCTGCAGTTGGCTCAGAATTTACGTCTGGTGCATCAATCACCATTTCGGGTTTGTCAGCATCCGTATCAACCGTAGATTCGCGCTCAACCATCGGCTCTTCAGCGACGACTGGCTGCTCTACAGCTTCATCCACTACAGCTTCATCCACTGCAACAGTCACCGGCGTTACAGTGAAGGCAAAACTGGCAAAGCCAAGCGTATCATTGGCTTCAAGATGCCTAGACTTATTACCGTCAATACGTTGCTCATTAATAAACGTACCGTTAGAGGAGTCCAAATCTTTCACGTACAGCTTGCCATTCAGTACGCTCAGTACCGCGTGATTGCGTGATACCTCCTTACTGCCAAGTACCACGTCATTATCACTGCCACGTCCCACAGATAGGCTGTCGCTGACAGTCAAAGTCAGATCACCCAGCGCAGCGGTTAGGGCATTGAGGCGCCAAGTATCTGCGACTGTTGCTTGGGTTGTCGCTGCTGTGTTGTCTATATTGCTCGTCATAACATCACTCCTTAATTTATTATTAAATGTTCAATCATTCTCTGAAATTTATTACAACTATTCTCTTAGGATAAAACGATTATTTGGGAATAAAACGCGGCTTGATCACACCGCCAAGCTTACTATAAGGGATGCTTAGGACAGGCATACCATAAGCATAAGGGCCAATAGAATAGTGCTGGTAGCGAATATCAACGCCTTTACCAGTCAATGTGACGTTATCGCTGAGGGTAAATGGCCAGTTTTTCTCATAGCTGCTTAAGTCGTTATCGACCGTTTTTACCCACTGTTTATATGCCTCATAAGCCAACGCCTCAAAACGGGGTTTTTTGCCCGTCTGTAATATGTCTGTCAGTTGCAGTTGTTTTTTACTGCTTGTATCGAATATTAAATATTCACTATAAGGCATGCCATGCGCGCCGCCCGTAAACACATAGGAGCTTATTTCAAACAATTCAAAATCATTCACATGACCCAAATATTCAGGCTTCACTGTCAGATTATACGACCATGAACTGTCGTCTGGCATATCTATAAATTGTGAGCTTGCGAAGTCATCAATAGCCGCCTTAACCATAGTCGGCGTCGCCTTAATATTGATAGGTGCGGATTCAGTCTGTTTACTATTGACGACAAGATGATTGATACGGGCATTGGTGATATCGTTTATCCAATCCTGATTGGTTTTGAGATACCTAACCTCAATCTCTGGACAATGCTGTCGTTCGGCACATATCTCTTGCACACTTTTGGGCAGCTCATAATCAAGATAATCGGTACTGCTAATGAGATTGTCCGCATTAGCGGACATTGCTATTGTTCCAAACAGCAGGCCTGTCACTAACGTACCAACTCGGCGCAAGTTACCACTGCTCGGCATTAACGGCGGATTAATAGGTGGTGTGGCGCTCGTAAATCGAGACATTATTATCATAATTTTTCCATAAATACATAATGGTTAATATTATTCTACCGTAACCACTGTGATGTATTGTTGAAACACTGTTTGTGTTTTTGAGGGGTTACTATTTTTGAAGTATCAGTGCTTTTGAGTCATCAGTATTTTTGAGATGTCAGTGTTTATGAAAAATCGGTTTAATAACGGTCTAAACGACGGGCAATAAAAAAGACACGGCTAGCGTGTCTTTTAAAAAACAGAAAATAGGTTTCAACCATTTACTCATACTTAAATAACAGATATTAATGCTCGCGAGTGTTGCTGAAAGTCACTTCTGGATAACGATCTTGCATCAGCTGCAAGTTAACTCGTGATGGCGCAAGATAGGTAAGATAGCCACCACCATCAAGTGACAACTGGTCATGGGCTTTTTTCTTAAACTTAGCCAAGGCCACTTCATCATCGCAGTGAATCCAGCGCACGGTCGCAATTGAAACTGGCTCAAAGGTACACTGTACTTTGTACTCTTCTTTTAGGCGATGCGCGACCACTTCGAACTGTAGTACACCCACCGCGCCCAAGATTAAATCATTATTAATCTGCGGCATAAATACCTGCGTTGCGCCCTCTTCACTGAGCTGCTGCAAGCCTTTTTGTAGCGCTTTAGACTTGAGTGGGTCTCTGAGCACCACGCGGCGAAACAATTCAGGGGCAAAATGTGGAATACCGGTAAAGTTCAGCTCTTCGCCTTCAGTAAAGCTATCACCGATAGAAATGGTCCCATGATTATGCAGACCGATAATATCACCCGGATACGCTTCTTCTAAGGCTTCACGGTCTCCGGCGAGAAAGGTCAGCGCATCGGCAATGCGCACGTCTTTACCCAAACGCACGTGCTTCATCTTCATGCCTTTTTCGTACTTACCCGAGCACACGCGCAAGAAAGCAATGCGGTCACGGTGACGCGGATCCATATTGGCCTGAATCTTAAAGACAAAACCCGTAAAGTCCGTCTCAGTTGCAGAGACTTGACGCTCAGTAGTCGGGTGCGCTTTTGGTGGCGGTGCATATTTCACAAGGGTATCGAGCACCATGTTGACACCGAAGTTACCCAACGCTGTACCGAACAATACTGGCGTCATCTCACCCGCCAAGAATGCCTCTTCGCTAAAGTCTTCTAACGCCATTTGTACCAGCTCAAGCGACTCTTCAAAAGCATTAAACATCAGCTTTCCAAGGCGCTCGCGTATGTCCGGATAATCATAGCCGTCGCGGGTCTCAGAGACGGTCATCTTGCCGCCATTACCTTTTTCATAAAGGTAAGTCTTATTTTCGGTCAAATGATAGACGCCAACGAAATCCTGCCCCATACCAATGGGCCACGTCAACGGAATACATTTAATCTTAAGCACCGTCTCAATCTCACTCAGCAGCTCAAGCGGCTCGCGAATCTGACGATCCAACTTGTTCACAAACGAGATAATTGGAGTATCACGCATGCGACACACTTCCATCAATTTGATGGTACGTTCCTCGACGCCTTTTGCGCCATCAACCATCATCAGCGCGCTGTCGACAGCGGTCAACGTACGATAAGTATCTTCACTAAAGTCGGCGTGACCCGGGGTGTCTAGTAGATTGACCATATGGTCTTGATAAGGAAATTGCATAACCGAAGTAGTGATAGAGATACCACGCTCCTGCTCCATGCTCATCCAATCCGATGTCGCATGACGGTCGGTTTTGCGGCCTTTAACTTCACCAACCACCTGAATCGCTTGCCCCCATAGCAGCAGCTTTTCAGTCATGGTGGTCTTACCCGCATCGGGATGCGAGATAATAGCAAAGGTACGGCGCTTGGCCACTTCTTTGTTTAATTTCTTTGGATCTACGCTCATAATTTTTGGCTTCAACCTTGACTTCCAAAAGGCTGTCTTTTAGACAGTAACTTTCTTTTGGGCATTAATTTCAATAAATAGTATAAATAATGGGCGTATTGTAGCGGATTTAGCGTCAGGTTGCAGAATTAGCGCATAAAAAAACACGCTCTACTGGTCAAATAGAGCGTGTTTAATTAGAAAACACTTAACTAGAAAGTGCTTAATATTTTTTGAATTTAATAATAGCGTGTGATTTGCGCTGCTAAGAAGTCCCCTGCCACCTCATTGACTATCGTGCAGTCAACGACACCGCGCACACTGTTGGTATTCGGGTCAGTGCTGCCTTGCACCACAGAGTCGGCTTCATAAATATCATTATCATATTCAACGCCATTGTATTGATAAGCAGGCTGGTTTCTAAACTCAAAAAACGTCACTTGCGCAGCTTTTTGGTCATTGCCCAAACCCACACCAAAGCGTGAGGTGCTAAAATCTCTATCGTCGTTAAAACGTTCTTCGGCCGCCTCAATCCATCTGTCCAGCGTACTATAGCCGGTTTTATTTTTTTCATTAAAGGCTAAAAACGAGCGCTCGCTAGTGACCACTGGAATATAACAAACCGAGCCCGCTGGGAACGTCACATTGGTTGGGATATCAGGATAGTTATTTAAATCGGTAATGATACCACGGCTATTGCCTATGGTAGTGCCCGGACTATAACTACCAGCGTTCAAACCTGCGAGATTCAGGGTTTTATAGGTAGTCTCATAGTTCAATTGCTTGTTGCTGTTTGTCTCATAAATAGGACGTTTGACGGTGCGACCATTGACTTCAATATCCTTATTTTCCAGCCTTCCTTCAAAATCAGCTGCCAGCACGGTTCTGTCTAAGCTATTAAGACTTTGGTTGTTATAACTGTTCACCAGATTTTTTATCTTAATTTCGCGCCCGCCAGTGCGGTATATCTGATCAATTCGCGCAATAGCACTCGCGTTGGCTTGGTTGTCATAGCTATTGCCAAAGCTCGTCAGCGTGATTTTATTGTCGCCTGAACCGTAGACACCGTCATCTTCTCCGCCACATCCTACGAGTGCCATCGCGAGTAAGGATAGGGTCATAGGCAAAAATACTGTTGCTTTCATAAAAGGCGTCCTTACGGTTAGGATTTTTTATAGGGTTATGCTGATAGTGTGTGAAAAACCATGTGACTAGTTTACATCAATGTCGCCATGACTTATATATTTAAAGCCATTAATTGTTTAGCAATGCTTATTGGTGAATGTGAAGCACATTATCGTTATTCACATAAATGCTCACTTACAAAGTCATTGTATATGGTTACTACTGAGCTATAGAGCGTAGCGTCCAGTTTGTTATGCTTGATGGCTAATTGGATTAAATAATTATATAAATAAACCAACAACAAAGGATATGTTATGAACACGTTATATTCTACTCAAGCAACCGTCACTGGCGGTCGTTCTGGTAAAGCTAGTCTACAAGATAGTGATTTGACGATTAACATGGTCGCACCGGGTTCAAGTAAAGATGGTAATAATCCAGAGCAATTATTTGCTATGGGTTATGCGGCTTGCTTCGATGGCGCACTTGCGGCAGTCAAAGGCGAAGAAAAAGCAAAATTTGACTCGACCACTCAAGTATCGGTAGATTTACGTAAAGGTGAAGGTCTAGACTTTCAACTGGCAGTGAAAATTCACGTTACTGGCGAAAATACAGAACTTTCAGCCGATGAATTTCAAAAGCTGGTCGAGAAAGCCAATAAAGTTTGCCCATACTCGAAAGCCACACGCGGTAATATAGATAGCGAAGTGACCTCAGAAGTAAAATAATTCCTGAACAATGACAGTATCAGTAATAGATATAAAAGAGCTCAGTTAACGCTGGGTTCTTTTTTTCCTTAAATTTTGGCCAAAAAATAATAACGCTATAGTGAGTGAAAAGTAGTATCGAACCATCACCCATTGCTGATATCAATTTTTCTTGCTTGCCGTACCTGCGCAGACAGAGGTGACGAAAAATAGATATCAGCGATACCATCGCGTTTTTAGAATATTTTGACTATAGAACATATCATAACTTTTAAGCAGTTCGGCACACGTCATTTTTATCGTTATAATAAGCACATATTTCTATCTAATAGCTGATAAGTGACCTTTATGACTGATCCTATGACCGACTCCATGACCGACAGTGACCACAACTCCCATCAAGCGATTGATCCTGCAGTCTTGCCAAACTTTGAGACTATGCCCAATGTGGCGACCATGGACACCAGTCATGTGGACAGCAATCAGCCGCCTTTTATTTTGGTTGATGGCTCTTACTATCTGTTTCGCACTTATCATGCCTTACCGAAGACCATGCAAAACTCGCAAGGCCTGATCACCAATGCCATCCGTGGCACGCTCAATGCGTTACTCAAGCTGATGCGTCGTTATCACCCTACTCATATGGCGGTTTGCTTTGATACCAAGTCACCGACTTTTCGCCACCATATGTCTGCTGATTACAAGGCCGCTCGTCCGCCCATCGACATAGAGCTGGTAGAGCAGATTCCTTATATTCATCGCTTGGTGACCGCATTAGGTATTCCACTGTTACGCATCGAGGGTGCAGAAGCCGATGATATCATCGGGACACTGGCGCATCGTGCGGTTGAACAAGGCCATCACGTCGTCATATCCACCGGCGATAAAGACATGATGCAGCTGGTTAATGACTGCGTAATATTGGAAGACAGCTTTACTGGCAAAGTCACGGACACTCAAGCGGTCGTAGACAAGCTTGGTATTATGCCAAATCAAATGATTGATTTTTTGACCTTGATGGGCGATGCCTCAGACGGTATAAAAGGCGTGCCTGGTATCGGTAAAAAAACGGCAAAAGACCTACTCGTTGAGTATGGCGACATCGGCAATATGTTAAAGCATATTGGTTTTATCAAAGGTCGAGGTGCCAAAGGTTTGATTGAACATGCTGATGATATTCCGTTTAATAGGAAGCTTGCCACCATCGTGACAGACTTAGCTATCGGTCAGGACTGGAACGATCTAAAAATCAATACCGATCCATGTGCCCATATAGATGAATTACGCGAATTGTATAATGAGCTTGAGTTTAGAAACGAGCTAGCGTCTCTTGACCACCCAAACCATCCAGCCAACGGCTCGCAAAGTGTCGCTAACAGTCAAGCCGATGCCGAGTCACAAGCGCAAATAGCTAAGTCGCTACAATCAAGCACTATTGAGAATATCACTGACAGCAAAAATCCTGATAGAGCATGGCATACGATTTTAGACGAGCCTGCCTTTGACAGCTTGGTTAAATTATTAGAGGCTGCACCGCACTTCGTTATTGATACCGAAACGACCAGCGTCTATTGGCGTCAAGCCGAAATCGTCGGGCTGTCTTTTGCCCTGCAAGCGCATGAAGCCTATTATATTCCGCTGACTCATCGTCTGGAAGGTGATGAGCTGACTGCAAAGCAACTTGATCGTGATACGGTATTAGCGAAACTTAAACCTGTTTTGGAAAATTCAAAAATAGGCAAAATCGGTCAACACCTAAAATATGACGCGCATATTCTCAGTCATTATGGTATTGATTTAGTAGGCGCTATCCATGCCAGCCCTAATAACTGGGCAATGGATACCATGCTTGCCAGCTATGTCATCAATGCGGCAGCTACTCGTCACGGCATGGATGATTTGGCGCGCCATTATTTGCACACCCAGACCATCAGCTTTGAGGACGTCGCCGGCAAAGGCGCCAAGCAAGTCACCTTTGATCAAGTCGCCATCGATATCGCCAGTGACTATGCTTGCGAAGATGCCGACATCACTTATCAGTTGTTTGATTTGTTTAGTGAAAAGCTTGCTGATGATAAAAATAATGCCAAGCTCTTACATGAGCTAGAGATTCCAACTGCCGAGATACTCTGCCAAATGGAAGCAAATGGCATTTTAATCAAGCGCTCATTTTTAAACGAGCTATCAAAACGCTTCGATGAAGAAATCATCACGCTAGAAAAACGCGCGTATGAAGTCGCCGGTGAAGAATTTAACTTAGGCTCACCAAAGCAACTGGGTGAGATGCTGTTTGAAAAACTGGGCGTGCCGGGTGGCAAGAAAACCAAATCTGGTCAATACTCGACTGGCGAAGCGGTATTATCAAAGATTGACCACCCATTGGTCGATATCACATTGGAATATCGCGGACTGTCCAAGCTCAAAAGCACCTATACCGATGCGCTCGATAATGTCGCAGATGCGGAGACGGATCGCGTGCATACCAGCTACCATCAAGCATTGACCAGCACCGGTCGTTTATCATCCACTGATCCTAACTTGCAGAATATTCCTATTCGTACCGCCACTGGTCGCCTGATTCGCCAAGCGTTTATCGCGCCAGAAGGTCGCGTTATTCTGGCTGCGGATTATTCACAGATTGAATTACGTCTGATGGCGCATTTCTCAGGCGATGAGAACTTAACCCGCGCCTTTAACGAGGGCCTAGATATTCATACCGCAACGGCTGCTGAAGTCTTAGGCAAAACGGTTGAAGAGGTCAGCGCCACCGAGCGCCGCAACGCTAAAGCCATTAACTTCGGTCTGCTGTACGGCATGAGTGCCTTTGGACTAGCCAAGCAACTGCAAATGAGCCGTAATGAGGCGCAAGATTATATCGATATGTATTTTGAGCGTTATCCAAGCGTCAAAGACTACATGATCAATACGCGTGCCAGCGCTTATGAAAAAGGCTATGTCGAGACGATATTAGGTCGCAAGCTCTATACGCCAGATATCAATCATAGCAATCGTATGGTTAAGCAAGGGGCAGAACGCGCAGCGATTAACGCGCCGCTACAAGGCTCTGCCGCCGACCTAATTAAGCTTGCCATGATTGCCGTCGATAAAGTACTGCCAAGAGAGCAAGCCAAAATGCTGCTACAAGTCCATGATGAGCTGGTGTTCGAAGTGGATAGCGACAAGGTTGATGAAATTAGCCAGTTGATTACCGATGCCATGCAAGACGTCTTAAGGACGACAGCCGTGGAAAAAGGTTGGCATGTAGACTTCGCGGTACCGTTATTGGTGGAGACCGATAGTGGTCAAAACTGGGATGAGGCGCATTGATTGTGTAGTATTAACAATGAGATATGACTGATTAGTTAAATTACATAATGGCATGATAAGGCATTTCGCTGTATAATAGCAGTACATTAAATTATCTGGTCTTATGAGACAATTTACGGTTTGAAGTGGGCCCAAGGGCTCACTTTTTTATTTCAAAAAAAAGCAGGAGTGCCTTATTTTGGCGACAGATGGCTTCATTGAAATTCCCAGTATTATCCTATTAATAGCTTGCTTGCTACGCTGCGCGCAGTACGTAGCACAGAGTCATGTCAAACAAATTAAAGCCTTTTGGTTGGCCTCAGTTCTCGTATTCGTCGCGGTCATTCGTCGTGAGTTAAACTATTTACCAGAATTATTTATCCCAAGTAATTTTTCGCTTCTCAGTCATTCTTATGACTGGTGGGAGGACGCTGTGCTTTTAGTAATCTACCTGATGAGCGTTGGCTTATTGATTTACTCATGGCGCTACCTTTGAGCAATACTAAAAGATGTAGACGTATCGCTCTATCTTGGTGTCGCCACTTTGGCCATATTACAATATATGGGAGAGAACGCTATTATGTTCCCCCACACTTTGGGTGGCATAGTCGAAGAGTTCGCGGAAACGATTATTTATGTGATCGCGTTGGTTTATTTATGGCGATTTAAATTAAGCGATTTTGAATCATGCCTATTGCGTAAATTAAACTTTGAATTGAGTCATATTAACCAATAGCCCCATAGTGGTGACTCAATAACTGTTAAGTAAATATAGACGTAGCGTTAGGTTGCCACTAGTAATTATCTTAAGCACAATCCTTGTCCATTAGTTTGTTATACTGAGTCTAAGCACGAGGGACGATAACGATTGTAATGGATGGTCTTGATCCTTACATTAAAACCGTAGCTGTGTGTAACTGTTTATCTACATATAGTCAGCTGGTAATGCACCTCGATTTAACTCATTGATAACTATAAAGCGAGCCATTATGAATATATTAATTACAGGTGCATCACGCGGTATCGGTCTGGCCGCTGCCAAAAGATTGGCCACCAAAGGTCACAACGTTGGATTATTTGCAACCAATACAACGACGCTTGAGCAGGCTATCGAAGACAAAGCCTTTAAAAAGGCCGTAAAAAAGAAACGCATCATTATTGGTCAGTTAGATGTCACTCAGCCTGATTCATGGGATGGCGCTATCGAGCAAATGATTAATAACTTTGGCGGCATCGATACGCTGATTAATAATGCGGGTGTGCTGGTTAGCGGAGCATTGCCAAAGACAGCATTAGAAGAGCAATTGTCGCTCATCGACGTCAACTGTAAGGGCGTGCTGATTGGTTGTCATAAGCTAGCGCCTTATTTGGCGGAGAGCAAAGATGGCAAAATCGTCAATGTGTCCTCGGCATCGGCTATCTATGGTCAGCCTGAGGTTGCCACTTATGCGGCCAGTAAGTTTTTTGTACGTGGTCTCACCGAAGGTCTCAATATTGAATATGAGAAACTCGGCATCAAAGTCATTGATGTGATGCCACTCTGGGTCAAGTCCGACATGACCAAAGACATCGAAGTCACCAGTATTGACCGTTTAGGTATTAACTTGACCGTCCATGATGTGGCCAAGACTTTATGCAAATTGAGCACCAGCCCCAACCGTAAGCTAAAAAGTACGCACTACTCTGTTGGTATACCGGCCAAAGTTTTTCAGACTCTCTCGCAGGTCACTCCTGATCCACTTATTCGCTGGATCAATACAAAAGTGGGCGCCCAATAACAGCAGCGCCTATCCGCTATCGTATCTATGAGCGATGATGCTTATCTAATGTAAATCACAATGACGGCTACTCAATATGAGTAGCCGTTTTGCTTGCTGGTCTAATATCAATAGCCTGCTCGATAGATTTATCGATAAAGGTATTATTGTCAATCCGCGTATCTTTGACTGCGCCTGCTGCGCTGTCTTCCCGAATCTCAGAACCAACAATAATAGGTAAGCGGACGTTTGCTGCAAACTTATTGCCCTTAATTAGCGTGCCGTCATCCTCTACGATAATGCCTTGCTCTACCTGCTCAAAACGGTTATTGATAATCTGATTGTCTTTAGCACTGTCCAAATGATAGCTGGCAAATGGCGTTTGCTTCACTAAATAAGCGCCGCATTCAAAACCTTTTAGATTGCGCGACTGCCTTGACGCCACCCAAACACCGACTGGCTCATCTTCAAAGGTATTGTTAACGATAATATTGTCACGGCTCGACTCAGTACGCTTAAAGTGATTGCTCCGCGCCGGATCGTCGGCATGCTCAAAACAATTGCGATAGAGCAATATACTGCCTGCGCCATTATGAATAAATTGATTGTTTTCGATACGATTGTTGCTCGACGAATCAACGGCAATCGCCTCACGATTGGGTTTAAAGGTACGAAAGCCATTACCGACGAAGACAGAGTTTTTAATCACGTTATCACGACTACCAAACTCTAAATAGAGCCCAACGGTGCCTGCGTTGTGGATATGCACTGTATCAAAAGTAATGTTATGCGCATGATCTCCGACGAACATGCCGCTATTAATACTATTGCGACTACTGACATTAATGACGCGGATATTGCTTGGCGCAAGGGTGCGGTTGTCAGCAGGGTTGGTAAAGCCGCGCGCGTAACGCTGATTGGGGTTGCTATATTGGCGAATGTGCAGCGCATGACCATAGCCATCCACATGACAATTGGCCACAGCTATATTATCGATAGCTCTATCTGTTTTCGGCTTAATAGTAATGGCGCTGACCTTTGATGGATCATCAGCCATAGTACTAAGCCGTGCGCCCCGACAGTCGAGTGAACTGTTTGACTCATTGAGCTCAAAGCGTAGCGACTTGCCTGTCAAATCACAGCTGTTACTGAGTGCGCTATGACCTTTTATCACCACCGTCTGCTTGGGTGTTAATTGTGTGCAATCAATCACCGTCGTAGCGGTCGGGAGTTTGCTATCAATCACCAGCGGCTGTTGTACCTTAACCTTTTCTCTAGTGCTATCAGCATTAACGAAAGGCAGTCGTTCGCAAGCCGTCAGACCTACCGTGGTACTGAGCAACGAGGCTGTTATTAACGAGAATGTGATTAAACCCTTCTTACTGGCGACCATTAAGCACCTCTTATTTATGATTCATCTTACATTTTTTGAACATCCTGTCACACCTTACTACTATCAGTCGTCATCATAACGCGTCACACTCAGCGTGATAAGTAAAAACAACCATAGCCATCAATAATAACCATTAATAACAACGAACAAGGAACCCCTTATGGATCATTCAAAAACGCCGTTACCAGAAGAGATGGATCATATCCAAGGTGATACCGACATCAATGATAACAGCCAAGAAGTTGATTTAGACAATCCCATGCTACATACCATCGATAATGATGATGTCATTGATAATAGCGCGGGCTTTGACAATTCGGAAGTCGGCACAGATGCAACGCAAGGATTGACGCCCATGCATCGTCAAAATATCGATGAATCGCGCGTCGATGAAGTATTGGTTCAAGACAATTTAGATGACAGTGATTATCCAGATGCGATGGATATCGCTGATAGAGAAGCCGCTGAACGTAGTAACGATGATGATTTTTAGGATAACTGTTTAGACAAAAAAATACCGAACACGATGTTCGGTATTTTTTTATGGTTTAATAAATACAATCGTTTAAGCCCAACCATCCAAAGTGCCTGCCCAACCTTTGACCAATGGCGCACTAATAGCTTCTAACAAATCTATGTGCGCCTCATCGGCATTCAGCGCTGGAATATAGTGATACTCTTGCCCGCCAGCATGAAGAAAGTTCTCACGGTTCTCAATCGCCAATTCTTCCAACGTTTCTAGACAATCCGCTGAGAACGCTGGACTGAGAATTTGTACTGACTTTACACCTGATTTAGCCCATTCATCGAGTATGACGTCGGTATAAGGCTTAACCCATTCTTGCTTACCAAAGCGTGACTGAAAACTAATAATCCATTCGTCATCTTTTAGACCAAGCTCGTGCGCGACTTGCGCTGCGGTACATTTACAACGTCTAGGATAAGGGTCGCCTTTATCCATATACGGCTGCGGAATACCGTGGAAGCTAAACATCAGCTTGTCAGGTTTGCCATGTACCGCTTGAAAGCGGCGAATACTATCCGCTAATGCTTTTATATATAAAGGATGCGCAAAGTAGTCTTTAACGATCGTAATATTAGGCAAGTTACGCTGCTTTAGCGACCATTTAGTAATGGCATCGTACACTGCACCCGTTGAAGTCGCTGAATACTGTGGAAATACGGGTAACATCACAAAGTGGTCAACGCCTTCGCTACGCAGTTTGTCCATCACATCGGGCAAACCTGGATTGCCATAGCTCATTGCAGAATGGACAGAAACACGAAATGGTGCAACCTGCTCAGCCAAACGCGTATCTAACATCGCCACTTGTTGGTTCAGGATATTGCGCATTGGCGAGTCACCATCCCAAATACTGGCATAAGCTTCTGCCACCCGTTTAGGACGGCTTGGCAACACAAACAGATTTAGGATAATCGCCCACAGGAATTTTGGGATTTCAATCACCCGTGGGTCTGATAAGAATTGTTTGAGGTAGCGACGTACCGCAGGCGCTGTCGGCTCATCAGGCGTACCAAGGTTGACCAATAAAACGGCAATACGTGGGGGCAATTTAGGTTTCATAGAGTATTATTTATTATTAGGTTAATTAAAGAAGAATATGAGGTAAAAGATTATTAAGTCATTATTGAATGACTGCGTTATGAGTGTAGCATTTTATAGATCGATAGCGCGTGGTAAAAGCACACTAATACAATTTGATACGCACTGGATGGTCACTGCGCTCGAAAGACTCAACTCGAAGGTTGTGCTCATCCGCGCATCGCCATACAATAGGCAAGCATATTGCCATCCTATTTTTTTATTGATAATTGATAATTGTCGTCTTGCGAGGTAGCTTTGAACGCACGTCCTGATAGTACCAGTGACCACTCCCCAAAAGATCACGCTCATGTGGATAGCTCAGTCGATACCGTTGGCTCAGTTGGAATCGTCACACCACAGAACTTCCATTTTGCCGAACCCTTGACCTTGGAGTGCAACCGCACCCTGCCCTCATTTGACTTAATGGTAGAGACTTATGGCACTATTAATAGCGACAAATCAAATGCCATATTAATCTGTCATGCCTTGTCCGGCAACCATCACGCAGCAGGTTTGCACAGTGCCGATGATAAAAAGGCCGGCTGGTGGGACAATATGATTGGCCCCAATAAAGCCATCGATACCAACCGCTTTTATGTGGTATGCCTCAATAATATTGGCAGCTGTTTTGGCTCTACTGGTCCAACGACGATTAATCCTGACAGTGTCAATGCAAAACAAGCAGATAACACTAGCGAAGCAGAGGTCTATGGCCCTGACTTTCCGTTGGTTACCATCAAAGACTGGGTAAAAACCCAAGCCATGCTCTCAGATCGCTTGGGCATTGACGTCTGGCATGCCATCGTCGGTGGCTCAATGGGCGGTATGCAAGCACTACAATGGTCGGTCGACTATCCAAATCGTTTAAAACGCTGCGTGGTCATTGCCAGTACGCCCAAACTCTCTGCCCAGAATATTGCCTTTAATGAAGTCGCACGTCAGTCCATATTGTCTGACCCCGACTTTAAGGATGGACGCTATTTACAAGCTGGCACCTACCCTCGTCGCGGACTGATCCTCGCACGTATGGTTGGTCATATCACCTATTTGACCGATGATGCGATGAAGGCTAAATTTGGTCGTGATTTAAAATCTGGCAAATTTATGTATGGCTATGATGTCGAGTTTCAGGTTGAAAGCTATCTTCGCTATCAAGGCGAACGCTTTAGCGAAAATTTCGATGCCAATACTTATTTGCTGATGACCAAAGCTTTGGATTATTTTGATCCAACGCGTGGCTATCTGTCAGGGCAGTCATCAACCCAGTCAACAGCACCATCAGTAGACTCTACAAATCCGTCGGAGTCTGGATCGCTACTTGACGACTCAATCGCGGCGTCTGTCGAAACGACTAAAAATGCGACCAAACAAGCGGCACAGCATGCGCTTGAAGCTACCTTAGCAACTGATAACTTAGCAACTGGCGATGAAACTGACAGCGAAACTCAAACTGACACTGAAAACGATCGTCAGCAAGAATTAGCGGCGCTCAAAGCGGCCTTTGCCCACACTCAGTGTCAGTACTTAGTGGTGTCGTTTACCACCGACTGGCGCTTTGCTCCTGAGCGCTCACAAGAGATTGTCGATGCCTTGATGGCGACTGGCAAACCTGTCAACTATATCAATGTCGATGCGCCACATGGTCATGACTCTTTCTTATTTGATATTCCCCGTTATATGGGCGCCGTTAGAGGATTTTTGACCGCGCCATTTATCACGGACAACCATGCTAAAAACTGCCAGACGAAAAACAGTCGTCAGCAAACAGGAGTGCGCTCATGAGAATGGATCATCAACTGGCCGAGCGCTGGATTGCCCCGCAGTCACATGTGCTGGACTTAGGCTGTGGCAATGGTGAGCTCCTTGCACACTTGCAGCAACATCGCGGCGTCACTGGCTATGGGCTTGAGATTGACGAAGAAAAAATCAATGATGGTATCGCCAAAGGTTTGTCTATCATTGAACAAGACCTGAATGACGGCCTTGCGCGCTTCGCTGATAATAGCTTCGATACCGTGGTCATGGCACGTGCCCTGCAAGCGGTGAAAGCGCCTGATGTGCTCTTGCTCGATATGCTGCGAGTTGCCCGCGAAGCAGTCATCACCTTCCCTAACTTTGCCCATTGGCAAAACCGACTTCATCTAGGGCTTAAAGGCATGATGCCCGTTTCAGAAGCGCTGCCTTATGAATGGTATAACACGCCAAATATTCATCTATGTACCTTTAAAGACTTTGAGCAGCTTTGTGCCAAGTATGACATCCATATCATCAACCGCTTTGCCGTTAGTGATTCGGAAAAAGGTCACACACCGCTCATGAAAGCCTTGATACGCCAAGCGCCAAATCTGCTGGCAGACGTCGCTATTTACCGTGTGACCAAACAAAAACCAGCACAATAATACCTACAACAATAAGGGTTTACGCCCCTTTGAAATTATCTAAAAATAGACATTACGCACGTTTTTAGACCTTAATACATTGTTAACTCTTTATTATCTCTTAGTAACTCTATGATTTTATTAAGGACACTAAGGTAGTGATGAGGATTAAATCGTGTAATTAGTATTTGAGTTTCGTAAGTTTGGGTGTTAAGCTAGCGAAATAGTGTCAGTCACACCTCTATTTTAACCGTTTATCGGTCTGACTAAAGGTAACGGCTATACTCAACAACTATTTAAATTGCTAATAATTAGGTAAGTTCATATCGCAAGATTTCACCTAATTGTTATCACCGTCTAACTGTCTTTAGCGAGACAATGTTTAGCGGTACAACTCTTTTTGCTTATTAACTGCCTAATTTTGGAGCTGCTATGAAATTATTAAAAGCTGCGTTGTTCACTGCCTTGTTTTCTTGTGCTGGCCTTGCCAACGCTGAGTTAATATCAAACGTGCCACTTGATACCTCACGTTTTGAGCTAATGCCTGTCAGTGAATTGTCTAATCGTGCTGCCCAAGGCAACGATCACGCTCAGTTTTACTTAGCCAAACGTTTGCAAAAAGGTGAAGGGATTGCCCAAAACACTCAGCAAGCGATCCAGTGGTATACCAAAGCGGCTCAACAAGGTGTTGCCCCTGCTCAGTTGAATCTTGCCATCATGTACTTGCGCGGTGAAGGTGTCCAACCAAACCTACAACAAGCTCGTGTTTGGCTAGAAAAAGCGGCAATGCGCGGCGATAACCGTGCCAGCTATACGCTTGCCTTGCTAGATGAAAAGCAAAAGAACCTAGTTGATGCTTATAAATGGTACGATTTGGCTGCCCGTGACGGCATGCTTGATGAAAAAGTACGTAACAAAGCACGCGGTAAAATCGGTCAGTTAGCATTGAACTTATCAAGCTCAGACATCGCTAGCGCTCGTAGTAAAGCGGATACTTGGTTTCAGAGTAAATAAGTCTAACGCTATTTATTTTAGCGAATAAAAAATCCAGCCTTTGAGCTGGATTTTTTGTGTTTAGAGAATGATAAATGCTGACATTAACTGGCTTCGATAATGGCAATCTCAGCATCGGTTAAGTCATATAGCTTATAGACCATTTGATCTATCTCACGGTCGGTACGTTCAATTTCTGCTATCAATTGCTTTGCTTTAGTCTGTTCGGCTAAAAAATACTCTTCCCACTCAGCTTCATCGCCCAAGCTCATTTTAATTTTCTTTTTGCCTAGCTCTTTGATGAACTCTGCGTACGTTAGCTCATGCCAATTTTCTAGCTTTTTACTGAGTTTGTCGATATCAAATTTACGCTGCAAGGTGCGAACAAACTTACCAGTTGAGTTCTGCAACTGCTCGTTTAACGATAACATTAGATCGGCTTTTTGAGAAAAATATTTAGCATTATCAGGCAGTTTAGGTAATGGAAAAGGATATAAATAATTTGTTTTAAAAGTGAAGTAACCCCCACGTAAAACATAGCCAGTATTAGACAGGAAAAACCATAATATTTTTGAATTTAAAACTGAGAGATAAAACTTATATGCCAAATCAGACGGCTTATCTAAAATAAAAGAATAGCACTTAGTATTATGATACATAGACCCAACATCAAAACTCATATTACAACCCAAAGATATCTCTGGAGTAATAATTTTAGACTGTTCCACCTCGTTTATACCTTGCTTTCTACCAAATAAGTACCATTGATTTGGTTCATTAAAACGACCTTTTTCGCGTCCTCTTAACGCTACTTCATTGGCTTTAAGATATTGATAGCCCAAAGGGAAGTTTTGGGCTACTTCATTTTCAGTCATTGATTTTGCTTTACCATCAGAGTCAATACTATATGGAAATAAGACAAAGTTTTCATTTATTAGAGATTTATATCTTGCTACGTCCTGTCCTTTTAACAAAGGTTTCATGAGACCTGCTTCAATCTCAACCTCACAGCCTAAAGATTTTGAATAGCCTTTAACTAAATTACCTTCAATATGACCATCAATCAGAAAAATCTTATCTGCACTGGTTTGTAATCCAACAAATATTTTGGAAAATACATCTTTTGCGGTTAAGGGTTGTTTATGTAATTTTTCAAATAAATTAATTTCAGTATCAGATAATAAATTCCATTTCTCATGAGTCAATTCGTCATAAGACAAACTTGTCCACTCAATCATTTCTTGGATTTTTTGTGGGTTGATAAAGCTAAATTGTAGCTCATTTTTTGACATTTTATTAAGCGTTAAAATGCAAGTATAAGTCGTTACTTCAAAGACTAGATGTTCCTCAAAGTGTAATAAACTTGCAACAAGCTTGTTTTCTGCCAGTAATCTACGGACGCCTTCTCCAAACTCAGAAATAAGGAACTTATGCGGTAAAATAAGTGAAACTTGTCCAGTCTCTTTAATTAAATCTAAAGAGCGTTCAATAAATAAAACATAAATATCATAATTCCCCATCGCAGATTCAAATTGCTTTTCATAATAGCTAACCATTTCAGGATAAGCACTTTGAAGTCCTTGAATGCGTAAATAAGGCGGATTACCAATCACCACATCGAATCCACCTTTTGCAAAGACTTGTGGGAATGCCGTTTGCCAATTAAAAGCTTTATCGCCTGCGACTTCTACATCATCAATCAGTGAGTTACCGCATTGGATATTATCATTGAGATTATTCAGCTTACGTCGTGGCTGCGCTGTGCGTAACCATAGTGACAGCTTGGCAATCTCGACGCTTTCTTCATTAATATCGACCCCGAACAAGTTGTTTTCTAAAATACTGTTTTCGATATCAGGGTAAGCCAGACCGCTACCAAATAGCTTAGTCTCTAGCTCAACGATATACTCATGCTCAGCGATTAAGAAGTTTAGCGCCTCATTCAAGAACGCCCCACTCCCTACCGCAGGGTCACAAATCGTGATTTGTAATAGCCAGTCTCGATACGCATTTAATCTATCTAGAGCTACCTTTTCTTCTTCGATTCTCTTATCTGTTTTTTTTCGTTTTTTACCGCTTTTATTAATAGTAATATCTTGCTCATAATCTTCGTCATTCAATGCTAACGCTAACTTTTTGTCTTCACAAAGCTTGCCGACTGTGTTTTCGACGATATATTTGGTGATGTACTTTGGCGTGTAAAACACGCCATCTTTTTTGCGCTTGGTTTGCGCTTTGTCCACCACCTCGCCTGCAAGCACTGCTTTTACTTCATCTAGCTCAGTTAGGGAGTTCTCAAAAATATGCCCCAGAATATTGACATCGACTTCACTGGCAAAGTTATACTCTGATAGGATAAGAATATGACTGCGTAGTAGCTCATCGCTAATGATCACTTTATCGAGCAATTCATCGGGGCGGAACAGACCACCATTGTAAGCAAATATCTCGCAGTGCTCGTCCTTATAACCGTTATCTAAGAATGAAAAATACTGTTTAACTTGATCGTACAGCGGCTCGTTTCTTTTGAGAGCTTTGAGCTGTTCCCACTCACTAATGATACCTTTGGCAAAGTTGGCAGGCAGCAGATGACTGTCTTCGGCGAAGAAGATAAATAACAGTCGGTCGAGTAACTTCTGCGATTTTTGGAATAGTATCAACGCATCAATGTCAGGATTCTTGGCGGTTAAATCAGCGAACAGCTCACGCTTAAAGACAGAATAATCTCGATATAGCTGTTTAGTAATCGCTTCTTCTTGCGACAGTGATTCAGACTTAATCTTGGCAGGCAAATCTGCCATGACCCCATCGCGATGCAGTAATAGATATAACAGTGCAAATTTGTCTTGGGTCATAGTAAATAAATCAAACTCTATAAATTCGACCGCATTATCAATATACAGGCGTAGCTTTTGAAAGTTAGAGGTGATGACGTAGCGACATTGGGGCTGATTGTTTTTATAGCCAAAAGCTTGTTGCTCGATTTTGCTAAGGTCAGTGGTATTCATACCTTTTAGCTCGACCACTCCGATGGCGTGACCGTCTTTGAGTATCGCGCCGTCTGCTTTTTTGCTGCTGGTTTGGTTTTTGAATTCAGTGGTAAGGTCATAGTTAGGATTGGGGTTTAAGGTATAGCCAAACACATCGACGAATAAGTCGCGCAAAAATCCTTCTTGATACTGTTCTTCTTTACTTAGGCGAATATTATCTTGCTTTGATAGGTTTAAAAAACAATGGCTATAAGTCTGCCATGCTGTCTCTAGCTGGGTGTTATCAAGTTCGCGGACATATTTTTCGATGACGATAGATTGAAACAGAGACATACAAGCGCCTTTACAATGAAATAAATAGAAAAAAATGATGAGCAAACGCCTACTATAGCAAGCTCTACTCATCGTATAAACGCCTAAAAGCTATAATCGTTCAGATAAATTAATGAATAAGTCGTGTATGCCTGTAACGATGCCATCAGCTATTAAACGATTCAAAACCTTAGCAAAATTTGCTATACTACGCGCGCATTTATCAATTCCACAATTAGATAGGTGTTATCGTCTCTTTTTAAACTAAATTTTTAATCCATCATTGCACTAGGTTTGCGACCTAGCCAGCAGGAGAAAAACATGAGTACTATTCAAGACAAAAATATAGATAGCAATGTCCAAAACAGTAATCTGACTGACAACAAGTCAGCACCTGCTTACGATAGCGTCACCAATAACATCGTCGTTGCTGCCCTTTATAAGTTCACGCGCTTTGCAGATTTTGAGCAATATCGTGAGCCGATTTTAAATACCATGATTGAGAATGAGGTCAAAGGTACTTTGTTAATCGCTGCTGAAGGCATTAATGGCACGATTTCTGGTAGCCGCCAAGGTATCGATAATGTCCTAGATTATTTGCGTGGCATCGAAGCGATCGGCAGCTTTACTTTTAAAGAATCTTACACCGATACCCAGCCTTTTTATCGCACGAAGGTTAAGCTGAAAAAAGAAATTGTGACAATGGGCGTAGAAAATATCGATCCTTTGCAATCGGTCGGCCGCTATGTAAAACCAAGCGAGTGGAATGCGCTTATCTCAGATCCTGAGGTTATTTTGATTGATACGCGTAACGATTATGAAGTGCAAATTGGTACGTTTCAAAATGCAGTCAATCCGAATACCGAAACGTTTCGCGAGTTTCCAGAATACGTCGCAAAAGAGCTTGACCCCGCTAAGCATAAAAAAGTTGCGATGTTCTGTACCGGTGGTATCCGCTGTGAGAAGTCTACAGCCTATTTGCGCGAGCAAGGCTTTGAAGAGGTTTATCATCTAGAAGGCGGCATCCTAAAATATCTCGAAGAAGTGCCCGTCAGCGACTCTATGTGGCAAGGTGATTGCTTCGTCTTTGACAATCGGGTTTCGGTCAATCATAACTTAGAAAAAGGCAGCTATGAGCAATGCTTCGCTTGTCGTATGCCCATTACGCAAGATGACATGCAAAGTGCGGCTTATATCAAAGGCGAATCTTGCCCGCATTGTATCGATAAAGCCACTGACGAGCAAAAAGCGCGATTCCGTGAGCGCGAGCATCAAATGCAGCTGGCGAAAAAGCGCGGCGAAGCGCATATTGGTAGCGATGTGATGGACGTTATAGAAAAGCGTAAAGCGGCAAAGATTGAAGCGCGAAAGCAGCAAGAAAACGCTAAATCTAAACAATAGAAATCAGCAAACACTTAACGACACTAGCGTCTATTAGAAATGCGGATTTATTGAAAATGAGGGTTAAAAGAAGGGACCAACAGCGTATCTTCTTTTAACCCTTTTTTTATACCGCTGGATAAACCACTTGGTCTTGACTATTTAGCTCAGCTCCTGGTGTTGGTTTGGCAAGATCTAAGCGACCAACGCCCATGATATGATCCACCCTATGGCCTCTCAGAAGTAAATAATCGGTAATGATACGCCGATGGCAACGCCACCATACTGCTTCAGAACACATCAGGGTCAGACGCTGTTTTTTTCCCAGTTGCATGAGTTGGTCGAGAGCGGCTTGAAAAGTATCACTCAACGCATAATCTGCATAGTTATGAAAAGCTTGCACGCGCCATAAATCATTTATCTGCTCATCGACCTGCCTTTGTTTTGGACGTCGCCCGCCAAGGTCGGTGCAGTGCTGATAACTGATACCAACTTGACTGAGCGCTTGTGGAAAAGTATCGATATTAAAAACAGGATTGGTACGAGAACGAGGAAAGCTGCGCACATCGATGAGCAATTCGATATCAGCCGCTTGAAGCATCTCAATCAGCTCATCAAGACTACGGGTCGAATGTCCAATCGTATAAAATGTGGTGGTCATAAGTTAAGCCGTTATCGTATTGTCACATTGTGGTTTTAAGTTTTATGGTTGTCGTCTTATTTTGCATGGCTTTATTTTGTATGGTTTTATTTTGCATGCTCTTGTCTTAAATGGTTTTGTCTTAAATGGTTCAATGGTTTTGCTCATTCAATATTAACCAGTCTCAACCTGCTCACTCATTAGGACTTTTGTAGGACAATCGTGGTCGAAGGTCGCTAACGCAGTAAAATCAAACAAAGCAATCTAGACCCTATACTTATAACGATACCCAACATAAAAAAATAGCAGACAACCACCAAGGTCATCTGCTATTTCGCTTAACTTACTTTAAGACGTGTTTTTATACCATCAGTATACCGTCAGTCTGAAACGTTATGAGTAATCTATTAGAACAAAATACGGACGCGAATGGTTTCTTCAACGTCTTTTAGCTGATCCAGCGCCGCGCTTGAGTCGTTGTAATCTACGTCCATGACCAAATAACCAACATCGCCTTCGGTCATTAAGCTCTGTGCCAAGATATTGATGTGCGCCTCAGCGAACAGACGGTTAATCTGTGAGAGGACGCCAGGTACGTTTTTGTGAATATGTAACAGACGATGTGAGCCTTCTTTAAACGGAATAGAGACTTCTGGGAAGTTCACTGCCGTGAGGGTATCACCTTGATCTGAATATCGAACGAATTTTTCTGCGACTTCTAGACCGATGTTGGCTTGTGCTTCTTGCGTTGAGCCGCCGATATGTGGCGTCAAAATCACGTTATCGAATTTACGTAGCGGTGATTCAAACTCTTGGTCAGCAGATTTTGGCTCTTTTGGGAATACGTCAATCGCCGCGCCCAAGATTTTGCCAGATTCTAATACCGCTGCTAGATCATCAATCTCGACACAAGTACCCCGTGCCGCATTGATAAAGTAGCTACCGTCTTTCATATGCGCAAATTGCTCAGCTTTCATCATATAGCGGGTGCTTGGCACATCAGGAACATGCAAGGTCACGATATCAGCGGTCGACAGTAATTCTTCTAAGCTGCCGACTTGTACGGCGTTACCCAATGGCAATTTGGTCACCACGTCATGATAAATGACCTTCATACCGAAACTTTCTGCTAACACAGACAACTGTGAGCCGATAGAGCCATAGCCGACGATACCCATGGTCTTGCCACGTACTTCATGCGAGTTGGTCGCAGACTTGCCCCAGCCGCCGCGATGTACGGTGGCATTTTTTTCAGGAATGCCGCGATACAGCATGATGGTTTCGGCCAATACCAACTCAGCCACCGAACGAGTATTCGAATACGGCGCGTTAAAGACGGGAATACCCAGTTCACGAGCCGCTTCCAAGTCTACTTGGTTGGTACCGATACAGAAGCAACCAATACCAATCAGCTTGTGCGCATGCTCCAGTACTTCACGCGTCAGTTGGGTGCGTGAGCGAATACCGATGAAGTGAGCGTCTTTGATCTTTTCGATCAGCTCTTCTTTATCTAACGCATGACTGATATTCTCGATGTTTTGATAACCAGCATCTGTCAATATTTTTAAGGCATTGTCGTGTAGACCTTCAAGCAATAAAAAGCGGATTTTGTCTTTTTGTAGTGATAACGCCATATGAGAACTGTCCTATAATTGTCTTATAAAATTATCTGAAGGATAATCTATAGTCGAAGCAGTTTAAAGTGGGTACAAGGCAACCGAGCGCAAATAGTACAACTTAGTACATTTAGAGAGGTTAACGCCGTAACCATTTACAAGTGCTTTGACTATACGATGGATGAAACGAAAACAGTCCGGATATCTTACACAAAATTCGACGTCGATGTTAGCAGATTAGATGAATTATTGGATATCAAGCCTGAAAACTTTTTATGCTATAGTGAACTATTATGTTCAATGTTTATTAAACTGTCTTTTTAACTATTTATGCCATGTATGCGCGCGCAAATATTTCATTATATAATAAGCATATCCATGAATACTAAAGGCCACATTCACGAACAACCACCACATTCATGAATACTAAAAACCATATTCTCGACCTTCTTATTATATAAACACAGTTATAGCCGCTTCGTTATATCAATTTAGCGATATAATAATCCCCTTTATGCATAGCGCCTACGTTCATACCGAGATTTGACCATGACCTCTTTATCTAGCCAGCCTACACCTGACACCAATGACAATACCAACGCCGTGCAGACTATTTTACGCACACTGCTTGATAGCCATCAATTTGACGCCAGCCAAATCAAGACCGATAGCGAAAGCCTAGAACATTGGGGCAAAGACTGGACCAAGCATTTCGCGCCTGCCGCCTCTGCCATTGTCTTTCCAAAAACCACTGAGCAAGTGCAAGCCATCGTCTTGCTTGCCAATGAGCACAATGTTGTCTTGACGCCAAGTGGCGGTCGTACTGGTCTGTCTGCTGGCGCGGTCGCGGCCAATGGTGAGATTGTGGTCAGTATGGATAAGATGAACCAAATCGGCAAATTCTATCCTGCTGATCGCTTAGTCGAGATTGAAGCGGGCGTGGTGACTGAGCAATTGCAACAATTCGCCGAATCAAAAGACCTCTACTACCCTGTCGACTTTGCTTCGGCAGGCTCTAGCCAAATGGGCGGTAATATCGGCACCAATGCGGGCGGTATCAAGGTAATTCGTTATGGCATGACTCGTCAATGGATTATGGGCCTGACTGTGGTCACCGGTAAAGGTGATATCTTGCAGCTCAATCGCGGCATGGTGAAAAATGCCACCGGTTATGACTTGCGCCAGTTGTTTATCGGTAGCGAAGGCACGCTTGGTTTAGTGACTCATGCGCAAATCAAGCTTGAGCGTCAGCCGCAAGATTTAAACGTCATGGTACTGGGCATGGACAGCTTTAACGATGTCATGAATGTGCTCTCTGCCTTTCAAGCACAAATTGATTTGACCGCGTTTGAGTTCTTTGATGATGTGGCCATTGATAAGCTGATGGCTCATGGTCAAGTACAAGAGCCGTTTGAATCACGTACCAAGTTTTATACCCTGCTAGAGTTTGAAGCACCATACGAGCCGATCATGGATAAAGCCATGGCAATATTTGAGCATTGCATGGAGCAAGGTTGGGTGGTCGATGGGGTGATGAGTCAGAGTCTCGCGCAAGCAGAAGAGCTGTGGAAGCTGCGCGAATACATCTCTGAGACCATCTCAGTATTTACCCCTTATAAGAATGACGTTTCTGTACTAATCAGCTACGTACCTGAATTTATCTCTGAGATTGATCACATCGTCAGCAGCAACTACCCTGACTTCGAAGTCTGCTGGTTCGGTCATATTGGTGATGGCAATTTGCATCTCAATATCTTAAAGCCAGAAAATATGAGCAAAGATGACTTCTTTGCAGAATGTCAAATCGTTAATAAATACGTATTTGAGACGGTACGAAAATACGGCGGTTCAGTCTCTGCTGAACATGGCGTTGGCATGACCAAAAAGCCTTATCTGCACTATAGCCGCAGCGAAACTGAGATTAATTACTTACGCGAAGTCAAAAAAGTATTTGATCCAAACAACATCATGAACCGTGGGAAGATTTTTGATATGTGATTAGGGTCTGTTGATTGATGGTTTAGCAGGAAGTAAACCATTTTTATGGTATAAAAAAGACGCTAGACTGAAAAGTTTAGCGTCTTTTTTGCTCTTAAGCTGGCAATGCATCACTTGTATAAAAGATTAAAAGCGTAAAAGTAGTTAATCTATAAGATGTTTATGATAAATAAAGCAGTACCAATGCGACCATCAACAATAGACTCAAACAACCTTGGACGATTAAAAACGCTTGGTGCGGCGCCGCGATATGGCGAAACATATTGCCCAAGGCATTGTAAGTAATACCGGCGGCTTTTATATGTGGCGGCGTATCAAAGGTTTTGATAATTTGTAAAAACTGCTCGGTGCGCTCAGAAGTCCAGCCATGCGGGGTAAACGGTAAAAAAGGAGACAACTGCGCGGCTTGTTTCTTGGTCGCTGGTGACCATAACCAACGCTCCAAAAACAACAAGCGCATGCGCCAATCAACAAAGCTGCGCTGATTGATGACTCGCAATAGCAATACTTCAATATTCTTGTGACGGCTATCCGCAAAAATGCGTTTTTGCAGGTCGAATACCTCAGATTTCTTGCCTTCGATACATTGTAAAAAATGACCATTGCCATAACATAAAGTACCAGTGATACCATGCTGCTCATTATGATCGCGAGCATGATCTTCTACTTCATCGAATATTGAGGCTTTTAGCCGTGCACTGAGGGTAATACTGCTGACATACACCAATTGTATCAGTGCGGAATCTTCTACGGTTTCTAATGTGTCGACCGTGCGCGTTAAGGGCGTCATAAAATAATCCTAAAAAGCCGCCCATAGGCCGCAAAACAAAACAAGAAAAACAAAGACTACGTCCAAGCTCATTCCAAGCTAAGCAGAGACAGCGACTCACAAAAACGTAGCAAATATTTACTACGTGGGACTGTCATTGATCCGCTACCTTGGTATGATGATTATCGAAATCAGCAGTAATAAGCCAAACTGGGACTAGCCAGAAATAATAAGAGATGTGACAGAACTTGGGCACTAGTAGAACAGAGGTAGTTTATTCAAGTACGATTGATACAGCTACTAATGAGGTCAGTATTCTTGAATAGAGACGCTTGCAAACCTACGAAAAACCCTTATCAAAATCTTTGATATGAGATGTGGTCTTTATAACTCATTGTAAATAAAAAGATAAATTATTGTAACGATTATATAAGTCGATTGGAATATTTTTATCGCCTTTGTTACACAAAAGTTTTTAGTTCTACTGATAACTATGGCTATTACCGCGCATACAGCGTTAACTTTACGACATTTATTGACAGCGAAGACAGGAACCTTATGAGTAAAATCGAAAAAATAGACGACTTTCACCTCACGATTGCTGAGATTAAGAAAAAAGATTATCCGCAGTTAAAAGCCTTGATGGATCGCGTATATGTGAACTTGGGCGGTGCATGGTCGAAGACTACTATTCATACTTTGATTGATGCGTTTCCAGAGGGACAGATTGCCCTATTTGACCACGATCAATTGATTGGTATCGTGCTATCGATGCGCGTTGATTATGCCAAGTTCTCTAACCCGCATACCTATGATGACCTGATTGGGCACAAAGAAATCATTAGAGACAATCCAAAAGGCGATGCTATTTATGGCTTGGATGCTCTAATTGACCCTGAATATCGTGGCTACCGTTTGGGTCGTCGTCTTTATGATGCGCGTAAAGAGCTGTGCCGCCAGTTAAACTTCCGAGCCATCTTGGCCGGTGGTCGCATTCCTAATTATCATAATCACAAAGACCTGACCCCTGGCGAATATATCGATGCGGTCGAGTCACGTGAAATCCACGACTCTGCCCTATCTTTCCAATTATCCAACGGTTTTATTGTTAAACGTATTTTGACGGCCTATTTGCCAGATGATGCTCAGTCTAAAGGTTTTGCGACGCTACTTGAATGGGCCAACATTTATTATGAGCCGCAAGACTATAAGCCAAACACCCGTAAATCAGAGGTGCGTATCGGTGGTATTCAGTGGCAAATGCGTGAGGTTGAATCGCCTGAGGAGCTGCTACAACAAGTGGAGTTCTTCGTTGATATTATGGCGGATTACAACTCAGACTTTGCTTGCTTACCAGAGTTTTTTAACGCGCCATTGATGGGTCTGTGTGAATCCACGGATCAAAACGTGGCCATTCGCTTTTTAGCCGGTTATACCGAATGGTTCAAAAACGAAGTCTCGCATCTGGCAGTCAGCTATAACGTCAATGTAATCACCGGCTCTATGCCATTATTGGACGAAGACGATACACTATACAATGTCAGTTATCTCTGCCGCCGCGATGGGACGGTTGAAGAGCAGCGCAAGATTCATATTACCCCGCATGAACGTAGCGCATGGGTCATCGAAGGTGGCGACGAGGTCAAAGTATTCGATACCGATGCGGGTCGTATTGGGATTTTAGTCTGCTATGACATTGAGTTCCCTGAGCTTGCACGCTTGTTGGCGCTTGACGATATGGATATTTTGTTCGTGCCTTTTTGGACAGATACCAAAAACGGCTATTTGCGGGTGCGTCACTGTGCCCAAGCACGAGCCATTGAAAACGAGTGTTATGTGATGATATGCGGCTCAGTGGGTAATTTACCGCAAGTTGAAAGCTTAGACATTCAATACGCACAGTCCTCTATTTTTTCACCCTCTGATTTTGCTTTTCCGCATGATGCGATTATGGCAGAAACGACAGCCAATACCGAAATGGTCTTCTTCTCAGATGTGAATTTGGATAAGCTCACTCATGTCCGTAACGAAGGCTCGGTGCATAACTTGCTTGATCGCCGTGATGACTTATTTAGCTTAAAATGGAAGAAAAAAGCCAAAATTCCAGCGAGTAAATTAACCGACGAAGAGCGTCGTGAAAATTCAGGTAGCGTCCTCATCGGTGATCCATTACAAAATCGCGCGCAAAAGCCTTAGGCGATTCGTATAAAAAAACCCTCTAACAAAATACTTTAATAAACGGCTGACTATTCAGCCGTTTATTTTTATCTATCGCTGGTTCAAGATAATTTAGATGTAAGGAAGGCGAATGAAAGTACTATATAGTCAAGGAATTTTAGAATCGCTACAAGGCGACCGACCGCAGATAGTACATTGAGTACCTCTAGGGCGGGTAACACCGTAGCGGTTTAAAAATGCTCTGACTATATATAGTAGACTGAGCGAGCCTGACAGCGTATCTAATTTATAGGGGATTGACTATGCCAAAGCAAAAAAAGCAGACACTATGACGACTGATAGCCAAAAGATAATTGAGACACCTAAAAAGACGTCGAAGCAAAGAACGTTGTCGATAGTTAAGACCATACTGTTATATGGCTTGATATTTGCGGTGATTTATAGCGCAGTCAATTGGTGGCGACAACCGGTCATGCCAGCCAATCCGCAACTGCAATTGACCGACTATCAAGGTCAAAGCATTGACTTAGCAGCGCTGAGTGAGGATAAACCGGCCCTGATATACTTTTGGGGGACTTGGTGCCCGATTTGTCGTGTGACCTCACCGACGATAGACAAGCTTGCAGCGGCAAATAATTATCCAGTGGTTACCATTGCGATTAAGTCTGGCTCAGATCAAGAGCTGCACCGCTACCTTAATGAAAATAGTTACCGCTTTACCACGGTCAACGATCAAGCAGGTGAGATATTTGCCGATTGGCAAGGACAAGTCACGCCTTCTTATGTGGTTCTAAAAGATGGCGAGATGACGCAAGGGCTGACCGGTATTCAACCACTCTGGTCGCTTAGATTGCGCTTGTGGTTGTCAGAAGTTTTTTAGCGCTTAGCCAGTTAGGTATAATCTAATAAATAGACAATCAAACTTGCCAGACCTATGCTTTAATGGACAAAGTATTTATGCTGACATCAATGATTGGTTTTAGTTAAAAACAGGACGATACTGGTCAGCTCTTTTTACCCTACCCATTTTGTCATATAATAGCTGCCGTTATCATATTCACTTTTCTAATTATTCTGTTAAAAATATTTTTTGTTGCAATCGTCTCATTAGCATTTATGATGGACGTAACTATTTATAAGCAACACGTTATAAGCTATATCTTTTAAGCAACACGTTATAAGCAACGTTTTCTAAGCAAAAGGCTAGCATCGATTATCAAATATTTGACCCCATATTATATTTAACCTTAAGCCTGAATTTCAAACGCAACCTCTAACCCTCATTTTAAAAGACGCCTTCTATGACTGATAAAAGCACTGATACACCAAGCCAAGATTATAAAGACACGCTAAACCTTGCCGACACGCCTTTTGCGATGCGTGCAAACCTTGCCAAACGCGAGCCAGATTGGCTGGCTGCATGGGAAGCGGATGATGTGTACGGCAAAATTCGTCAGGCGCGTACAGGTGCGACCAAATACATTTTGCACGATGGCCCTCCATACGCCAACGGTCAGATTCACTTAGGTCATGCGGTCAATAAAGTATTAAAAGACATTATCGTAAAGTCAAAAACCTTATCGGGCTTTGACGCGCCTTATGTGCCAGGTTGGGACTGTCATGGTCTGCCTATCGAGCAAAAGGTCGAAGCCAAGGTCGGCAAAGTCGGTCAAAAAGTCTCTGCGACTGAATTCCGTGGTCTATGCCGTGAGTATGCAAGTACGCAGATTGAGCTACAGAAGGCAGACTTCAAGCGTCTAGGTGTATTCGGTGATTGGGACAATCCTTATCTGACGATGAACTTCCATCAAGAAGCCAACATCGTACGCGCTCTTGCCAAAATTTATGACAACGGTCATGTGACTCGCGGTATGAAGCCGGTCAATTGGTGCTTAGACTGTAGCTCCGCCCTAGCTGAAGCCGAAGTTGAATATCAGGACAAAGTCTCAGATGCTATCTACGTTAGCTTTGATGTGCTCGATACCGAAAAAGTTGCCGCATTGAGCGAAATCGATGGTAATATCGCAGCCGTTATTTGGACGACGACGCCTTGGACGCTACCTGCCAACCAAGCCATCGCCGTACATCCCGAGCATGACTATAGTGTGGTGGCGACCGAAAAAGGCAACTTCCTACTAGCGACTGATTTGGTTGAAAGCGCACTGACTGCGTTTAAGCTCAGCAATGAAGGCGTATTAGCGACTGTATCCGGACGTGAGCTGGAAGGTCTACGCGCCCAGCATCCATTGATTGAAGATCGTCAAGTGCCATTAATTTTAGGCGATCACGTGACTACAGATAGCGGTACGGGCCTCGTCCATACCGCACCGGGTCACGGTCTTGACGATTATATCGTTGGTCTCAAATATGACTTGCCAGTTGAAAACCCAGTGAGCGGTACAGGCGTCTATTTAGACAGTGCAGCGGTATTTGCGGGCGAGCATATCTACAAAGCCAATCCAAAAATCATCGCCGCCCTACATGACAACGGCCATCTCGTTAGCCATACCAAGATTGAGCACAGCTATCCGCATTGCTGGCGTCATAAGTCGCCGATTATCTTCCGTGCCACGCCGCAGTGGTTTATTAATATGGAAACCAAAGGTTTACGTGAGCGTGCCCTTGCTGATATCCCAGCCGTCAACTGGACGCCAGCATGGGGTCAAAACCGTATTGAATCGATGATGACAGGTCGCCCAGATTGGTGTATCTCACGCCAGCGTACTTGGGGCGTGCCGATTGCCTTTTTCACTCATAAAGAAACGGGCGAGCTGCATCCAAATACGCTTGAGCTGATGGAAGTCGCCGCAAAAAATATCGATGCTGGCGGCGTTGAAGCTTGGTTTGATGCCAGCTGTGAAGATTACTTAGGTGCAGAAGCGGCTGATTATGATAAATCTACCGACACCTTAGACGTTTGGTTTGACTCGGGCACGACGCATTTTGCCGTCCTTGAGCAACGCGATGAATTGACCAATCCCGCTGATCTATACTTAGAAGGCTCTGACCAGCATCGTGGTTGGTTCCAGACGTCACTGCTTACCTCTGAAGCGATGTACGAGCGCCCACCGTTCAAGCAAGTATTGACCCATGGTTTTGTGGTCGATGAAAACGGCCGCAAGATGAGTAAATCACTGGGCAATATCATCACGCCGCAAGAAGAGATCAATAAAACAGGCGCAGACATGCTGCGTTTGTGGATTGCGTCGAGCGATTATCGTTATGAGATGAGCGCGGGCAAAACGGTCTTTAAAGGCGCAATCGATATGTATCGCCGTATCCGGAATACCTTGCGTTTTTTGCTTGCCAATACCGATGATTTCGATCCGATGACCAACAGCATTGATATCAATGAGCTGGTCAGCCTTGATAAATTCATCATTGAGCGTACGCAAATCGTGCAAGCACAAATCATCGACGCCTATGATGCGATGGACTTCCACCAAGTCACGCAACTTATTGCCGCGTTTTGCTCGCAAGACTTGGGTAGCTTCTACTTAGATATCATCAAAGACCGTCAGTACACGACCCAAACGGATGGACAGCCACGTCGCTCCGCGCAAACGGCTATTTATCATATTGCCCAAGCATTGATTCGCTGGATTACGCCGATTTTGTCATTTACCGCCCAAGAAGCGTGGGAAGTATTGCAAGGTAAAAACGGCAACGAAGCAGGCTATGTGTTTACTGAAGAATGGTATACCTTTCCAGAGTTTGAGCTAAGTGCTATCAGTACCGATGACTGGCAACGTATTATGCAAGCAAAAGATATCGTTAATAAACATATCGAAACGGCGCGCGGCGAAAAAATCATCAACGCTAACTTATCTGCTGACGTTGACTTATACGCCGATGGGGCGATGTATGAAAGCTTAGCTAAGCTCAGTGAAGAGCTGCGTTTTGTCTTGATTACCAGCAATGCGACTTTGAAGCCAATGAGCGCTGCACCTGCTGCTAGTCAGAATGACGCAGCAGAGCAAGCCGAGAACAGCACCAAAGAAGCGGCAGACTTAGTGGTCAATATTAGCGCTGCGACTGGCACTAAATGTGTACGCTGCTGGCATATCCGTAATGACATCGGTACCGATAGCGCACACCCTGAACTATGTGCCCGCTGCGTCACCAATGTCGCAGGCAATGGCGAGGTGCGCCACTATGCCTAATTCATCAAAAAACAATCTGCCACCTACTGACGTCGATAATTCGCCTAAACCTGCGCATGCAACAATAGGGAACTCAACGACGCCGAGAAGTCGCTTGACCAAAACGCCAAAAATGATTGCTAATGGCAGTCGTGCTTTTGTATGGTATTTGCTGTCGCTGGTCGTACTTATCATCGATCAAGGCACGAAATGGCTGGCTGAAACCAACCTGACTTTCCATGAGCCAGTACCCGTGATTGAGCCATTCCTCAATTGGACGTTGGCTTATAACTACGGTGCGGCTTTTAGCTTTTTGGCTGATGCTGGCGGTTGGCAAAAGTGGTTTTTTTCCGGATTGGCATTATTAATGTCATTATTCTTGATCGGCTATTTGGTTAAAGCGCCGCGAAAAGCCAAGCTGCTTTCTATCGGACTGGCCTTAGTATTGGGCGGTGCGCTGGGCAATTTAATCGATCGCTTGCTACATGGTCACGTCATCGACTTTATCCATGTGCATTATGCCGACGTTTGGCACTATCCTATCTTTAATGTTGCCGATATGGGTATTTGCATCGGCGTGGTGCTGATTGTGATTGACATGCTCTTTTTGGAAAAGAAGCGTGAGGTTTAACGATTATAATCGTAGATAGTTTTTAGGTTTAAAAGGTGGGTTTACAAATACGTAACCCATCTTTTCTTTTGCCTGTTATTTTTGATAAGTTACTGTGTTGGAGCTGATCATGCTATACGCTATTATCTTACCTAAGAAAGGCTATTCGACTAAAGCGCTGCTGGGATTGCTGACCGGCGACACTTCCAGCAGCTGAGTCTCATCAGCCTTTCTTAGATAAGGATAACCGCTACTATCAGGGCTAGCGGTAAGATTATGTGCTTGCAGATAGACGTCGTGGTTAAGTTTTACGAATTTATCATTACGAATGATTATTAGTAAGCTACAGCTTAGCTATATTTATATAATTGTTCCTTATCGGTGCGCTTGGCACACCCTACAAAAACTGCACTGGAAGTTAAACGTAAATAAGGAGAAGAGGTTTTCCATCTTGAAGGAAAATCTCTTTTATACCAAAGAATCAAGCAACTCTTTTAAAAAGTTCAAACCACCGCCCGCCAATATAAACAACAACCCCGCCATATTAATCACGACGGTTAAATAATAAGTGATACGAAACTCAGCCTTTTGTGACTTGTGGCGAAGATACGTCTGCGCGACCATCGCCCCGACCCAGCCACCAAGCGCACTTAGCAGATGCAAGGTTGACTCAGGGGTACGCCAATCTCCACTTTGCGCAGCCGCTTTGTCTTTGGCGTACATTGTATAAGTAATAACCCCTAATGCCGCATACCAAGCAACGACCAGCCAGCTTAACTTATCAGTGACGGCCAGTAAAATTAAAACCCCATAAAACCCAACGCCGAGGAACAGCCGTTTCTTTTGTCCAGCTTCAAACTCCGCTTGATGACTACGTTTTGCATTACGCTGACGGATTTGGCTGTTTTTTTGTGCCATTTTCTGTTGTACAAAGCTCAACTCTTGCACATCTTTTGCCTGCATCCGCCCTTGATTGTCTCGCCCAAGCGTAAAGACGACTTGCTCACCCACTTCAGGGCGACGGCGCGCTTTGAACTCATTGATATGAAAGAATACTGAATCGCCCTGCTCAGTATCAATAAAGCCAAAGCCCTTGTCATCTTGCCACTTCTTGATGTGGCCTTGTTGCTTATTTGCCATGCTTGCTCTCACCCTCATTTAGACATGCCAAATATAGTACACTATTTGCGTTACACTATTTACGCTTACAACCTTTCTTAGATGGCTTATCATTTCTTATACTTATGATTTCTTATATTAATTTTTTGACCTGACTTCCCAATCCCGCAACAGATGGCTTTTGACTATGACCGACTCGCAATTTATCAATCCCAATGAAGACACACGCATCACCTTTGGCAGCCTTGTAAAGCTGCATTTTGAAGTTTCCCTAGAGAATGGCACGGTGATTGACTCAACCTTTAGCCGCGATGCGCCAGTGACACTGACCATTGGCGATGAGAGTTTACTACCGGGGTTTGAGCAAGTGTTAATGAACCTGCGCGCAGGTGATACACGCTCTGCCCACCTTGATCCAGAGCAAGCGTTTGGTGATTGGAACCCTGACAATATTCAACATTTTAGCCGTACTCAGTTTGCGCTGGTCGCTGACAACCCTGAAATCGGCATGATGATAGAGTTTGAGGACAAAGGCAAAAACACCTTACCTGGCACTATTAGTGCCATCAGTGACGACGAGATAGAAGTAGATTTCAATCATCCTTTAGCTGGTCAATCTGTATTGTTTAAAGTAAAAGTATTCAAAGTAACACCGCCGGGCGTCACTGGTATCAAGCTAATGTAGTATAAAAATTGCTTTAGAGTAAAAACCTTATTTAGAATAAAAACAAGGATAAACAGATGCAATATCAAAAACTGCCACAAATTAATGAAGACGTTTCCAAAATCTGCTTAGGCACTATGACGTGGGGACAGCAGAATGACGAGACCCAAGCGCATGAGCAAATGGACATGGCGCTAAGCGAAGGGGTCAACTTTTGGGATACGGCGGAGATGTATCCCTCACCGCCAGACAAAGACAAGCAAGGTGATACTGAGCGCTTTATGGGCACATGGTTTAACAAAACCAAGCAGCGCAATAAAGTTGTCTTGGCCAGTAAAATATCACCGATGGATTTTTTACGCGACGGGCAAACACGTTTCACGGCTGAACACATCAGTAGCGCCATCGATGGCAACCTTGAACGCCTCCAAACCGATTATATCGATATTTATCAGCTACATTGGCCTGAACGCCAAGCGAACTTCTTCGGTCAGCGCGGTTATACAGCAGAGATGGCAGCGCAAAATTTGGACGATCTAACACCATTTTTGGAGACCATCCAAGCGTTAAATGACGAGATCAAAAAAGGTCGTATTCGCGCTTATGGGCTATCGAATGATACCGCTTGGGGTCTAATGCGTTATCTCTGGGAAGCGGATAGAAACGGTTTAATCGCGCCTATCACCGTGCAAAATCCTTACAGCTTGCTAAACCGCTTATATGAAGTCAATATGGCAGAGATTGCGCATCGTGAGAATGTTGGTTTGCTTGCTTATTCGCCGCTTGGCTTTGGTGTACTATCTGGTAAATATCTCGATGGTAAACGTCCTGAAGGTGCACGTCTCACTATGTATGATCGGTTTGCCCGCTATGTGAACGAGCAAGCAAAATCAGCCACCGTACAGTATGCCAAGATAGCGGCTGATGCTGGTTTAGATATGGCGCAAATGTCGCTAGCCTTTGTCAATTCACGCCCATTTGTGACCAGTAATATTATTGGAGCGACCAGTACCGAGCAACTCAAGTCCAATATCGACAGTATCGATTTGACCTTGAGCTCAGACGTATTAGACGCGATTGAAGCGGTACATACCCAACAACCCAATCCGTCACCATAGTGTATCAATTATACTTGATGTAAAACGTTGGTCTGATACAAATCATAATTCCATAAACTGAGATTAGGTTCTTTATAAGTTAGAGTACTTATATCAACAGCAAAAGGCGCAAATCGCTAGCATTATCACTGCGATTTGCGCCTTTTTTTGGCTGATTTTCTAATTTAACAAGCGATGCTTCAGATGATTATACTTTAGAAAATTATGCCTTAGGGTCGGTGGTTAACACCCGTGTGTGTAGCTCAGCCAAGCCTTCTTGCATACGTTTTTGTAGCAAGTCAGTTACTGAGCTCTTATTTAGACCCTTCGGATCTATTGGTTCTAGCGGCAATACATAAGCGGTCACATCCTTAGTATCAAGCACTTTTTTTAGGCTCTCTGTCATTGTCAGCTTGCCATAATACGGCAATGCTTCGCTTAGCGTACCGTCTTTATTGACATAAGCGATAACAATGGGGCGGACCTGTACATCTGCATCTATCGCTGCTTGTAACAAGGTACCATGAATGCGCTTGATTTTCTTGCCATCTGTGGTGGTCGCTTCTGGGAAGAATACCACCGAAAACCCTTTCGCCAAAAAGCTGGCTATCTGCGCTGCCACCGAGCCTGCATCGCCGGAACCGCGCTGAATAAACACCGTGCCTGCCGCATGAGCCAACTTGCCAAATACTGGCCACTCACCGATTTCTGCTTTAGATAAGAAAAAAGCCGGACTCACCGTGCCCACAACCGGAATATCCATCCATGACACATGATTGGATACCCATAGACCATGATGCTGTTGTACTGGCTCGACTTCGACGACCTTTACCCCAAATGAGCCGGCCATCTTGCGACAAAACGCTTGAATATAGCGTGGCAGCTTTTCGCGTGGTGGCTGTTTAAAGGCACCAATCCGCTGAGCGGCGCGTAGCCCTCCAGCGATCGTCGTGGTCATACCGGCAATCTGTTTGCCGCGACCCAATTGTTTTCTGAGTGAAAAGCCTGACTTAGCTTGGCTCATCTTCGTCCCTCATAATTGAATGTCTAGTTTTTGGATAGTGAAAAAACGAGCTAAGTATAACAAAATTCTGATGCTCAGTGATAGTTTGTTCACTCAGTGTTGTGAGCTGCTACTCCATATGTTCGTTTATATACTGGGTATTAAGAACTTTGAAAATTTGCAACGATAATGGCTGTAACATAAAATCATCGCTAATTATGCGAATACCCTTTAATATCAAGTGATAAGACCACATATATAGGGTCATCTGAACGTTATATCAAAGCTAGCTGAATGGATAATAGCGATTTATTTACTTTATTAATAGGTGATACTCTTTGGATTATTTTGACAAACATAAAGGTGGCGAACGCGCCATTATCGTACATTTAGACATCCGCCAAATTCAAGATCCTGACGATCTTAACGAGTTTGAGCTACTGGCAGATTCAGCAGGGGCTGATCGCTTGGCGTTGGTTACTGGCTCACGCCAAAGACCCGATGCCAAATTCTTCGTTGGTAGTGGTAAAGCGGAAGAAATAGCTGAACTGGTTCGTGAGCATGACGCTGATATCGTTTTGTTCAATCACAGTTTATCGCCGTCACAAGAGCGTAACCTTGAATCGGTGGTGCAATGCCGTGTACTCGATCGTACCGGTTTGATTTTAGATATCTTTGCCCAGCGTGCGCGTACTTATGAAGGTAAGCTACAAGTAGAGCTGGCGCAGTTGAACCATTTGTCGACACGTTTGGTCCGTGGTTGGACGCATTTGGAACGCCAAAAAGGGGGTATCGGCTTGCGTGGACCGGGTGAAACTCAGCTTGAAACGGATCGTCGCTTATTGCAAACACGGGTAAACCAGCTCAAAACCAAACTGGAAAAAGTTCGCCAAACCCGTGCCCAAGGTCGAGCCCGTCGGCAGAAATCTGACGTACCGACTATCTCACTCGTCGGTTATACCAACGCGGGAAAATCTACCTTATTTAACCGCTTGGTCGATGAAAACATCTATGCGGCGGATAAACTGTTTGCCACGCTTGATCCTACTCTACGCCGCTTAGACTGGCAGGGTGTTGGTCGTGTGGTTTTGGTGGATACCGTAGGTTTTGTCCGTCACCTACCGCATGAGTTGGTTGAATCTTTTCATGCCACATTGGAAGAGACGCTAGAAGCCGATTTACTGCTACATGTCATCGACTCATCAAGTGAAGATATGCATGAGCAAATCCAAGCGGTGAAAGACGTATTGGCAGAGATTGATAATGATGTGCCCGTGCTCAACGTCTACAACAAGATTGACCTGACAGATGAGCCTGCCCATATCGGTTACGCTAGCGAAGGTCAGCCCAATCGCGTCTATGTGTCATCTAGACAAAATCTAGGAATGGAGGAGCTGTCACTTGCGGTTCAGCAGCTGCTTACCGGTACCTTGACGACCTTTGATTTGACGCTGCCTTATACGGCTGGTCAATTTAAAAACACCTTGTATGAGCTGGGCGTTATCTTAGAAGAAAGCTACGATGATAATGGTCATGAGTGCCTAACGATTCGTCTGCCTAGCGAACGCCTAAAACAGCTGCTGGGTCAGGCCGACTTGAATCCTTTAGAGGTATTGCCATTAGCGCAAGCCACGCTACTGATGCCCATACTGGAAGAGTTCGAGCAGCCTGATGAAGAGGATGAACCGTCTATGACAGCAGCCGAAGAACAAGCGTTTGACGAATTTAATGCCCTCAACGCTGAGACATTAGATTCAGAGCAGTCTAAAGCGCTAGAAACGAAAATTCCAGATTCACAGACTTAAATAGCTGCCTAATACAATGATGGGCTTATTAATACAATTAGTTGATTGGTATATTATGATGGATGGTATATTATGATGGATGGTTTAGTATAATCGATTGCCCATCATAAATTATTAAATGATAAATGGACGCTATCAACGATATCGTCCATTTTTTTGACTTTTTTATGTCAGTGGTTTTTTAATAAAATCTAGCAGATCAATAACACGCCCTAGCAGCCCATAGGCTTTATTAGTTGGACCACTCTCTATATAATCGAGCTTTGTATAATCAACCAATCTTGCAGCCTAAAACTCGCGACACAAAATGCTGAGTGCTCAAGACTACTATCAATGTTAGCAAAAATATTCTTTTCTGCCATGCTCGTGGCTCTATGCCGACTCGCGCTTATAAATACACTCTCTCTGAATTGGCCAAAACTGCTTATGAAGTCCACTCATTCCTCGCGTATGCCCCTATGGATGTCCGTCATCCTAACATTGATCATGGTCATCTTTGTCCGCGAATCTGCCGTTATTATCTGTCAGTGGGCAGGTATCGAAAAAGCGGCCAATATCGTTGGCCTAGTCGCCATGTTCCTTATTTTGATGGTATGGCGATTACTCAAAGGTCTGCCCAGTTGGCTCACCCAAGCCAGCAACACTTTATTGGTCGATAGTGGCTTTGCTTTTTTGCCCGTGTCAGCTGGAGCAGGCTTGCTGCTATTTGCCTTAGGGGATGAGTTTTGGGGTGTGATGCTGACTATGTTGATCAGTACGCTCATTCCGCTATGGGGACTTGCTATCCTTGCCAATCACTGGCTAAGCAATAGCGCAAATACCAATACTACTCATAAGCAAGAACAGCAGCCTTGAGCTGTGTGACCAAGGAGATGTAATGACTTTTGATAGTGTATGGATGGCGACCCTTGCAGCGATATTATTGACCTTAGCAGCACACGTTATTGCCCGCGTACTGGCACGTAAGCTATCGTGGCTACCGATGGTGATTACCGCTTTGGGGCTTGTCCTTTTATTCTTATTCATCCTGCAATGGGATTACAATAATTATTATAGCGTTGCCAAGCCCGTATTTGACCATCTATTAGGGTATGTAACGGTACTGTTAGCCGTGCCATTAGCGGCGATGAATTTTAAAGGCTTACCAGTCAAGAAGCTGACCTTAATTGTAGCCATGGCCAGCGTTATTGGTGCGTTACTACCCATGTCATTGGCGTACCTGTTTTCCTTAAGTCATGACACTATATTGGCGTTTGCCACCCGTTCAGTCACTACACCCATTGGTTTGAGCGTCGCCGATTTGATTAAAGCGCCACTGGCCATGGCTAACTTGATTATTATTGTCTCAGGTCTAATCGGTGGTACTCTAGCGCGCTTTTTGTTTCGCAGTATCGATGATGATCGTGCTAAAGGTTTGGCACTTGGCTTGGCTGCTCATGCTTTCGGCACGGTAGAAGCTTGGCAAATTAGCCACACTGCCGGTCGTTATGCAGCCTTTGGTCTGGCGGTCAATGGTTTGGTCACTGCCGTGTGGGTACCTATTTTTATCAGTGCCTTTTCCGTTTAAGAGCGTTTAGAAAACCCATCACTATTGTGGCCAATTTTTCGTCTTTACTGATCATTTACCGTCGCAGTCCGTCTATTGAGGCGTTTGTATCAACTTAAAAACACTGAAGCAAGTATGCAATCGATGCGCTTAAAACCCTTAGTGTGTTGATTTTTTTACAAATTAAAGGCGGCTTTTGTGCTTTGTTCTGCTAATCCTATGCGCTAAAAAGTTATTATATGTTATAGTAAGCAACTATTATTTTTTGTATCTATCGCAAGTGGTTTCTTGTTAAGCGTGGTTATTGCTAGGTGGCTATCTTCTTTATAGCTATAAAATCCTACAAACACGGTAACCGCTTTAACGCGCAACATGACGCGCCTATAGGCAAAACAATTTGCTATTATTCGATAAAAAGTGATATCTCTATGATAAATATCTCCCCTTTGATTACCCGCTGTTTGTCTCCGCTTTTACTCAGCACCATTGCTAGTACACTTGCCTTCTCCACGCTTTCGATGACTGCTCACGCAGGCAATATGTATATCTATAAAGACAAAGGCGGACAAGTACTGCTCACCAATGTCAATCCTAGTGGCAACTTTGATAAATTTACCAAAAAAGTGAAAGTGACTTACTACAAAGACTCTAAGATGTATGATGGCAGTAATAGCAGCGGTAGTGATTATGGTAACAGCACAGCAAGTAGTAGCGGTAGCCGCAACGCTTATGACAGTTATATTCGCGCTTCTGCCGAGCGTAATGGTGTAGATCCTGCACTCATGAAAGCCATGATGCATACCGAATCCGCATTCAATCCCAACGCGCGCTCGCCTGTGGGTGCTCAAGGCCTAATGCAGCTAATGCCAGCCACTGCCCGCCGCTTCAAAGTGAGCAATCCTTGGAATCCTGCCGACAATATCGAAGGGTCTGCTAAATATATCGCTTGGTTGATGCGTCGCTTTAATAATAACGTCGAACATGCGGTGGCCGGTTATAATGCGGGTGAAGGTAACGTCGATAAATATGGTGGCATCCCGCCGTTTAAAGAAACTCGCAACTATGTCAAAAGCGTCATGAGCCGCTATCACAGCTTATATAAAAATGACTCAGGTTTGTCTGGTAGTAGCATGAGCGCCAGCAACAGCAATACCACTGCTAGTAATGGCATGCAAAAAGTCAGTTATGGCACTAGCAGCAATACCAATAGCGCCAGTTATGCCAATTCAGCGTATGCGGCCTTACGTTAATATAGTGACATAATGATCAGCGAAAAGTAATATCAATACATCACGCACTGCTGATATCAATTTTTCTTGCTTGCTGTGCCTGCGCAGACAGAGGATGCAAAAAATTGATATCAGCAATACTGTCGCGTTTTTAGGATGTTTTGACTATAACTGTTAATGATATAACTAAATCAGCAGACACAAAAAAGCCCGTTAATAAATAACGGGCTTTTTTGTGCTTGATTGCTTCTTATGTCAAACAATCTATAAGTACTGAGCAAAAACAAACTCAGCACTTACTGCATTTTAAAACTTACTTATTAGCTAGTGCTTGAGTTGCAGCAACTTCAGCAGCGAAATCTTCTTGCTTCTTCTCAATGCCTTCACCAACTTCTAGACGTTTAAAGCCAAGTACTTTTACGCCTTCAGCTTTCAATACGTCACCAACTTTTTTCTCGTTGTCCATGACGTATGGCTGACGCAATAACGTTACTTCGTCTAGGTACTTACGTAGGCCACCTTCGATCATTTTTTCAACGATGTTGTCAGGTTTGCCAGATTCTTTGGCTTTGGCTTCGATGATGTCTTTTTCGCGCGCTAGTACATCAGCAGCGACGTTTTCGTCATCGACGGCAACTGGGTTAAACGCAGCGATATGCATGGCAAGGTTTTTGCCAGTGTCTGCGCTGCCGCCTTCATAAGATACCACTACACCGATACGCAGGCCATGACGGTATGCAGCGATGTTAGCGCCTTCAAGTACTTCAACACGGCGAATCTGGATATTTTCACCGATTTTTTGTACCAATGATACACGTGCTTCTTCAACGGTTTGACCATCGCCATATGGTAATTCAGCGATAGCAGCAACGTCAGTCACGTTGTTCTCTAGAGCAATGCTAGCCACTTTTTCTGCAAATGCATTGAAGCTGTCATCTTTTGCAACGAAATCAGTCTGGCAGTTAACTTCTAACAAGAATGCTTTGTTTTCGCCTTGAGCGATGATGATAGCGCCGTCAGCTGCAATGTTACCCGCTTTTTTAGCGGCTTTGGCTTGACCAGACTTACGTAGGTTATCAATGGCAGTTTCGACATCACCGTTTGATTCTTCCAACGCTTTTTTACATTCCATCATGCCAAGACCAGTACGGTCGCGCAATTCTTTTACCATTTTGGCAGATACTTTTACTTCTGACATAAGAGTTACCTTTTATTATGTATGTGAGTATTGTTATGTATGTGAGTGCTTAACTTCTATTCAATATTTTTATACTGTTTATAAATATTGTTTACAGATACTGTATTTTATAAGTACTGTTTATCAATACTATATTGCTCTTGTGGTGATGAAAGTGCACATCGTTGATCGTGACAACTGAAGTCATTGTGATAGCAGACACTGAGTATCACGAGTCCAACTATAAGCGATAATACTCACCTAATAACGAGCAATTCATCAACAACAAGGCATGACGAGTAGAACTACATCATGCCTATTGTGAGCTTATACGCTGTTAATATCTTTATATGGATGCTGACAGAGTCACTATCAAGATATCCTTACAAAGGTAAACCTTTTGGGTCAGCTATTTATTCTGCTGGAGTGGCTGCTTCTTCGGTAGCCGCTTCAGCTGGTGCTGCTTCAGTAGCTGCTTGCTCTACAGGTTGCTCTTGATCAGCTTTGCCGCCTGCTTGAGTCTGTGCGTATTCTTTACCAGCAATAATCGCATCAGCCATAGAAGTTACATACAAAGTCACGGCACGGATAGCATCATCGTTTGCTGGAATGATGTAATCAACGTTATCAGGGTTAGAGTTGGTATCAACGATACCGATAACTGGGATACCTAGGTTCTTAGCTTCTTTAATCGCGATCGCTTCATGATCCACGTCTACAACGAAGATTGCGTCAGGTAGGCCGCCCATGTCTTTGATACCGCCTAATGAACGCTCAAGTTTCTCCATATCGCGAGTACGCTCTAATGCTTCACGCTTAGTAAGCTTAGCGAAAGTACCGTCTTCTGCTTGTTTTTCTAGCTCTTTTAGACGGTTGATTGACTGGCGAAGGGTTTTCCAGTTGGTAAGCATACCACCTAACCAGCGATGGTCAACGTATGGCATACCAGCGCGGGCAGCTTGTTCACGGATGATACCGCTAGCAGCGCGTTTAGTACCAACGAACAATACTTTATTTTTCTTAGCAGCTAAGCCGTTTACGTAAGTCAATGCTTCGTTAAACGCTTTTACCGTGTGCTCTAAGTTGATGATGTGAATCTTGTTACGGGCACCAAAGATATATGGTCCCATTTTTGGATTCCAAAAACGTGTTTGGTGACCAAAGTGAGCGCCGGCTTGTAGTAGGTCGCGCATTTCGATTTTGGTTGGATTCTTTGTAGCCATGTGAAATTCCTAGTGGTTGGGTTATGCCTCCACATCACAAAAACTGCCTATCTAGCGACACGCATTTGCTAATGATTAGTGCTGATAAATATCGCACTAACTTTTTGCAAATTAATCAAGTCGCCAAACACCCAGCAATTTTTTGCCATGATGTGTGTGTCATTGGTTGATGGGTTGGTTTAAAAAATGAGCTATGATCAGATGTAAAAAAAATACCTAGATCCAATCTATATAGCGAGCTATATAAATAGCTGCGCTGTATTTTATCATAAAAGTTAGAGTAATTCCCACTATTATTATACCGTGCTATTGCCTAACTACTCCGCATCATCAAGATTTAGATTGCGGTCTATCTGCCAGATTAAAAAGCAACCAAGACTCATTAGAGAAAACAGGGCGATACCAATCTTAAGTACCGGATTGACTGGAAATAGATTTAATAACAAACCGCCAAAAATACCTACTGAAAACATGAGCGAGCCTTGTAGCGCACTTGCCATACCTGCGCGGCGTTTTTGAAAGGCTAATGCAATTGCGGAGGCATTTGGCTGAGTCAAACCAAGACCAGCAATACAAAAGAAAATACAGGCCAATACCAAAGGCAGCCACGCCTCTACCCCAAAGATAATCCCTACCACAAACAAAATACCTGCAGAGATAACCTGCATCATCGCCCCAAAACGCAAAATACTTAGGATACGAAAGCGATTGGTCAGCCATTGGTTTAGCTGGGTTAAAGCGACAAAACCGGCTGCATTCATACCAAATAACCAGCCGAAATGGGTTGCTGACACTCCATAAGTATCCATGATTAGCTCAGAGGCCGAGCTAATATAAACAAACATCGCTCCCATCAAGAGACCGCCGCCAATCGCGGGATAATTAAAGGTAGGGTCTTTTAATAAATCCCAATACTGACTCAAGACTTCTTTGGCAGGGCGTACATTGCGGTTTTCTTCAGTCAACGTTTCAAAAAAGAAAAATTTGGTGAGCAACAGGTTAAGCGTACCAAAAGCGGCCAAAAACCAAAAAATAGAGTGCCAGCTAAAGAAGCGCAAAAATAGCGCACCCAGTGATGGTGCTAATATCGGCGCTAAGCCCATCACCAATATCATGATAGAAAAAGCTTTGGCAGTTTGCTTGGCAGTCAGGCGATCACGAATCGCCGCACGGGTAACCACTGCCCCCACACAACCTCCGAGGGCCTGAAAGGTACGTCCTGCAAACAGCACATATTCATTATCCGTCGTCGCACAGACAATCGAGGCGATAACATAGAGGGTCATACCAAAATATAGCGGTTTGACGCGGCCAATACGATCACTTAGAGGGCCATAGACCAGTTGCCCAAAGACCAAACCTAAGAAATACGCTGGCACCGAGTTGGCCATAAACGCGGTCGATACGCCGAAGCTCTTACCCATCTCGGGTAATGCTGGCAGATACATATCAATGGACAGCGGCCCTATCGCCACAATGAGCCCGAGCATCATAATCCAAGCAACAGGCAAATCAGCAGAGCGCACGCGTTCAGAGGCAAGCGGTTTATTGGGCAAGGAAGACTTTGGAGCAGACATAGTTAGACCGTTTTTTATGATGGTTATTATTTTATTACTCACGCTTTGCTTGGTACCAGCTTTTATTTGAGACAACAACACTAAGAATAAAAACAACTGGTAGCAAAAATAATAATGCCTATTTATGCACAGGTAAACAAGTTATGCGCAGCTACACAAGCAGACAGTGTTATATCTTACTATCTGCATGTATTTCAATAGCCATGTGACGTTAATAAAACAAACGCTAACAACAAAAACACTCTATCAAGAGAGTACTAATACTTTTTAACGGAATTGGCGCTTAGCGAATACGGTACTGGCTTGCTTGGATTTTCTGAGCGCAAGCTTACGGTTACGACCAAACATCATCTTTAACTGCCAGACTTTTTCTTGATATAACGTCAACGCTGATTGTTCATACATCGCATTAATGACCCGCTTACTGGCCAATACCGCATCTGGTGAACGCTCTGCAAATTCAGCAGCGAGCTGTTGTGCTTGCTCTAAAGGTGTCTCGCTACAATGACTGACGAGACCTAACTCTTTACCTTCGGTTGCATCAATCGTACGCGCACTCATCGCCAGCTCTTTTAGGACATCAGCGCGAACCACACCCAACGCCGATTGAGTCAATCCCATATCTGGCACGAGTCCCCACTTGGCTTCCATAATAGACAACTTGCAATCAGGATGACTGATACGAACATCGCAAGCCAGCGCCAGTTGTAGCCCTGCACCGATACAGTAGCCTTCTAGTACCGCAATAACAGGGACAGGCACATCACGCCAAACCAAACAGACACGCTGAAAAAGGCTCTGCCAAGGTTTTACCAACTCCCAAAGGGCAAATGCTTGGTTTTTTGGATGGTTTAAATCACCCAAATCGATACCGGCACAAAACGTCCCTTCGGCACCATTTAAAATCACCGCACGTATCGTCTTATCTTTACTGATGCGACCCGCTACTTTGATCAACTCATCGACCACCTGAAAGCTCATGGCGTTTTTTTTCTCAGGACGGTTTAAGGTAACGGTGAGAATGTGGTCAGTCACGCTCACTTGTAAGGTCTTATACTGATAAGTGGCAATCGCGTTCATAACAATCCTTATTAATAAATAAAATAAATATCCTGCTAATGAGGCCAATATTAACAGGGTTATATCTACCATACCCTATGAATAACTGACTGTCAGGATATATGACCCCTTTTATCGATCAATAAATGACAGCCAACTTGGCCCATAAATCCAGCAGGCTATAGCTGTCTTAAATCATTTTCCATGTCATATCATTTTCACTCAAACGATGATAATTCAGCTGCGGATAAGCCGATAAATCTAGCGCTTGTAAATTACTTAACGCGCTTAGCAATGCGTCATAATAGGGTTCAAGCATTGCAAACTGGGCGGGCGTGGTATGTTGGACATTCAATAAGCACTTGTCTTCCAAATCTTGGCTGGCCTGACGCAACTGCGGCACACCAGTATAGCGGCTACCACCTAAGATACGATGGGCAATTTGCGCAAGGGCACTACGGTCACGGGCATCCCACGCTTGAGTGAGGGCGCGTTTTTCCTCATTGATCGTATCAATCATCATAATAATAAGCTTGGCTGCGAGATCTGGTTTATTGGCTGAACGAGTCAGCGCATCTTGCCAGTCTAAGATATGGGAGCTGCTCGTATCATTAACGCTTAGGTCGAGGTTTATGTCGTCGTCCAATTTGGCCTGCGTGCTTGCCGACATCTCTTCATCTGTGTCGCTTGACACTTGGTAAGGAGGATACAATAACGACGCTTGGCGTTGTTGTTGATAGCGCAAACTTGCATAACGTGGCTGAGTTTCGCGCAGCGTTTCTCGTCTATAGTCATCACGAGGCTGGCTGTCTCGTAAGTAGTCATCACGGATTTTTTTCAATGATAAAGGGCGAGTAATTTTTTGCTGATTGATACCCTCGGACGCCTGATCACGATTATCGTCATTACCCTTAACTAGCGGATAAGCAGGCGATATATCATCTGGCAGCAAGCCTAAAGGATGATTTCGCGCATCAAAATCTTGCGAATTAAAATCTTGAGCATCAGTACCTTGTTGTGCATGGGCTTCTGGCATAGCGGTTAATTGCGGCACGGTCGTCGTGCGTCCTAGCCACTTTTGCAGCACTTGTAGCAACTGTGGTTGGCTAATAGGCTTACCCACATAATCATTGATACCGCTCGCCATCAGCTTGTCACGCTCGTCAGCCAAGCCATGGGCGGTCAAGGCAATAATAGGAATACGATTATCAGCATTTTCGATATTACGAATTTGTCGAGCCGCTTCATGCCCTGACATCCGTGGCATTTGTATGTCCATAAATATCAAGTCAATACTGTTTTTATCCTGATTATTGGTTTTATCCTGATTGCTGCCTTTGTCTTCATTAGCCTCTTCAGAATACCCAGAACTGCTCGTGGCTTTACCCACTTCGTCACGGGTTTCGGCTTTTGAGATTTGGGTCTTTTTGGATAAACTTTGCTTATCAGCTTTGGCTGTTTTGATATTTTTGGTTTGTTGTTTGCTGATGAGCTCTATGGCTTCAAAACCACTATTGGCCGTAATCACCTGAATGCCAAGCTCGCTGAGCAAGGCATCGAGCACCAGCAGGTTGGGCAAATGATCATCGACTGCCAGCACGGTCACGCCCTTCCAGCGCGGCTCTTGCATGTCTTTAGGGGCCCTGCGTTTTTGCGTATCGAGCATGGCATAGAGCTGGCGCTTGTCTAATGGCTCATACAATATATTGGCATGATAGCGGTTGAGTAGCGCTTGATCAGCGGCAACTTGATAGCCAAATACCGCCAGCTTGCCTTGGTAATGGAGGCGGATCTGTTTGAGTAATGCCATCATATCGTCTTGGGTGTCATCATCGACGATGACCCAATCCCAATAGTTACCGCGCTCTTTTAACGACTCAAGTACACCGGGTAATGAGTTGGCTTGGGTCAGCTTAATTGGTAGGTATTGCAAGCTGGCTTTGAGCACTTGGATGGACGCCGTATGATTGATCCATACCAACACATTAAACTCATCTGTGGCACTTGCCAGCGGCGCTAACACGGGTAGCGCAATGGTCTGACCAGTAGCGGCTTCTAGCACATCGACATGAGCTGGCATCCGAAACCAGAACGTCGCGCCTTGATTGGCGATGTTTTCTTGTGCATTATCATAAAAACCAATATCGCCGCCCATCAAACGGGTTAATTGCTTGGAGATAACCAAACCCAGCCCTGTACCACCATACTGGCGAGTGATTGACGGATCGCCTTGACTAAAGCTTTGGAACAGCATTTTTTGATCAGCTAAAGAAATACCTTTGCCGCTATCTTGCACGCTAATCATCAAGTAATTGTCGCGATGGTCATCTAAGCTGACGCGCACCACCACATCACCACTGTCCGTAAACTTAATGGCATTGCCCACGATGTTAGTCAGTACTTGTTTGAGACGCAAAGCATCGCCATTGACGCGCATGGGCACATCATTATAGAACAGGACCGCCATGCGTAGCCCCTTTTCTGAGGATACCGGTGACAGCATGTCGACCACATCATAAATGGTGTCATACAAGTCAAACTCATGGCGATCGAGCACCAATTTGCCCGCTTCGATTTTAGAAAAATCTAACACATCGTTCACTAAAGCGAGCAAGTGTGCCGACGATTTGCGTATGGTTTGCACATATAAGTCTTGTTCAGGATTGAGCTCACCATGACGCGCCAGCAAATTAATAAAGCCGTCAATACTGTTGAGCGGCGTGCGTAACTCATGGCTGATATTGGCCAAAAACGCAGATTTGGCTTGGCTGGTTGAAATAGCGGCATCACGTGCGTTTCTTATAGAGATGTTTTGCATTTCCATCTCATCAAACGCCAAACGCAAGTCATCTTCGGTCTGCTCGGCGTGGTCTTTAAGCTCTTGAAAGCTACCATGTAAGCGGCGCAACGTCCTGACTAAATCCTGTTGCAACAAATTCAGCTCGCCATTTGACTCAACCGGAATAGGTTGGTAGAGATTGTCAACATGGGTACGTTGTAACTGCAAGCGCAACTCATAAATCGGTGCAATCCAACGTTTTGAGTAAATATTCAAACTCAGCAGTAATATCAAAATAGTGAACAAGCCCGTGATGACTAGCGCCATGGCAATACGATACCGAGCAATATAAAGCGGCTCATTGTCCATATCAATCATTAGCCAGAGTTGCTGACCGTCAAAATCCCCAAGCATACTGCCATAGGCGTTACCGATAGGTGTTGGCTTTTGCGATAAAAACTTGCCGGTCGTTTCGATCATAGGCCACACTTCTTCAACGCCATAACCTACCGTTGCGAGTACTTGATTGTCCTGATTAATAATAGCAATACGCTGGACATGCTGCTCAGACTGTATACGCCCAAGCCTCTCTTGGATACCACCGAGCGTAGTGGCAGCTCTTTGCGATGCTTGATCTGCATTGCCAGCATTGACCTTACTGGCTGCTTGTTGGCGCTGCTCCAATAATTCAGGAATACGCTCAGCAATCGTGGGTGTATAGCGGATGAGCACCGCCTCTGCCAATGCTTCTTGCTCTGAGTTGCTGGCACGCATCGTCTCATAAAATACCAGAGTACCGCCAACCGCTGCTAATAAACAGATCGGTAAAAACACCAATATAATCAGCTGGCCATAGGCGCTACTGGTATCAAAACGTTTTTTGTATGCCATGCTGGGTTGACTCTCCACTGATATTTTTACAATAAATACGTATGCTGTTTTCACTTATTACGCCGCAGCCTATCACTGACGCTCGAGATTATCTTAACAGGATTTTATGAATGGCTGTTAAACATTCATAGCGCTTATCTTAACCTTTATAACGCTTATAAGAGAAACATCGCTCATTGATAACACTGACGTCTGCAAGGTTTAAACGATTCATTTTGTTAGCAAGACATTTACCAATAATATCTGATGTCATCAGCGCGGCTGAAAACAAAATGATATAATGACGCAACTTTTTATCTGTCACCATCAATACCTTGTCATAGGACAAGATTTATCATGACGGTTTCAGAATTTACGCTGATGGTCTCAAGCTTTTATTAAATGATAAAAATAGTGTATTAATTAGGGCCTGTCTTCAATTAACTCGATAGTCATCTAAATGGGCTAAAAAGCACATATTATTAAATAAATTGTCCTCTAAAAAACCAATAAGGATACCTTATGTCCACTACGGCCATGGCAAACGCCAACTTTATCACTCAAGTAACAGATCTTGCCGACTGCGTAGGTCAGACGCCTTTAGTCAAATTGCATCGTCTGCCTGAGCAAGAACATATTACTAACGGTGCCGTACTGCTCGCCAAACTTGAGGGCAATAACCCTGCTGGTTCTGTCAAAGACCGTCCGGCCTTTAATATGATTTATCAGGCAGAACAGCGCGGTGATATCAAGCCTGGTGATATGCTGATTGAAGCAACCAGCGGCAATACTGGCATTGCCTTGGCTATGGTCGCAGCGATGCGTGGTTATCCAATGACGCTATTGATGCCAACCAACTCGACCCAAGAGCGCAAAGACGCCATGATGGCTTATGGCGCGACGTTGATCGAAGTGGACGAAGGTATGGAAGCGGCACGTGATTTGGCATTGCAGATGCAAGCCGATGGCAAAGGTATCGTCTTAGATCAGTTTAATAATCCTGATAACAGACAAGCGCATTATCTAACGACTGGGCCTGAGCTATGGGCGCAAACTGACGGTAAAATTACCCACTTTATTAGCTCGATGGGTACGACTGGTACTATTACCGGTGTCTCACAATACTTAAAAGAGCAAAACCCAGCGATTAAAATTATCGGATTGCAGCCTGACGAGGAAGCTTCTATTGCGGGTATCCGCCGTTGGCCTGCCGCTTATATGCCGGGTATTTTTGATGCAAATTTGGTCGATGAAGTGATGGATATTGACCAACATATCGCTGAAGTATATATGCGCAAACTGGCCAAAACCGAAGGTATTTTCGCGGGCGTATCTTCAGGTGCCGCTGCATGGGCTGCCGTACAAGTGGCTAAAGAAAACCCTGATGCCGTTATCGCCTTTATTGTCTGCGATCGTGGTGATCGCTATCTATCGACAGGCTTATATAACGTTGATGACAGCATAGACCATGCAGCACCATAATTTCAAAATTAATTAGGTTTATCTATGTCACATGCCCTACCCTCTGACCCTATATTGGTCTTTGATATTGAAACCGTTGCGGATACAGCGGCGGCTCGCCGTATTTATCCACAATTGGCGGATCTCAATGATGCGGATGCCCTGAGCGCATTGACGGCGTTACGTATACAAGAAGCTGGGCATGATTTTATGCGCTTACCGTTGCAACGTATTGTTTGTATTTCGGCGTTATATATTAAAGATGGTAAGTTATCGTTGTTTTCGTTGACCGCAGATAAGTTTAGCGAAAAAGACATTCTCGTTAAATTCTTTCGAGCCTTTAGTGACATTGAAAAATTACCACAGCTCATCAGCTGGAATGGCTCAGGTTTCGATATTCCGGTATTGATTTACCGCGCCATGCAATATGATCTGTCAGCGCCTTGGCTGTTTGAAGAAGGCGCACGCATCAAAAACATGCGCTTCGATAATTATGTCAATCGTTTTCATACTCGTCACCTTGATTTGATGGACAGATTTAGCCAATACGGTGCCAGTCGCCGTGAAGCGATGGATATCGTCGCCAGCCTCTACGGACTGCCGGGCAAAACCAGTGTCGACGGCAGTATGGTTGGCGATCTCGTGAGCAATGATGACTGGCAGACACTGTCTATTTACTGCGAGTCTGATGTGATGAATACCTGGCTAATCTATCTACGCTGGCTGCGTTTGACTGGTCAATTGTCTTCACAAGATTTTGATACTTGGCAGCAGCAAAGCCATGATTATCTAACCAATTACACGCAAGCCGATGGTAGTGCCCGTCATCAAGAATTCATCGCTGATTGGTCATTTACGCCGCCCGTATAAAAATTATTCTTTGTACTAATATCTGTACTCACCTTTTAGTTATTTATTATTTATTTAAGGCAGGTTTATGCAACCCACCGATTCAAAAACATCTACCGCAGCTGATGCGACGCCGCAAGTGAACGACACCAAGACCATTACTATTCCACCAAACAAGAAAAAATCCAAACCGTCGTCAAAGACTCGTCGCCGTCTGAAAGAGGCTGAACCCTTACCGTTTACTATTGACGGGCTGTCGCATGATGGTCGCGGAGTGGCAGTATATGGCAATGGCTTCAGTGAAGAAGACGGTCATGCCGTAGACAAACATGGCAAAAAAGTCTTTGTTAGCTTTGCTTTACCGGGTGAAAGCGCTGTGGTCAAACTCACTAATAGTCGAACCAGCTTTGAAGAAGGTGACGCGATCAGCATCACTGCCAACCCAAATCCTGAGCGCGTGGTACCGCCCTGCCCGCACTTCGGTGTCTGCGGTGGTTGTAACTTACAGCATTGGCAGCCAGATGCTCAGATTAACTTTAAACAATCTGTCCTTGCTGAAATGCTGATGCACCAAGCCAATGCTGAGCCTGAGCATTGGCTTGCCCCTGTGGTCGGCGATCGCCTTGGTTATCGTACCAAAGCACGAATGGGTGTGCGTTATGTGGTCAAAAAAGAAACGGCTTTGGTGGGCTTTCGTGAGCGCTCAAGTAACTTTTTGGCTGAGCTAAATGAGTGTCATATCCTAGATCCCCGTATTGGCTTTGAGATCGAGAACTTAAAAACCCTTATAAGTACTTTAGAGAGCCGTGACAAGATTGCCCAGCTTGAGTTGGCGATGGGTGAAGCGATGCCAGAGCTACCAGATGGTAATCAACCAGTTGCTCTTATTGTGCGCAACTTAGCGCCGTTATCAGACGCTGATGTAGAGAAGCTAAAGGTGTTTTTTGCCGCGCGCAATTGGCAATTGTACTTACAGTCGAAAGGTGTTGACAGCATTCAGCGTATTGCTTTGACAGAGGCTGATGACCTGAGTGAGCAGTTTGGTCGTTTATATTACCAACTTCCAGAATATGACCTTACTTTTGAATTTATCCCAACAGATTTTACCCAAGTCAATCTGTCGGTGAACCGTCAGATGACCAAGCTTGCTTGTGATTTATTAGACCTAAAAGCGGGTGAACGGGTACTCGATTTGTTCAGTGGTTTAGGTAACTTTAGCTTGCCACTAGCACGCTTAGTTGGTGAAACGGGTTCTGTCGTCGGGGTTGAAGGTAGTGAGGCAATGACCGCACGCGCCGCCGATAATGCACGTCGTAATGGTATCAATAACACCGAATTCTATAGCCAAGACTTGACTCAAGATTGCACTGACAAGCCTTGGGCCAATCAGGGCTTTGATGCATTACTTATCGACCCACCTCGCTCTGGTGCGTGGGAGATTATGCAGTATTTGCCGAAATTTAATGCCGAGCGTATTGTATATGTCTCTTGCAATCCGGCAACGCTAGCCCGTGATACAAAGGCATTATTGGAACAAGGCTATCGCCTGACTCATGCTGGCGTGATGGATATGTTTTGTCATACTGGGCACGTCGAGTCCATTGCGCGCTTTGAAAAGACACCTGCTTAGCAATGATTTTGCTTATGTATTTCCATATATAATGGCGTTAGCTTTACTATTGACACTTAACACCTATTTATAAATGAGAGTAGATTCATCCTATTGAAATGACCGCTATGTTAACCTGACTGAAATCAGCATTACAGAGCCTCTCTTGATTTGTCATATTAAAGTGAGATAATAACGGGTGATCTTCTTATGCCTGTTTAATCGGCATATAGCGGATATTAGTACTCATAATCTTAGACATTTTTTGTACAACTCTATGGCTGCTAAAAATGGACTTTTAGCAGCTGTATTGATTTTGAGCTACCTACTTATGCGTTGTATAAGTTTGAGTTCCGTACGCAGTCAATAAGATTATAATCAATTCAAAATAGCTAAGAGGAGTCGGCTATGGTAAAAATTCGTGAAGGGTTACCGTTGGTAGATGGACAGACCACACAAGCCGATAGTGCGACATTAGCGGCACAACTGGTAGCGAGCCAACGCTCTCACCAGTCTGCCAACAGCTATGCTCAAATTCCACTCGATATCAAATACCAACTGGCCACCCATAAGCTGCACACGACTTTTGATCGCTCTGCACAACACGCTTACCACAGTCATGACCCAAATCTCAAAAACGAATATTTGGACAATCAGCTTTTAGACGATGCTCATATTCTCTCAGAAGAGGAGCTTGAAGAGATTGATCTAAATAATGCCAATATTGATGTGCCGGCATGGTTAGATAATGTGGCCAAGCGTATCGGGCAAGAGTCTGTCCCCAACCTTAGCGCTGCCTGTAATTTTATCCGTAGTCATATGAATACTAGCGAATCTGAACGCTCTGGTGCCTATGTTACTGGTATTGGCATGACCGATATTTTAACCTATCTTTATCAAGACGAAGATGCACTCGTGGCTGCGATGCTCTATCGCAGTGCCCGAAAATCAATCATCAGTCTGGGTGAAATTGAGCAAAAATTTGGCAAGGATATCTCCACCTTGGTCAAAGATACCTTGGCGATGGGGAAACTGTCGGAAATCATCGAAAGTAACAAACGCTTAGAAGACCACTTCGTCAACAATCAGCGTGATCAGCTATCGAATATTTATAGCATGCTCATCTCCGTCACCAATGACGTGCGTGTGGTGCTGATTAAGCTGGCTGAACGTACCTTTGCCATGCGCGAATTGACCTTTTCTCATCTAGAGCGGCAAAACCGGGTGGCGCGTGAGGTCATGACGATTTATGCCCCACTGGCCCATAGATTAGGGATTGCCCAACTTAAATGGGAGCTTGAAGACCTCGCCTTTCGTTATCTCGCTCCTGAGCGTTATAAAGAGATTGCCAAGCTATTGTCTGAAAAACGCAGTGAGCGTGAGTCTTATATCGAGCGCGTACAAGATAAGCTCAATGAGGCGCTGGCAGAAGCTGATATCGCTGGTGAAGTGTCGGGGCGCGTCAAGCACATCTATTCTATCTATCGAAAAATGAAGCTCAAAGGCTTATCGTTTGACCAGCTTTATGATATCCGTGCGCTGCGCGTTTTGGTGACCAATCCTTCCGACTGTTACCATGTTCTTGGACTGGTACACGGTCTGTGGCGCTATATTCCTGAGCAGTTTGATGACTATATTACCAATCCTAAATCTAACGGCTATCGCTCGCTACATACGGCGGTCATTGCCGAAAACAAATCGCTCGAAGTACAGATTCGTACCCATGAAATGCACTTTGAGGCTGAGCTTGGCATGTGCGCTCATGTCAATTACAAAGAAGGACTAAAGAATAAAAAAGACAATTATCTCAATCAAAAAATCAGCTCGCTGCGTCAACTGCTTTCTATTAATAATGAAACACGCAATCAACCACGTTCGGCGATATTGGACGGCGATGAGCTAGACGAAATTGAGTTTGACGAAGAAGAACAACTGGTTGATTTTGATGAGCTCGAGCGTATTTATATCTTTAGTCGTGATGGTGACATTACCGAACTTCCAAAAGGCGCCACCGTCCTTGATTTTGCTTATTACGTGCATACGCAAGTCGGTAACCGTGCCCAAGCTGCACGTGTCAATCAACGCTATGTACCACTCACTTATCAGCTAAAAACTGGCGAACAAGTGGAGATTATTACCAAAGCGTCCCGCGAGCCTAATCGTGATTGGCTGGTTGCCTCACTCGGTTATATTCATACCAATCGGGCGCGCTCAAAACTGCGTCAATGGTTTAATAAACAAGACCGTGACAAAAACATTGAGATTGGTCGGCACATGCTTAGTAAAGAGCTTGAGCGTTTATCCGTCCACCCCAACAGTATTGATCTTAACGATTACACGCAGTTTTTTCACGTTAATAATACGGACGATATCGTTGTCGGTTTGGTCACAGGTGAGATTGGCTTAAACCAGCTAACCAGCCATATTTCTCGTCAGCTACACTTAGAGCCAGAGAGACCAGAGGAAGACTTCACACCCAGCGTCGATGCCAGAGACGCGGGCAAGCTTGATGCGTATAAAATCCATATCGATGGTCTAGACAATATTGAGATCAACTTAGCAGGCTGCTGCCACCCAGTACATGGTGAGCCTATTGCCGGTTATATCACTTTGTCACGCGGCGTTAGCGTGCATAATCGGGGCTGCCCAGAATATTTGCGCCTCATTGAACGTGACCCTGAGCGTCAAATCGATGCCGCTTGGCGCGTAAAATCAGGTCGCTATCAACCTGTCGATATTCATGTGGAAGCTTATGACAGACGTGGATTGTTGCGCGACTTAACCCAAATTATCGACAAAGAAAATGTCAATATTCGTCAAGTTGAGACTCTTAGCAATGACGATAATATTGCCTTTTTAAAGTTTCATATTGAAGTGTCAGGATTGGCACATTTATCCAAGCTCTTAGCCAAGCTTGAGCAGCAGCATGGCATTTTACATGCTCGACGTGCGGTTGCCTGATTATTAAGCTAGCACAATTTCCCGAGAATATATTTAATCCATAATAGAGTTTTCATAAGAAATACTATGCCTGAGTTACCCGAAGTAGAAACCACCAAAACCAGCCTTGCGCCGCTATTAGGTCAGCAAGTAACCAATGTTAAAGTCTTCCAACCAAAACTACGTTGGTCGATGCCTGATGACTTGACTCAATTGATTGATTGCACTTTGGATAGTGTCGAGCGCCGAGCAAAGTATTTGATATTGAATTTTTTACCACCCTTACCTAACAGTAGCATCACGACTGGATATACCACATTAGCACCGCGCCAACTTCTCATTCATTTAGGCATGTCGGGTAGCTTGCAACAGCATAGCGCTGGCACTGAGAAGCGTAAACATGACCATTTAGTGATAGGGTTTAACAATGCTGATAATGTGCCAACACAATTACACTATCATGACCCTAGACGCTTTGGCTCGGTATTGTGGTATGAAGACTATGGTCCTAAGCTCCTAGACCATTTGGGTCCTGAGCCATTATCAAAGTCCTTCACTGCAGATTACTTATATCAGCTAATCCAACGCATGGATCTATCTGATAAAACAACGCTCAAAACCACAGCTGGTAAAACAATAGCGAGTAAAGCAAAACCTAAAAAACAGCCAATGACCCGAGCCATCAAGTCCGTCATTATGGAGCAGCAAGTCGTGGTTGGCGTTGGCAATATTTATGCGACTGAAAGTCTGTATCTATCCAAAATACATCCAGCTACCCTCGCTCACCTATTATCGTATGATGATATTGTAATTTTGGTCGAACATATTAAAATGATTCTACAAAAAGCGATAGAACTGGGCGGATCGACCTTACGAGACTTCACGGTCGCTAGCGGACAAACCGGATATTTCCAACAGACATTAAATGTCTACGGTCGACAAGGTGAAGCTTGTCCATACTGTCATACAGCACTCGAGAATATTAAGCTGAATGGACGAGCTAGCGTATACTGCCCCGATTGCCAGCCACTAAAATAAGTCTACTGCTATGGTTAGGCTTTATGATATCAATTCTGTATATCTATGCTGTAAGCCAGCACCGATATAGCGATAATCTGCCCGTCGTTTGATGATAGTAAGGTTTGTCGCTAAGGCGATTATATCGCACGCATTTTTGTTGCTTATTGACGCACATCTTGCTTTAATAGTAAAAGAGCTTACATAAATAGTGCAAAGCATTTATTTATCTGTAATAATCAATCTATTTATCGTTGCCGCATTGCTTATATAGGGAAATTGTCTCTGTGTGAAAATAGCAGCAGCCATTCATCATACTGCTTACGAGTTTTAGGATATCACCATGACTGTTAAGGCCAATACACAACGCACCGTTAAGCGCAAAATTTTCACCATGATTGCCAGCCTAAGCTTAATTGTGGCCAGTATGCAGCCTGCTTTGGCAGCGATAGAAATTGATGAAAATGATTTTGGGCCTTCTTATGGCACAATGGCAGCCGATACCATCGTTGGTAAACCTTTGGGTTTAGTAACTGCCATTGCAGGTACGGCAGCGTATATTGTCAGCCTACCCTTCTCTCTTATCGGTGGTAACGCCGATCAAGCGCAGCAGAAGTTATTTGTAGAGCCGTGGGATGCGATGGGACGTTGCTTGGGCTGTACCGTTGCCGAAGACAACTATTATAAGTCGCAAGTCACTGATAACAATGTCGTGCGTATCATCGTCGATCAGCCATCAGAGATTTTAATCAATACCAATGACTACGTGATAGTAAGACCGTAAAATATACAAATCTTTTTAAATACGGTCTAACTATTAAGTCATCCCCTCATACTAACGAATTTATGAACTAACAATAAAAAAGGCTAACATCGCGTTAGCCTTTTTTGTATTCTACTAGGGTGCGTCTTCATTTCAAAAATGGTGATAAAAATAAGATAAATTGCCGTCAGACAAGAAAAATAGCGTAGATAATATCGGGATATTGACCAGCTATTTGACGATGTTTGGCAAGATTTAGCCATTTTTAGCCCATTTAGATGACTATAGAGTGAATTGAAGACATACCCTAGCCAAATGATATGCGTTTATTTAACAATATTGGTATTGCTAAGCTTTGCACTAATTTCACGAAGCAATTGCACTTCTTCTGAAGGCTCCTCTACCGCCACTTCTTCTACTTCGTCAGCACGACGCATGTTATTGACCATTTTAACCATCATAAAAATGATAAAGGCCAAAATTAAAAAGTTGATAAGCACTGTAATAAAGCTACCGTACGCTAATACAGGGACGCCAGCTTTTTTAAGGGCATCATAAGTCATCGCGATACCTTCAGGGGCATCACCCAAGATGAGAAACATATTTTTAAAGTTAATCTCACCGCCAAAGATAAAGGCGACGATCGGCATAATAATGTCTTCAACCAACGAGGTGGTAATGGTTGCGAAAGCACCACCGATGATGACACCGACCGCTAAATCCATCACATTACCTTTTAAAGCAAACTCTTTAAACTCAGATACCATACTCATAATGTGTCCTCCTAAAAAATATTTTTGGATTATACTATAGCCCATTTAGTATACGACGAAGTATCAGACAATAGGCATTATTTGGGTATTATTTGGGTATTATAAGGAAAATTTCATGCATTTATTATGGGTATAATAGCAAAATGCAAAAAAGGCTAACATAGTGTTAGCCTTTTCTTAAATATTTATTGGTATTAATATAAGCTATTAAGCACCTTTCTTGCTACGACCATGACGCTTACGTTCACTTTCAGTTAAGTAGCGCTTACGGATACGTATCGCTTTTGGTGTTACTTCAACCAATTCATCATCTTGAATAAATTCAAGCGCTTGCTCAAGAGTAAACTTGACAGCTGGTGTTAACGTCAACGCTTCATCCGTACCACTAGCACGAACGTTAGTCAACTGCTTGCCAGTTGTTGGGTTCACCGCCATATCATCGTTACGTGAATTAAGTCCAACGATCATACCTTCATAAACTTCAAGCTGTGGCTCAGCAAATAGTTTGCCACGCTTTTGTAGATTAAACAGAGCAAAGCCTAGACAAACACCTTTGGTCATAGAGACCAATACACCATTAGAGCGACCACCCACATCACCAATTTTTTGTGGTCCATAATGTGAGAAGCTTGACGTCATGATACCAGTACCTGAAGTCAATGTTAAAAACTCAGAACGGAAACCAATCAAGCCACGCGCTGGCATAGTCGCTTCAATACGCATACGACCTTTACCATCAAGCTCCATGTTAGTCATCTCGCCTTTACGTAAGCCGATTTGCTCCATGATTGGACCCTGATGCTCTTCTTCAATATCAAAGACAACATTTTCATACGGCTCTTGTAGCTTGCCATCAACTTCTTTAACGATAACTTCTGGGCCAGATACACCCATCTCAAAACCTTCACGGCGCATGTTTTCGATCAACACCGATAAATGTAGCTCACCACGACCTGATACTTTGAATTTATCAGGGGACTCAGTGTCTTCTACACGCAAAGCCACGTTATGAATCAACTCACGCTCAAGACGCTCACGAATATTACGTGAGGTCACAAACTTACCTTCACGACCTGCGAATGGTGAGTTGTTTACTTGGAAGTTCATTGATACCGTTGGTTCATCAACCGTCAATGCTGGTAAGGCTTCAACGTTGTTCGGATCACAAATAGTATCTGAGATATTAAGCGCGTCAATACCAGTGATACAAACGATATCACCTGCTTGTGCATCTTCTACTTCGATACGATCAAGGCCATGATAGCCCATGATTTTTAAGATACGACCATTACGCGTGTTACCGTGCTTATCAATGATCGTTACTTGAGTATTTGTTTTAATCTTACCGCGTTGAATACGACCAATACCAATAACACCAACAAAGCTATTAAAATCAAGGCTTGAGATTTGCATACGGAAAGGCGCATCTGCATCCACTTGTGGTGGCTGCACAACGTCAACGATAGTTTTGAAAAGTGGTGTCATGTCATCAGCCAAGCTATCGGCTTCTAGACCAGCAACACCGTTCAATGCCGAAGCATAAACCACTGGAAAATCTAACTGCTCATCTGTGGCACCAAGGTTATCAAACAAATCAAAGATTTGATCCATAACCCAATCAGGGCGCGAACCAGGACGGTCAATTTTATTGATAACGACAATTGGTTTCAAACCTTGTTCAAAGGCTTTTTGTGTCACAAAACGAGTCTGTGGCATTGGTCCATCAACAGCATCAACGACCAAAAGCACGCAGTCTACCATCGACATAACACGCTCAACTTCTCCACCAAAGTCGGCGTGACCTGGGGTATCAACGATGTTGATACGATATTCGGTATCGTCAGTGCTGTCTGTCCATCGGATGGCTGTATTTTTAGCCAAAATAGTAATGCCACGCTCTTGCTCAATATCACCTGAATCCATTGCACGTTCAGCAATGTTTGCACGGTCGCCAAAAGTGCCAGATTGATGTAATAGTTTATCAACCAAAGTTGTCTTACCGTGATCAACGTGGGCAATAATTGCGATGTTACGCAGGTGTTTGATATCGTTCGCCATATAGAATGCTCTTTTCGTCTTAAAAAAATGCAGTAGCAGTAAGCACCGCTGGATAAACTTTTACCATCAACCAGAAAGATATGATTATTTGACTCTTAAATGATTACACAATTGGTAGAATCATTTAATTAATAGTAATAAAATCAAATACCTATGCTGGAAAATCCATCGTACAGATAGCTATGCTAATGTACACTTTGTTAATCTACAAAGTGTTTGGGTCGCTAGTATAACATTATTGCACGATAAATTTATGTAATAACTTACTTTTCTCAGTACATAAATAAAAAAAAGCCACCCATTGGGCGGCTTTTTTTGTAACGATATAACTTAGAAGTTAGCTATCTAACTATTATTTACTGAACAACCATATCTTTAGTTTGTTCAACAGTCATAGTTTTGTCACCAGTGATGATGGCATAAACACGACGGTTCATAGCACGACCTTCTTCAGTATCGTTTGGTGCGATTGGTACATCGTAGCCATAACCAACAGTTGATAGACGGTTTGGAGCAATACCAAATTCGTTGGTCAACATAGATTTAACAGCAACGGCACGAGCTTCAGATAGACGTTGGTTGTAACGTGCTGATGGGCCAGTTTTAGATGCATGACCTTCTACACGTGCTGTAGAGTTAGGATACTCACGCATCTTCTCTGCTACTTTAGCGATTTCAGGCTTGTATTGGTTTTTGATAGCTGATTTATCGTTATCAAAGAATACACGCAATTCCATTTTCAGCTCATCACTAACGACGACTTCAACTGGGCAACCACGCTCATCAACAACCTTGTTCATTGGAGTGCCTGGGCATGCATCGATGCTATCAGGTACACCATCACCGTCAGAGTCAAGATCAGACTCAACGAGTATTACTGGAGCAGTATCAACTAATGGCTCTTTCATTGGCGGTACAGCAACAGTAGGAGCTAAGTGACCACCTAGTACGACTTCTAGACCAGCTAGAGCCATACCTTCCCACCAGTTGTTATCAAAGTTATGAATCGCACGAGCTTCACCACGTAGGCTTAGCGCGTCATTGATGCGATACATAGCACCTAGACCTAGGTTACCGATAGTGTCTTTAGAGTTTGATACTTCAGTACCAGCTGCTACAGTTTCGCCTGTTTCATAACCGGCTACGTCTGAAGTAGCTGTATAAGCTTCTTGGTTCTCAACTTCAATCTTAGATTGACCAGCACCAATTAGAACATATGGTTTGAACGGGCTATCAGTGTAACCAGTAAATTCTTCAGTACCGATTAAGAAGTTACCAGAAATCATAGTTTGTTCAACATCAAAACGGTTAACGCCTGAATCAGCAGAAGCTTCAGAAGCTTCACCATTAGCATTAGACACACCATACTCTACTTGGAACTGAGTAGAAGGAGTTAGCTCGATACCTAGTGCAGCACCAGTATATAGGCTGCTTTCTTTAGCTACGCCACCGTTAGGATTACCTACACGATCAGTGTTGTTTTGTAAATTCTTACCAGTAGTAAGCACTTCACGCTGTTTGTCAGCTGTGTCACTGATATCCTCAGTTACATGATAACCAAGTAACAATGGGCTAATAGTAACACCAGCGTTAGCTGCCAAAGGTGCAGCCGCTACAGCTACCAGAGCTAGAGCAATTTTATTCAATTTCATGGACTTCCTCCAAAGGATAATTTTAGTGATGCGTTAAGCAAAACTACTTCTCAAGATGCTACGAAATAGACATCTTTTACGAATTTTAAATTACAAAGCAAAACTAATTTAGAAGTAGCTTAGCGATTATCAGTTCAGTTTACAACTTTTTTCGTTAACGAGCTACACATTATTACACGATAATGTCGTAACTAAAACACAATGACCAGCTTAAGTTACTGAGGACTAACACACCTTACGATTTTTACCTTTTGTGTATGAGTCCGCAATAGATTCTAAACCGAAGCGTATCTGTTGGTTGAGGGTATTTTAATACAACTAGTATTTTTTCTCTATTGTTAAAACTATCTATTCACTAATTGAAACATTTTTTGACAGTAGACATATATTCTGTTTATATTGTAATAACCAACATTAATCCATTATGAATATCTGATCGATAATGATACGTGTATAGAGTGATGATTATCTCAAAAACTTAAATGTTATTAACTTGCATGTTTACGGACAAGAATGAGTGATAGTGATCATAGGCATATCAATATAGCATCAAATACATAATTTGTTACAGGTAATACTCGTATGGCTATATTACATATAATATCGTCAAATTGCCAACAACTATCTGTATTTATTTTACTTAAGTTGCTCTTAGCTAAGAATAAGCTTGCCCGTACAATCATATTTATTTATACGTCTCAAATCTCTTCTATAAATCATAAACAAACGATTCTAAATCAGAATGCCACCGACGATAAATACGCTTATAAGTTTTCAAGTCAAAATGGTTTTACGCTGGTAGAGCTGATTGTCACCGTTGCAATACTCGCGATTATCACAACGATTGCTGCGCCAGCTATTTTGACGCAATTAGCAAGCATGGAAGCCAAACGTATCAGGCATGGCTTAACAGATACGCTAAAGCTCGCGAAAGTAGAGAGTCTTATTCGCCGTCAAAATATATTGGTATGTTTGTCAGATAGCAATGGTCGCTGCGATAAGAACAGCAATAAAACCTTGTTGCTATTCGTAGATAACAACGATAATCAGCATTTCGATAGCGACACAGATGACTTATTACAAGAACAAACCCTAAACCCTAAATATGGCACCCTACATCTGCGTGCAGGAAGACGTCGTTACGTCAGATTCTATGGCGATAGCGGTATGCCACGCGGACATTTTGGCCACTTTAAGTATTGTCCAAGCTCAGTATACAGTCAGGCGATGTATCAAATATCATTCAGTCAAGGCGCTAATATTAGTTTTAAACCTAATGACAGTCATCCTACTGATTGTGGTGACTAACATGCTTTGAGGTTAAAGCTTTTAAATTTTTTCATGCCTTAGCTATAACTGATAACGCTGTTGCTGTTGCCAAAGCAAGCGACTTTGAAGCGGCTGATAATCTAAGAGATGGTCAATCAGTTGCCGATGTAAACGCGACCAAGCATTAAGTGTGACATCACTTATTCCCTGCTCTACCATCAGCACTATCTCGTTGCCCTCAAAAACCGTTCGCCCTAGGCTAGCACTGTCTAAAAACTCAGCTTGTACAATGGGGACCAAACCGACATCAGGTAAGAACCGATAGACACTGTGAGGCTCAATGCTATCTTGAACATTGTCATGCGTTAACGTCAGGGCAAAACCCAACTCGTTAAATAGATACTGTTCAAATTGCCGCAAACACAAGCGCAGCTCATTAGCAGACAAGGGCTGTTTAAGCCTATCTAAACTGTCTTGATAATGCTGCCATAAGATTGGCATCGGATCTTCAGTGGGCAATAAGCGCCAGAGTATCTCATTTAGATACAAGGCAGCGTATTGCTGTTGACCAGTGATGTTTTCGTAAGGAATGGCTGTGAGTGTTTTCGCGGTAGCGTCTTCTAGAAGCACATCTGTTTGTACGACGTACTGAGGTGCGATATTAATCTGGCTGAATGTCTTTAAATCCCGCTTACCCGTAGCAAACAATTGCAAGGGCATAAATAAGGGCGCGCCTTTTTTACCAATACCATGTATGACCCCATGCTGCTGAGAGAATAGGTAATATAAAGCGCGTTTTTCTTGGTAAGGGCGCTGGTGTAACAAATAACCAATCAATGCTTCATTACGCATTTATCATTACCTCAGCGCTGATCATAAAATGCACTCAAAGATGCTATTCTTAAATCACTGTTAATAGCCCAAGCTGGTCAATGCACGTTCGTCATCAGACCAACCACGTTTCACTTTTACCCAAAGCGTTAGCATGATTTTTTTATCAAACAGCTGCTCCATATCCTTACGTGCATCCATACCCACTTGTTTAATACGTTGACCTTTATCACCGATGACAATTGCCTTTTGACCACTACGCTCGACGTAGATCGTCGCATCGATAAAGGTACAAGCTTTACGTGGGCGGCCCGTCTTTGGATCGGTATGCGCAGGTTCGTCTTTGAAGCCATCAATCTGTACCGTTAAGTCATAGGGTACTTCATCACCCGCGCTGCGCATGATTTTTTCACGGATAATTTCACTGGCTAAGAAACGCTCTGAACGATCGGTAATTTGCTCAGTGTCATAGATAGGCGCAGCAATAGGCAGATGCGAAGCAATAACTTCTTGCAGACGATCTAAGTTTTGATTTTTTAATGCAGAAACTGGAACGATATCAGCGAAATCAAAGCTATCACTAAAGGTTTCGATTAATGGTAAAACGCTGCCTTTGTCTTTTAAGGTATCCGCTTTATTAATCACTAAAACTACTGTTAGATTAGTATCGCCAAGCTTTTGTAAAACCAGTAAATCATCGTCACGCCACTGATCTGAGTCGACGACAAACAGAACTAAATCGACATCAACCAGTGCCGATACGGCAGCCTTATTCATACGCTCATTGATAGCTCGCACTTCATTACGATGAATACCTGGCGTATCAACGAACACCGCTTGCATTTCATGATTGGACAAAATACCGTGGATACGATGACGGGTCGTTTGCGGTTTACGTGACGTAATAGATAACTTCTGACCCAATAAATGGTTCATCAAGGTTGACTTACCCACGTTTGGACGTCCAACGATTGCCACATAACCTGCTTTAAAATCCTCAGCCATACGCGCATTATTATTTGGCGAAAAAAACTCTTCGATGGCTATATCATTTTCTGCATCGTTGTTTTCTGAGTGCTCGGAATTTAATTCAGCACTTTTTGATTCAGCGATTTCTGGCGTTGGTTTTACGTCTGTTTTTTGGGTCATAGCGTCGGTATTATCTTCATTATTTGATGGCAAGTCAGTACGATTGCTCATAGATTTATCCTGTGGGGTTTATCATTAGCTCAGCAGTTCTACTGCTATCTACAATAAAGTAGTAGTAAATAAGATAGCAGCACCATGCTTGGCTTGAGATATTTGCGGTTTTAAAATAAGTATTATTTAGAAATAACCCTTACTTAAAAAAATGTAAATTTATTGTTTTATAAAATATGGCTTTAAGATTTAGATTATGAGCGAGTTTTTGGCAAGCTTGGCAGTTTATGTAACTGGTTAATCATTAGCTCTGCTGCTTTTTGCTCAGCAATACGGCGACTCTCACCCGATTCAGTAATATCAGGACAATTACTAATATTTACCTGACAGCGCACCACAAAAATTTGGTGTGGTGCATTGCCACGCGTTTCCATCAGCTCATAATGTGGCAAATCGAATTGTTTAGATTGCAGCCATTCTTGCAAGCGGCTCTTAGCATCTTTTAGGGCTTTTTGGTCGTTGACATTATCGATCAGATCGCCATACCATGAGAGCACGCAATCACGAGTAATAGTCATATCCTGACTGTCTAGATAGATAGCGCCAATCAGCGACTCTACAGCATCGGCTAGTATAGAGGCGCGATTACGACCGCCACCCTTGCGCTCACCTACCCCTAATATGAGGTGGTTGGAAAGCTCTAAGTTTTGAGCAATGATGACCAGTGACTCTTGACGTACTAAGGTGGCACGCATACGCGTCAATCGCCCTTCGTTTTGACTGGGATAACGATGGTATAAAGCCTCACCCACAATCATACCCAATAGCGCATCGCCCAAAAACTCTAAACGCTCGTAGTTTTTTTTGCTATCGAACGAGCGATGAGTCAGTGCCAGCTTGGGAAGCGTAAGGTTATTAAACACATAACCCAGTTTGCGCGTTAATATCGCTAGGCGTTGGATGAATTCTGAGCTAACAATAAGCGTGTCAACAGACGGGTCATTTGTTTGGGAGGTAGGAAGCGCCTGAGAGTGCTGCGAAGTTGGTTTCATGCGAGGCTTGTGGTTATCCCTTTTGTTTTACTGAAGTAATTGGTCAATAATGACTGGTTAATAGTGATTAGTTAATAACTAATCGCTATTAAAAAATATAAAAGTAAATAATTTTTGCTAAATAAATAACAGATAAGCACTCTGCCTATTCAGGTTACTCTGTCACGGTTGCGTCAATGTCACCTTCAAAGCGATTGACAATATCGACGTTACCGAAAAGGTTGTTGGTTTCTTCATATTTCTTATAAATAGCCAACTGACCGGTTTTTTTGTTGGTGAAAGTAAACACCTCTTCTGCATTGGTATCATAATCAGCATTGATAGATAGCTGCCGATTCACACGCTCGACGAATTGCTTGGCCGTCTCACCTTTGTCATTGGCTTCTTTAAGCTCCATTCCTAAAAGCTTGGTCAGCTGATAATCACCAATCTGTGCCGGTACAATAGCAATTATCAATTTGACGGCAATACCGAGAACAATGATGAATAAAACAATGCTAGTCACACTAGCTCCGCGCTGGGTTGACAAACCAGATAACTGCTGCACCATAACACCTCTCAACGGGTAAATTATTATATTATTATTGAGCACTTAACTACAGCATGCCCTCAATTCAATCGATAGTCATAATATTAGCACGAAACTATTATTGATAAGTCAGCCTACGACCGACGCATCAAGCCGCTATTGCTTTATAAATTTAATCACTTTATAAATTTAATCGCTTCAGAACTTTAATCAATAGCGCCGTTACGTGCAAAGGTGGGCAAATTGAGACCTGGTGGCTTATGCATCCAAATATAAACAGCCTTGCCTGCTAGGTTTTCATCAGGGACAAAGCCCCAAAAACGGCCGTCGGCACTGCGATCACGGTTATCACCCATCACAAAATAATTACCTTCAGGAACTTTAATACGCCACTCGTTACCCTCTGAGCTAACCACTTCTGGTGCTTGTTGCTGCAAAAAGGGCGCATACTGTGAGCTATTCATGCCTTTCAAGTAACGAACGAGATGCTCATGCTCACCCTGCGTTTCTTGAAAATACTGCGCTTCACCCTCTTCTTGCTGACCCATTGCTGCCGCATTTTCTTCCGTCAGCACTTGTCCTGGGGCAACTTGTCCGGCAGGGTACAGCTGTGCAGTTAGCTCAGCATTGGCATCAAAATCAATAGATTTGGTTGTTACAGGCACATTATTGATAGCAAGCGTACCTTGATCATAGCTGACTGTGTCACCCGGCAAGCCAATGACACGTTTGATATAATAAATACTAGGGTTTTCAGGGTAGCGAAAGACCGCCACATCGCCATGTTCCGGCTCGCCAGTATCCAATACCTTATTGTAAGTCAGCGGCAGGCGCACTCCATAAGCATATTTATTGACGGCAATAAAATCGCCAGTATATAAAGTTGGTACCATGGATGAGGACGGAATATTAAAAGGCTCAATTAAAAATGAGCGAACTATTAATACTACTGCCAATACGGGGAAAAAATCATAGGCCCAACGTACCAGTAAGCTCTCTTGGCCGCGGCCACGTGTTTTACGCTGTTTTAGCGCCAGCTTATCCAATAGCCAAATAATACCCAAGCCAATAGTTAATGGCACTAAAATCAAATTAAAATCAAAATCCATACTTAATTGCCTATTAGCGAGCTACTTATCCAACGATGATATCGGTAAAACCAGCCATGATATTCGTCTATTAATAATCTAATCTACCTGTAGTACCGCTAAGAAGGCTTCTTGTGGAATCTCGACATTACCCACTTGCTTCATGCGTTTTTTACCGGCTTTCTGTTTTGAGAGCAGCTTTTTCTTACGCGACACATCACCGCCATAACATTTAGCCAAGACGTCTTTACGCATGGCTTTTACGGTACTACGTCCAATAATTTGGCTACCAATTGCCGCTTGAATAGCGACATCAAACATCTGACGTGGGATCAGCTCTTTCATCTTACCAACGAGCGCATTACCACGGTAACGCGATTGGGTTTCGTGCACAATCATGGCAAGTGCATCGACTTTCTCACCATTGATTAATACATCTACCTTAACCAATTTATCCACTTGATAACGCTCAAAATTATAATCAAGTGACGCAAAACCACGCGATACTGATTTTAGACGGTCAAAGAAGTCCATGACCACCTCCCCCATCGGAATATCAAAGATTAGCTGTACTTGACGACCCATAAAGCGCATATCTACCTGTACGCCGCGGCGCTCAATACAAAGCGTCATCACGTTACCGAGATAATCCTGCGGTACTAAAATCTGACAGCGGGCAATCGGCTCACGGAACTCTTCGATATTATTCGGTTCGGGCAATCTTGATGGGTTATCAACGTAAATAATACTGCCATCTTTTTTTACAATCTCGTAGATAACTGACGGCGCAGTGGTAATCAAATCCAAGTCATATTCGCGCTCTAAACGCTCTTGGATAATCTCCATATGCAGCATGCCGAGGAAGCCACAACGGAAACCAAAACCTAGTGCATCAGAAGTGTCTGGCTCAAAAAACAATGACGCATCATTAATTTGCAATTTTTGCAGCGCTTCACGGAACTTTTCAAAATCCGTCGATTCAACAGGGAACATACCGGCATATACTTGCGGGGTAATCTGTTTAAATCCAGGAATACGATCAACATCTGGCGTACTGGCATGCGTAATCGTATCACCCACTGGCGCGCCAGCAATATCCTTGATACCCGCAATAATAAAGCCAACTTCACCCGCTTGTAAGATACCTGTATCTAATGGTTTTGGGGTAAATACACCAATGGATCCGACCAAATGCGCATCTTTGGTCGATTTAATATAAAGTTTGTCACCTTTTTTTATGGTGCCTTGGCGGACACGTACTAGTGATACGACGCCCAAATAATTATCAAACCATGAATCGATAATTAACGCTTGTAGCGGTGCGTCACGGTCACCCGTTGGCGCAGGAATAAACTCAACCAATGCCTCAAGTAACTTATCAACGCCAAGACCTGATTTCGCCGACACGCGCGGCGCATCAACGGCATCGATGCCAATGATATCTTCAATCTCTTGAATGACGCGCTCAGGCTCAACTTGTGGTAGATCAATCTTATTTAAGACTGCCATCACCTCTAAACCTTGATCCACTGCGGTATAACAGTTGGCGACCGATTGTGCCTCCACGCCCTGAGCCGCATCTACAACCAATAGTGCGCCTTCACAAGCCGCTAGTGAGCGTGAGACTTCATAAGAGAAATCGACGTGACCCGGGGTATCAATAAAGTTTAGCTGATAGCGCTCACCGTTTGGATGATCATAATACAGCGTCACCGACTGTGCTTTAATCGTGATACCGCGCTCACGCTCAATATCCATGGAATCAAGGACTTGCGCCTGCATCTCGCGATCTTGCAGCGCGCCACACATCTGAATAAAACGATCGGCAAGGGTCGATTTGCCATGATCAATGTGGGCAATAATAGAAAAGTTACGAATATTGGCTAATGCAGTCACAAAGCGCCTACTAAATAATGGATGTTGGAGTAATGATCGGTTCGCACAATGGTAATAATAGCCATTGCTAAAGCGTACCGATGTATGCAGGTATTCTAGCAGTTTTCCACTGTAAAGTAAGGCGATTTTATTAGCAGGGATTGGAATGGCTACTGACATTAACGACTGAGTAGTGTTAACGATTAAATAAGTGCTTAGATTAACATTTTACAACGCAATATTAATGGCTTTAATTTAACCAAGACATCATTGGCTGGCTCTGTCTGATAAGTTATTTAGCGGTATCAGAACTTATGCTAGTGGCATCCGTTGGCTTTAAATACTTATACATCCAGGGTGATTTGCCATAAAAAGCGCCATTGATTTGCGTCTGTTCAATCAGATATTCACGAAACCTTAAATAAAACTCATTATCTGGGCTTTTGGGATGCCGCCAAAAATCATCAAGCGGCTTTGGGTCTGTCAGTTTTGGGGTGTCGTAAATCGCGCGACCTATAACCTTGGTAGGTTTTTTGTGATATACCGACTGTAGCCCTGTCGTACTATTAATCGTCACCATACCAATACTATGCTTCATCAAGGTTGGCAGATGCATATCGCAGCCATAAAAAACGCGATGACTGACCTGATAGCGCGCAGCCAAACTGCAGACCAATTCTCGATAATCTCGATGACCGCGATCTAACGGATGGTGCTTAAATACCAATAAATGCGCCTCATGAGCATGACCTGCAAAGCTTGCGATGGCTTCGTCAATGAACTGCACCACATCACGATAATCACTGTGATGAGTAATCTGCGAGTCATTGTGTACTTGTAGGCTAATCAAGAAGTAATTATCACTTTCTTGTTTGGTCAGTCTCTTTTGTAGTTGTTTGTCAGGTACATAGCCGCGCAGCTTACGCCATGGCGCTTTTAACCATGCTATTGCCTCTTGCCACGCTGTCATACCTCGGTAATGCGAATAATGTGGATAGCGACTCTTGTATAGCCAAGCAATAATGTAGTAAACGATGGCGGCGATACTCAAGCGATAAAAGCGATTGTGCGTATATAACGGCTTATCATTGGCTTTATTCAACGCTTTAATATCGGCAATTTTTAACCGCGAATTACCATTAATACCGTACTCCTGCAAGGTAATATAATCGGGTCGCAAATAGCCTTCTTCGAACACAAAAAATGAAATGCCTAACTTTTCACTGATGCACGACGCTTGTGTATGATGCGGGCGGCAGTCACCAAAACACACAATCGCATCAATATTATGCTCGCTAATAAAGGCCTGCAGCCAAGACGAAAACTGCGCCAAAGTACCTGTGTACTCATGTGTATTAGGATGGCTATAAAAAAACGCATCACCGGCATTAAAGTTGATTTTACTTACTTGAATATTTTGAGTCTGCAAAAATGTAGAAAAGCGATTGAAAAAGCCGCCCATCTTTCCCTGTAACAGCAAGACGTGTCGATGAGTAAGCAAATGAGACATCGAAGCTGCCATAGTATTAGATTACCATTGATTGAAGAATAGACAGACAAAAGAGAGGCAAAGGGATTGAGTAAATAACCCTAAATGACAAACAATTATACCGAAAAAACCCTTGCTTGTCGCAATGGATTTATAAGAGGTACTTGGCGTTTATTAACGAGATAATTTACGTAAGCGCTGCTGCCATTGATGACGCTGTTGCATAAAATGCGTGGCAGCACGACGCTTAAATTGGCTAGGTATCTGGCTGATTATGGCTAAAGGTTTTTTTGACGTGGCACTTGTCTTCACCGAAGCATTATTTATCTGGTTTTGCTTTGCGGCAAGATCGTTATTTTTCGGTGGATACAAATAGTCAATCACTTGCTCGACTTGCGCCAGTCCATAACCATTGGGAAGGCGATACAAAGGGTAGTCTATTAACGTACAGTGTAGCAGTTGTTCAAGCGTCAACGACGTCTGTCGTTTTCGTCTCTCTAAATAGTCAGCTTTCGGTGATAATTGGGCATCCATATCTGTCGTTAAACCCCAGCCGGCGTAAAACGGTAAGCCGTAACAAGTAACGTCTAAACCACGAAGCAAGGCTTCAAAACCTGTCAATGAGCTAATAGTATGCACCTCATCAACACTCTCTAAACAGTCCGGCACTGCGGTATCATAAGCGACCGCTTGTACCTGTTTTAGATGCGCGGCGGTTACCTTCCCTGCACGTAATCCCGCCTCAACATCTGGATGCGGCTTATAAATCAGATAAGCATCAGGATTGTCTTGGCGTACACGCTCAATCAAACCACTGTTGGTTTTAATCGTTGAACCACAATACTGTACCGATAAGTCGTCTTCTACTTGCCCGATAATAAGAACACGGGATTTCCCAGATAGCTTAGCGTCTTGCATCCAAGAGATCTGTTGATCATCAGCGCCATCTACATTCATGCCAACATTGTACTTGCTGACCCGCTGAGTCAGCAGCTTGCCTCGCAGTGACTCTACTCGTGCACACTGCTTTGGCGTCAAGGCCTCACAGTGACGTAATAGCGCTTCCAAATCTGACGGCCGCGTTGCATCATAATAAATGCCTTGCTTGTCTATAACGACAGACAACGGTGCTAATAAGGTAGCCCCCAAACCATTTGAGCGAATAAACCCATCTTCCATACAGTAAATAGCTGGAATATCTGAACGTTGCTCAGCCAATTTACTTTGTCGTTTCTTTTGTACTTGCTGGCGCTTGGCTAGGCCCCATACCAGTAGCGGCTGCTGATAATTAACACGCAAGTGATTAGGATGCAGTAAATTTTTGAGGCGTGGCTTGGGTTTTACAAATAAAGTGGTACGAGGTAGATGGACAAAAGCTTTCACAAAGGGCAGTTTCCAACGGCTAAACTCATATACCGTTAAATTACCCTCAAGACGTCCTTGCCAATAACGATTGGTGATTAACCACTCAATGGCGGTATCAATCTCGCAGGCTTGCTTGGTGGCTGGATCTACATAGGCACTATAATCGATATAAGCACTATAAAATAAGCTTTCTAACGTAACCGTAAGGCTATTAGAGGATTGTTTGTTTCGCTGGTTAGGCAGGCGTTCAGGTATTTTCCATGGTTTTGCCAATAACTTAGAAAGTCGCCCTGATTCTGTTAATTTTTCAGGCGGCAGCATGGCAGCAGCAAACGCTTGACGGCGCTTCTTTACTACTTTAAGCAAGCGCTTTGGTGCACCGCTGTCATCGGTCAGGCCCCAACCACTATACCAATTAACGCCAAAACAATGCACTGTCTTGCCGAGCATTAGTGCCTCAAAACCCATGTGCGAGCTGACGGTATAAACATCGCTAACTTGCGCCAACAACTCGATAGGATTAAGCGCTTGGGTTAATAGTCGAACGTTTTTAGGTCGTTTTAAGCTGGTCAGGTATCCTGATTTTGCCGCAGGATGGGCTTTGATCCAAATATGAGCATGAGGGTGATTACGGCAAGCAGCTTTTAACATGCGCTTGAACTGCTTACCATCAGCGCCCGCCCCTTTGATAGAGGCATCACCAACGACTTGATCAATTAGCAACACATGTGTTTTTGGAGCAGTGGACGCTGTATTACCCTCTTCCTCCATTACTAAATGATCCAGTGATGGGCTTACAATCACTGCGTTGTATTTGCTTAATTTAGCGTTGCAAATACGCGCCATTAAGGCTTGCGCGCGCTTGTTGTCTGACAATAGATCGTGCGCATTTGAATAATCATGAGCACGTTGAATAATCAACTGTTCAAGGCGTGAGCGCTGCGTTGAATCAAAGTAGATACCGATATCATCAATAACGACGCTTAATCCATAGCGGCTATTGAGCCCCGAATCTAGCGAACGTAAGAAGCCATCTTCAATACTCAATGTCGGAAGCCCTTGCCGGTTGGCGGCGCTCTTTGCTCGTTGATAGCTTTTTTTGTGACCCCAACCGATAAAAGCATCCGGGGTTTCAGACCCTACGTTAAAGCGCTGTTGTAAAGCTGACCAAGGATACCAACGCTGTAGGTCTGCTCGTAAGACGTCTGAAAGTAAAAGGTTGTTACGGCGCATCCCTTTGCCGACTACCGCCAGACGTTTGGGTGCGTTAGATTCCAACCATTCAGGTTTTAATAAATTAGATGGCAATAAATTAGATTTCATTGATGGCAAAAATAGTGCGTCAATAAAGGGTGACGCCAGCGGCATCTTATCCTTATTTATCACACTTTTTGCCATTTTCGATACCTTATTCAAGTTATATAGGAGTGACTATAAATCTAGTACAACTTTGGCTGCAATGGCTAACTGATAAAGTATTTGCGATAAACCACGGGCGATTTCTACACGTTTGGTTTTGACTTTCGGTAATACCATGATCTCATCACCCTGTTGAATACGGTAAGCGGTATTAACCACTTCACTGGCCCCATTTTGATGAACAACTAAGATCTCTTTAACATCAGCATTGTCAGAGAAACCGCCTGAATTGGCAACATAATCACCAACCGTATAATCTGGGTTAAAGGTTAGCGCCCCTTGTGCTCGTACTTGACCGTTAACCGTAATAACGGAAGTTTGCGCCGGTATCTCAATAATATCACCTTGCTGCAGAATAATATCCTGCCACGAATTCGGTACGACGACGATTTGACCAGTGGTTTTAACATTACGGGCTTTGGCGACAAACTGCTTAACCAAATTGGCATCGTCTTGACGCAATGCCGCCTCTTCACGCGTCGTCGATTGACTGGCAAGCGTCAATTCTTCCAAACGATCCAGCGATTCGTTAATCATGCGTTTTTGCTGTTCAGCAACAGACTCACGATAAATCGTTAAATGCGTCAGCTTCGCCAATGGGCTTGGTTGCAGCTGGGGGACGATGTCTTTTAGACGAGCACCATAAGGCACAACCATGGCACCATTACCCGTATGTGCGCCTTTAACTTGTACGGCGATGGTGCCGGCATAACGATCTGAGGTAACCACCATCTGATCGCCATTATAGACAGGAACATTCTGCGCTTCTGCAAGGGAGTAATATTCTGCGGTTTGCGCGCGTCCTGCACTGCGAGTGATGCTAACGTTGGTAGCTTTAGCTGCGGGACTAGCCACTTGCAGTACATCACCGATGGTTAGGTCGTTTACATCAAACTCAAAGGTGTATTCGTTCTGAACTTCCCCGCCCACTTGAAAGGTTTTTTTCTGTGGGGCAACAGTAATGACGTCACCATCACGGAATGCAAATGACTGTAATTTACCCGCCAATAAAAAATCATATAAATTGACTTGCTGCAACATCTGACCATTACGTTTGATTTGGATATCAATATAACTGCCGCGGGTTGGATCAACGCCGCCCGCACGGTCTAAATAGGACAATACTGAATCTGCTGCAAGCCCACCATAATAACCGGGTTGTTTGACAAAGCCAGTCACGAAAACTTTCACTGGCTGTGCTTGCTCTAATGACGCATAAACGCCGACGTTCGAGCGATAAATACGACTGACCGCACTTTTGACCACGTTTTGTAGACTGCCATTTTGCACACCAGAGATACGGACTGGACCAACATTCGGTAAGAAAATATTACCTTGCGGATCTACAGTCGTGGTCGCGGCATATTGATAGGCGCCCCACATTCGTACTTGTACATTATCACCAGGATTAATCACATAGCTGTCGTTAAAGGTAGAACCAGAAGTCGTCGAAAACGCACCGCGAAATAGCTGCTCACCAAACATTAAATCTTGAGTATCGATATCTTGATAAGGACGCGTGGTATTAATCACTGACTGACTGGGTAAGCTTGCGGCATTGACAGCTTCTTGAGTCGTTGCTTGACCCGGAACCCCACCAGCGAAAGCTTGCGTTGAGACATTAATGTTACTGCGGTTTTGGTCTTGACTCATGCTATTGCTACTAGTACCAAAGCTAGACCCTGCTATTTGATCCGCATAACTGGTCGCTGCTATTGCCGAGATGCTGGTCGCAGCCATCGTCAAGCTGATTACCTTAATCATGGTCACGATAGGACGTGGTTTCATGTTCATGCGTTGTATTCCTTTGCAGATCTATCGATCATTACTGGTATTTGGTTTGGCAAATCGTTCGCGATTGCCAAGCGCATCAAATCTTTAGCTTTTTACAGGGTAAAAATTTTAAAACTTACCCTGTAAGACAATCCAAAGTTAGCTGCGATGGTCACGAACCACTGCCATTACTAGACGTACAAAGCCATAAAGCATCAAAAGCAATGCCAGCGATGTCCAAATAATATAAATGTGACGCGGATAGGATGCTTCTTCAGCTTCATAAGGAGTTGAGATTACAATCAAATTTTTCATCTTCTTAAAGGCTTCTAAACGGGCCTTTTCAAGCGATGATAGTGACAACTTATATAACTCAGTGGCAAACTCAACATCGGCTTTAATCGTCTCAAACTGTACGGCTTGACGGTTCAATTTGGTGGTATTTGGTGAGGTTAGTTTGGTTTGTTCCTGAGCAATTTGCTCTTCAACTGCCTTAATCTGACTTCTTAACGACACCACTTGCGGCGCATCTGGATTTAGATAACTGAGTAACTGACGCTCTTCGGTACGCAACGAGCTTAATTGCGCTTGCAAGCTGCCAATCAACTGATTGACGATTTGCGCATTGGCTTGTGGGTCATAGATTTCGTTTTCATTCTGATAGTTTAATAACTGCTCTTTGGCATCATTTAAACGCTCTTCTGACTCGTCTAACTGAGTTTCTGCAAACGCCAATTGATCACGAGCCACTTCCTGTGAAATGCGGTTCACAAAACGCTCAGACTCACCTAAGATAGCTTTGTTCAGCTCAAAAGCATACTTTGAGTCAAAGCCTTCTGTTGATACCGAAAGCACATAGCTCTGCTCATCAAGATCAATGTGAACCCGTTTTTTGAAGTATTCAAGCAAATCTTCTTGGGTTGCATCAGGATCGATTTCATAAATAGGATCAGAACCATCAACATAGTAAGCGTCTCGGAACTTAAACTTACTATCGAGTCGCTTCACCATATCATTGGACAATATATATTCAGTCAGATAGGTTGCATCTTCTTTACTGGTGCTATTCACACCTAACAAGGCCGATAGACCGCCACCAGAAGGTACGCTAGATTCGCTCACTTGTTTCACGACCACATCAGCTGTCGAAATAAAGCGCGGATGTGCAAGGGTCATGACATAAAAGATCACCAACACCCAAGGGAGGATCACCAAGCCAATGAACAGCGAGAAGTCAATTATCTTATTTTTTCGCTTTGTGGACATGCTTTTCATAAACCTCAATCGCTTCTGTTGTGTCATCAAAGACGTGTGCTGTTTGATCCATTAGCACAATACCAATATCGCAATTACGCTTAATATCACCGATGTTATGCGATACAATTAAAAACCCGGCTTGCTGACGGCGCGCTGCTAAAATCTCTTCACTACGCTTACGAAAAGCGGCATCACCAACGGCACCGGCTTCATCTAACATATAATAATCAAAATCAAATGCCAAGCTTAAGCCGAAGGTTAAGCGCGCGCGCATACCTGAAGAATAGCTTTTAACTGGCATATCAAAATAGTTTCCGATATCTGCAAACTCTTCGACGAAACGAATTTTCTCATCAATATAAGGACCGCTTGAATAAAGCCGACAAACAAAACGGACGTTTTGACGACCCGTCAAGCTACCTTGGAATCCACCTGCTACACCAACGGGCCATGAAATAGTGGAATCAGTAATAATCTCTCCATGATCGGGCTTGTCTAGTCCACAGATAATGCGCAATAGTGTTGATTTGCCCGCACCATTACGGCCAAGTAGACCGACGCTTTGCTTATCACCAATGGTCAGATTCAAATCTTTAAATAGATAATGCCTACCCTGTTTGGTCATAAATGACTTAGAAACATTTTTAATTTCAATCATTTGTTTGCCCTAAGTTGAAACTGGTATCACACTTTATGAGTTATTTAGAACGTATTAAGTCTCTTTCTACTGCTTTATACATGAGAAGACCTAAGAAATTTACTGCAACCGTCCACTTCAGAAAATACGTTATATCTATATGATAAGCAGGATAAGCAGGTGCAAAAGCGTGACGTATTAACTCAATATTATGGATAAAAGGATTATAGAGTAAATAACTAAAGTATGGCTCTGGAATAATATGAATGGGATAAATAATACCCGAGGTGAAGTAAAGTATAGTAAATAGTATGGCAATAATTTTACTGATTTCACCACCATAAAAACCGACAACCATCATGATTAAAGCAACACCAAAACTAAATAAAAACAAAGTAATCCAACAAAATAGTACGACATGTAGATTTGCTAAACTGGCATAATCACCGAAAAAAGCAAGTCCGGTTAATAAGATAACTAAAGTAACAAAGTAAATAATGAACTCTAAAGCTGAGCGAGCAATTATGACATCAATATGACGAATTGATCTATACATCAACAGTCCTTGATTTGCTTCAACCGCTCCTAATGCTCTAGTCGCAATAGTCTGAAACATACGAAAGGGAACCATTCCTGCCACTAGAAACAGTGGGAAACTCATTCCTGGTACAGCTCGCTCTATAACCACACCAAAGATCACTAAAAATATAAGCATTTGAAAAATGATTTCTAGCGGTGCCCATAGATAGCCCAAGCGATAACCACCAAAACGCGTTTGCAACTCACGCATGAGCAATGCATGGAATGCCGCACCCATGACTTTCAGTCCACTACGGTGCTTAATAGGACGATAAGGAGGTAATTGTACAGACATAGCGTTACAGGACTTTACCGAAAACAGCCCCTATGATAAGTAAGCGGGACATAAGTTACAAGAATTAATCTGTGTCTAAACAGATAAACCTATGATTTAGCAAGAAAACAGCAAGTAAATATAAGCGGTTATTTATCTAACTGACTTTAGAATATTGTCTTCATTGGGTTTTTTAGCCAAAAAAAAACCAATCACAAAGGATTGGCTTCTTTCGTACTGCTATTCTTACTATAAATGGTGGCGATGAAGAGACTTGAACTCTTGACCTCACGATTATGAGTCATGCGCTCTAACCAGCTGAGCTACATCGCCATTTAAGGCTCGGTATAATACCGATAGAGACGACTGTCGTCAACCCCTAATTATCGTTTATCTGCAAAAAATAGGAATTTAATTCAAATTAATAGCAAATATGTATAGCACTAACGATAAAAACGAACAATAAAAAATTGGTAAACCGATAAGCCGGGTTCTGTCGTGGACAATCATTCCTCTAGGCGTATCATCGCTAATACGCTCAAGCAACCTACCCGCATCGAACGCGGGCCGCGCCATGCCGATGCCTATTTGGTCTTGCTACGCGTGGAGTTTACCATGCCGTGAGATGTTGCCATTCACGCGGTGCGCTCTTACCGCACCCTTTCACCCTTACCTCGCTTGCGCGGGGCGGTCTACTCTCTGCTGCACTGGTCGTCAAGTTACCCTGCCCAGCCGTTAGCTGGCACGCTGCCCTATGTAGCCCGGACTTTCCTCCCCTGCTCATCTGTTGCCAGTGTGCAGCGGCGATTGCCTAGTCTACCAAGCGCGCTAGTATAGCAAAACTAATGGCTGTCTAGGAATATCTTTTGCGTTTATTTCACTTTTTTACCAAATGACTTGAATCAGGATCTAAAGAAAGTTCAGCGGTAATATTAAATCATTGTCATTCTTCTGGTCTTTATCTTGGCGTGACAGCTGTAGCCAATGTGTGTTTGGATAATTTTGCGCTAAGTAGTTTTTTAAATAATCAATCGTGCTATCAGCTATTTGCTTATCCGTCTGGGCAGCACTGTCATGAATATGGTTATAAATGACGCTATGTACCGTCAAACCACGCGCTTTAATCGCCTCTAAACTCAGCAAAGTATGATTAATACTACCAAGCCGCCCTGATGTGACTAAAGTGACCGGATAACCTTGAGTGGCAATATAATCCAAGGTTAATAATTGCTCAGTGATCGGTACAAGCAATCCGCCTGCGCCTTCTAATAGCACTATATCGTAGCTTTGTTGCAATTGCTGCGTAAACTTGGTGATGATTTCAGGGTCTAGAACGGCATTAGCAAGCGCAGCAGATAAATGCGGTGACGCAGGTTTCTCATAGCGAAACGGACACGTGGTAAAGTCAACATCACACGGCTGCAACGGCATATTCATCAATTGACGATGAGTGACAATATCATCGGCAACATTCATCTCACCAGTATCACAATTGACGCTAACGCCTGTTTGTACCAACTTTTGAGTGATGACGTTAGCACCTTGATGCATCAGCGCCTTTGCTATCATGCCGGTAGCGTAAGTCTTGCCAATATCGGTATCGATACCAGAGATAAATAGCACGCTCATAGTTGACCTTGCTTTGTTAAATAAACACGAACCACCGTTAACAATGACTGACATAACGTTACTAATTCAGTGTCAGTAGTCATATAGGGCGGCATGATATAAACCAACTTACCAAAAGGTCGTACCCAGATGCCGTGTTCAATAAGTAAAGATTGAAATACTGGCATATTAACCGCGTCATTAAGCTCAATGACGGCTACCGCCCCCAAACAACGTACTTCTTCAACGCCAGCTAACGTCGCTGCAGGCGCGAGTTGTTGTTCCATTACGGTTTGCATATTTGCCGTACGAGCTTCGATATCATAGGACAAAATTAAATCAATCGATGCAGAAGCGACCGCACAAGCCAGCGGATTTCCCATAAAGGTCGGGCCATGCATCAGGGCTGGATAATCACTTTGGCTGATGGTGTCAGCAATATGGCGCGTACATAAAGTCGCGGCAAAGGTCATATAACCGCCCGTCAGTGCTTTGCCAATGGTCATAATATCAGGACTAATATAGGCATGCTCGCAAGCAAACAGCTTGCCACTACGCCCAAAGCCTGTGGCGATTTCATCAGCAATGAGCAGCACGTTATGCTCATCACATAGCTGACGCAGTAGTTGTAAATACTCAGGGCTATAAAAGCGCATACCGCCTGCGCCTTGAATAATAGGCTCAATGATAAATCCGGCAAGTTGATCGCTATTTTTAGCAAAAAACACTATTAATTCATCACGTGTATTTTGATTTAGCTCGCGCTCAAATCCTAAAGGCGGCGCAGACACAAAGTGCTGCATCGGTAATTGTTTACCATACAGGCTGTGCATGCCATTAACAGGATCACAAACACTCATCGCATGCCACGTGTCGCCATAATAGCCAGAGTGCGTTGAGGCAAACTGGCACTTTTGCGGACGCGCAGTGGCAATTTGATATTGCAATGCCATTTTTAGCGCTACTTCTACCGCGATACTGCCGCTATCGGCATAAAATATCGCATCGAGTCCAGCAGGTACAATAGCTAGCAGCTTTTTGCCTAAATCTATCGCTGGCTGATGGGTCAAGCCGCCAAACATCACATGCGCCATTTTGCCCAATTGTTCAATCATCGCGGCATTGAGCGTTGGATGATTATAACCATGGACACTCGCCCACCAAGATGACATGCCGTCAATCAGACGCGTACCATCTTGCGTGACAATATAAATGCCTTCTGCATGATCAATAACGATATTTGGATAGGTGGGCGGCAGGCTGGCGTAGGGATGCCAAAGGTGCTGTTGATCAAAATCACTGGTAGCAGCATCGACACTCATAGTACGCTCTCAAACGACAAGCATTTATTTTTAAAAAAGCGTACTACCATTTGAATATCCGTATTCGTCATATTATTCCTAGTTTTTAGCATTTCTATATAGTGGATTTACTTTAAAAAAATACAGTGCGACTGGGATGAGTTTTTCGTAGCCTCTGTGATAACAGCAAGCAAAGGAAGTTTATACCAATCGCACCTATCTATTAATGTATCGATTTTTAACGTATCGATTTTATTTTAAAATAACTATTAACTCAAAGGCACGATTGGCAACGCATTACTGACCAGTGATACGTTTGTATTTTGACATCAAATCGCTTTCGGTTTCGACATGATCAGGATCATGGGGGATACAGTCGACCGGACAAATGACCACGCATTGCGGTTCATCAAAATGGCCAACGCATTCGGTACATAGGTCGGGGTTGATAACATAGATGTCATCGCCTTCTGAGATGGCCTCATTCGGGCAGGCAGGCTCGCAGACGTCACAGTTGATGCATTCATCAGTGATTAATAGCGCCATAAACTGCTCCTTATATTTTACGGATAACAATCAAGACTGGCCGTTTTGACGGTTCCAGCGAATAGTCGTCAATAAATACTATGTCTATTTAAGATTGAGTTTCTCAGCAAAGCCTTGCGACACACACTGAGGAACAAATTTAGTCACATCGCCGCCAAGCTTGGCAATTTCGCGAATCATGGTAGACGAGATAAACGAATAGTTCTGAGATGGGGTCAAAAATACTGCTTCAAAGTTCTCATCAAGTTCACGGTTCATATTGGCCAGCTGAAACTCATATTCAAAATCCGACATCGCCCGTAGACCACGCAAGACGGCAGTGGCATTTTTTTCACGCATAAAATCGACCAGCAGACCTTCAAAACCAATCACCGATACTTGCGGTAAATCAGCAAATACGGTTTCGACCAAGGTAACGCGCTCTTCAAAACTAAATAGCGGTTTTTTATGATGGCCTGAAGCAACGGCAATGACGACCTCGTCGAACAGCTTGGTTGCTCGCTTGACTAAGTCGACATGACCATTAGTAATGGGGTCAAAGGTACCAGGATATAAAATTTTGGTATGTAGCTTTGAGGAATTGGCAGCAGTAGGATGGCTCATAACGTGGCTAATGTAGTCGGTAATATTACGCTATATGCTAGCAAATTTTGCCCAAACTTAATACTCATCTGCTACATTTGTCCTAACAGCCGACTTACATTTTTGTGAACTGCTTTGCTACAATAGGCGGTTCGACTCATCCCTCTTATTATTTATAATAAAAGACAATCCATATTAAAGGGTTCGGATGAGGACTGTTAGACAAGGGCAATATATTTTGCAGCCCTTATGGAGAAATTATGTCAAAAAAATCAAGAAAACCGGACAATCAAATTTGTGCCAACAAAAAGGCGCGCCACGAGTACTTCATCGAAGAAACCTTTGAAGCAGGTCTGGCGCTACAAGGCTGGGAAGTCAAAGCCATTCGTGCAGGTAAAATGACGATTACTGAAGCCTATGTCATCTTCCGCAATAATGAAGCCTTCTTATTTGGCGCGCATATCCAGCCATTGTTATCTAGCTCAACGCATGTGAGTCCTGATAGCATTCGTACCCGTAAGCTACTCCTCAATCGCCGCGAGATTGAAAAGCTGTTTGGCGCTGTCAATCAAAAGGGCTATGCTTGCGTACCGTTGTCTTGTTATTGGAAAAACTCGCTGGTTAAATGTCAAATTGGCTTGGCACTGGGTAAAAAGCAACATGATAAACGCAAAACGCTAAAAGACCGTGATTGGGAACGTGATAAGCAGCGCGGCTTTAAACAGCATTTAGATTAATAGATGGATGAAACCATTCACTTTACTCTAACGTAAAAAGGACGATTCAGCATACTGTTGAATCGTCCTTTTTTATTTGAAAAAATAGCGTCTTGATAAGACTGAGCTGCATTGTTAAAAATCAGATTGCTTGAGCTATTTTATTGATCTTCGACTCTTTTTGAGCGCGGCGTAATTGACGGATACCATGCACAATTAAGCAAGCTATACCCAGCCATATCAAACCATAGCTATAAATCATCGCTGATTCAAAAGGATTGCCCAATATCGTAATGGCCAAGATAAATAATAAAGCTGGCTCTATATAGCTCATCATACCGTAGACATTGACGGGTAGCATTTGACTGGCATCGACGTTGGTTTTCATAGCCAGCACACTAAGTACACCCAACCCTACCAGCATCATGATAAAGAAACCAGAACCACTTACCACGCTCAAACTGCTCGGCGCGAATAAAAATAAATAAACCAAGGCAAATGGCGCGAATATCGTTAAATCAACCAATAGTCCAGTCACCGCGCCAATCCCTTGCAGACGACGCAAAATATAATAAATAGGATACGTGCCACAGACCCAAAGCGTGGCCCAAGAAACACTGTGCGTACGTACAATTTCACTACCGACGCCGACAGCGGCAAAGGCAACCGCCAACCATTGCAGACGGCTTAACTTTTCGCCAAAAAAGACGCAGCCAAATATAACCATCATTAGTGGGAATAAGAAATAACCCATTGCGGTTTGAACGCCCTGCCCATTGACCGGTGCCCACATAAATAACCAAAACTGACTGAGAAATATCGGTGTGGGTAATAACAACCACACCCACTGCTTCACAGTACCTAGCGCTTTTAACTTATCAATATGGATACCTATGCGTCCACTAATCAGCAAATAGCCTACCAGTGCCGCCCACATCGCTAGCATACGCCAAATAAAGATTTGCGTACCTGACAATGGTGCTAAAAAGCTGCTGTAGGCATAAAGTACGCCAAACAACAAATTCGACAATACTGCTAAGGCCACGCCCATGATTAACGTACGTTGCTGTGTGCTGCCTGCTGTCCAGATTGTAGCCAGTGGCAAGCGCGAGACAGTCGTTGCGAGTGTATTAGCGAATACGTTAGATAGCATTAAGATAGACATAAAGACACCGTACATGTAAATAGATTTTAGAAAACCTGCTATTAGCCTGTATTTATTATGGCTAAGCTTTGATTACTAGGCTTTGTTTGCCAAGCTTTGATTAGTGGTGTCTATTTTACTGAACGGTATTGATAAATTATCTCCAAATAAAGCTATTCATAAATAAATTTATCTTTTATGACGCTCAAAACCAAATATTTTCTTAAATTTTGACTTATAGTGATAATAATTATAAAAATCTTTAACAAAAGTACTTTTTAGAAGAGAGCATACAATGAGCCAAATTTTAGATGATATCGATAAAGCGATTTTAAATTTGCTACAAGATGATGCGACCTTGCCATTAAAAACGGTGGCAGAACAAGTGCATGTGTCTATCGCTACTGCCCAACGCCGCATCCAAGCATTAATAAGCAATGGCGTCATTACTAAGCAAGTCGCTATCGTGGATCCAAATAAGGTTGGCTACGGCCTGACTGCCGTGGTAATGATAGAGATGGCGCGCTCAAATACCTCGATGCAACATCGATTTGAGCGCTTGATGAATGCGCAGCCACAAGTGATGAGCTGCTATGAAGTGTCCGGTGATGCGGATTTTATGTTGATGGTCAATGCCAGAAATATGAGCGATTATCATCGATTCACGACTGGTCTGCTCACCTATGAGAACAATGTACGCAACTTTAAAAGCCAATTTGTGATGAATTTTACTAAAAGTGGGACAAAGATTTTGCTTGATTAGCAATCTCAACAAGCATTGGTTTATTGAGTTAATTAAAAGTAGATAAGTTACTACTAAAAAAGGTACGATATCAACGAAAGTCTGGCAGTAAACAATAATTGCCACCTCAATAGTCCATTGACAGTAGACAAGGAAGTCGTAGTATGACTAAAAGTACCCGTGCCCTTAAAAAAGAAGAAAGTGATAATCCAGCACTAAAAGCATTAAGTTTTAAAACAGTGATAACAGGGGCGTCGCTCGCGGCATTGCTCGCCAGCTCAGGCTGTGCCACCAGTTCATTGTTAGAAGACAATAACCGTGTCAGCACAACCACGACTAAGAGTGTGTTGTCTGAAGACCAAATCGTGGCTTTTGGTCGTCCTGCGCAAGCATTGCCAAAAACGCCAAATGCGACCATGGTGATCGTCGGTGAAAAGAACAGCTACGTGCTGACCCAAGGCGGGACAGAAATGGTCAATTTGCTCACCAATCTGACGCCAAAGAACATCCAAGTCGATAATGACATGAGCTTTGCTGTGCCCAATAATGATGGGTATTTTCAGGGAGAGATGAAGCTGTCTTACGCCAAATTAAAGGATGAATTTAAGCGTTCTGACTATCAGTTCTTTTTACAAAATAGTGGCCGCGAATGCACCTCCGCCAGCGATCTGCGTATCAATGCTCAGCGCTTTTGTTTTAGTATCCCTGTCAAAGGCGCTATCTATCCACAAGTCAGCAATTTAAGCCTAATTCAGTCGAATTATCGCGCCTTGAGCAAACCTTATACGGTCAGTTTTTATACACAAAGCCAGCAAAATCAAGTGTCTCGTCGTGGCGCAAATACGGCGCAAAAATTGGTCTTATTGCCCTTTGCCTTAGCTTTTGACGTGGTTACTTTCCCATTTCAATTATTAGATAATTAAAAGCTATCAGACAGCGCACTGACTCACCTGAAACCATAAGGTACGTTACGAGGCGATATCCGTACTTGCTCGTAACGTGCTCACTTGATAGGTTAAAATAATTTTTCGACGACGGCTTTTGGATAACTTTGCTTGGCCGTTTGTGCTGCTTGAAACAGTATCTCATCTGCCTCTACAGGACCAGTAATATCGCACAAGCACACGTAGGCAAGTTGCATCAGATTGTTTAACAGGTGCTCATTGTCCGGTACAGGTGGACGATTACCTTCCAAAAACTGATTGATATTGATGTGATGCCCTTTGAAGGTGCGTTCTTGCGAAACAGTTTGGTGCATACTATGAAAAAAGCTGCGACTGTCTGCTGCCGTTAGCTGACTGCGCAGCGCTTCTATCACGGTATAAAATGCGAGAACGGGCTCAGAGATAGGTACGGGTGCATTGATTGTCTCGTTATGGCCATTGTGACTGTCAGACTCCACTGTCTGCTGACTATCCACTTGCAACGTAGCCCAAAAGCCTTTACGAATTTCAGATTTGTGATCTTGTAGTTCAGGATAGCGCCTTGTCGCATCCAAGATGCATTGCTGCATCATCCTGACAGAGACCGCCGAGTACTGTAGCCATTGGGTCTTGAGCAGTCGTACTTCCTCAGGATGTAAGTATTTTGCCAGTACCTCTGCCATCGCGGATACCGTTTGGTCTACGGATTGAGTATCAGTATTCATCAGCTCTCTCCTATAAGTGACGCTCTGTTAGACTTTTAGCATCGAACATTTGCTTTTGAAACTCAGGGTAACCCAGCTCTGCATGCTCGGTATAGTCAAGGCCACGCTGCTCGTGTAACCGGCTCGCCTTTAACCCAAAGCTCAGATCAATCAGCTTATACATAATAAGACCCAGACCTAGTGCCCATACCAAAGCTACACCGACGCCCAGCGCCTGCACGCCCAGCCGTGATAAATTAAATAAATCCCCTGTATAAAATAGCCCAGCCGCAAGTGTACCCCACACACCACCAAAGCCATGTACGGCCACTGCTGAAACCACGTCGTCTATTTTGAGCTTTAGTAGCGCCTGCGTAGACAATATATAGACCACGGCAGCAACCCCACCGATAATAATAGAAAATAAAGGCGTCGTTGTGGCACAGCCTGCCGTGATAGACACGAGTCCGATCAAACTGGCATTGACACTATCACTGAGCAAGATTGCTTTGTTCATTGTCCGAGCAATCAGCATGTAGCTCACCACCGCACTGACCGCAGCGATAAAAGTATTGACGGCAATCAAGCCAATATTTCCAGTGATAGATAATGTCGATCCAGCATTGAAGCCAAACCAACCAAACCATAAGATAAACCCGCCAAGCGCCAATAGCGTCATGTTGTGACCTGCGATGAGTCTTGGCGTCCCATCGGGTGCAAAGCGGCCCAGTCTCGGTCCGATAACTAAAACACCTGCCAGTGCCAACCAGCCCCCGATAGAATGCACGACGGTCGAACCAGCAAAATCAATAAAACCAAGCTCGGTCAGCCACCCTGTTCCGCCGAAATACCCACCCCACACCCAACTGGCAAACACAGGATAGATAAATAGACAGATCAAACAGGCGGCGACTGCATAGCCGATAAACGAGACACGCTCTGCCATGGCACCACTCGCGATGGTCACCGCTGTCGCCGCAAACATCATCTGAAAGAACATCAGTGCCCAGTCCATATTGGATAGATTGACTGGCATAAAATGATCGGTACCGACAAACCCCGAATGATTAGTACCCATCATCAACCCAAAACCCACCAAATAAAACGCCAGACCACCGATACACATATCGGTATAGTTTTTCATCATCACATTGACGGCGTTCTTTGCGCGTACCGATCCGCTCTCAAGTAGCGCAAAACCTGCCTGCATAAAGAACACCAGAACCCCGCCCCAGATAATCCAAGCGATATTTTGATATTCGAGTAGCTGCGCCACCGTCAATGTGTCAGCCGCGGCCGCTTGTGCACTAGCTATCGTGCCAAACAGTAGCGTCCCCAGCATAAGTATCTTGTGCAGTAATGTTCTTAGTAGCCCTTTTATCGCATCCAGCCCAACAGATGATGTTCTCATTTTATCTCCAAACACTTATCTATCCGTTCAATTTTTATCGGTGCACCATTTTCACTCATGAATGCACACAAATAAGCCCTAACGGGGTTGGAGCAAAAGCTATGCCAAAAGTTATGGATGAAAATCAGAACGGCTAACAAAACATGAGAAAACAAATGATTAGTACTGACCAAACCCATACTTTGATAACTGTACTTTAACAACCATGTTTGCGAAGATAGACGGTTCTGCTTAAACCATTTTTGCCATTATTTTGCTAGGCTAGTCGCTCACTTTGCATAAGCAGTTTATCTCGCGCTATCAATAACTTATCATTAATCGCCCATCATAGAATAGGTCGCATCATGAGTGCGATTCATGTTAAAATGAGCGCTTTTAAATGAGCCGTTGTTAATGAATAACAATAACGGCTTATTTTTAGTGCCACTTTTTAATTAACAGGTCTGCCCATGTCTGCCGATACCATCGCCCGCACCGCCTTTAAACAAGGCACCAAGCCACTTTACGACTACGACAAACACTGGGCGAGCTGCTACGAGCCTGCGCCTTATCTGCCGATGAGCCGTAAAGAAATGGATGATTTGGGCTGGGACGCTTGTGACGTCATCATCATCTCAGGCGATGCCTATGTCGACCATCCAAGCTTTGGCATGGCGATTATCGGCCGCTTATTAGAAGCACAAGGCTTCCGCGTCGGTATCATTGCCCAGCCAGACTGGAAGAGCAAAGATGCCTTTATGGAACTGGGCAAACCTGTCTATGCTTATGGTGTGACGGCGGGCAATATGGACAGCATGATTAACCGTTATACCGCTGATCGCAAGATTCGTAGCGATGATGCGTACTCTCCAGGCAACGTCGCCAATAAACGCCCTGACCGCGCTGCTATCGTCTATAGCCAGCGCTGCCGCGAAGCGTATCCTGATGTGCCGATTATCTTAGGCGGTATCGAAGGTAGCTTACGCCGTATCGCCCACTATGACTATTGGTCAGATAAAGTTCGCCGCAGCATATTGCTCGATGCCCGTGCCGATGTCTTATTGTATGGTAATGCTGAGCGTGCCATCGTCGATGTGGTACATGGTCTGTCGAAAGGCTATAGCTTTGAGCAAATGAGCAAATTGCGTGGTACGTCCTATCTGTTGACCCCGACGCGCCGCCATTGGCAAGCGGATATGACCGAGGTTGCCAGTAATGATGTCGATACTGTCGGCCGTGTTGATCCGATTATCAACCCATACGTCATGACCGAAGACGTGGATCAATGCTCAATCGAGCAAGAAAAGCCGAGCGACTCGCCCGTTGGGCAAGCGCTGTCAGGAATGGCTTCACAGTATCCCGGCTTTGTGTCTGAACCAGTTACCAATAAAATTATCAATGCGCATCAAGTCGATGAAGAAACGCAAGTCGTGCAAATGCGTGGCTTTAATAAGCCGATGACAGCACGCAAGCATAAACTTAAAATGCCGCCGCGTGAGCAAACCGTGATTCGTCTGCCTGATTATGAGCACGTCAAATCTGACCCTGTGCTCTATGCTCATGCGAGTCGTATCTTACATTTGGAGACCAATCCGGGCAACGCGCGCGCACTGGTGCAGCGTCATAGTAGCGGCGCTGGCAACTCACACACCTCTATTGACGTTTGGCTCAATCCACCACCGATTCCGCTCTCAACCGAAGAGATGGATTACGTATTTGACTTGCCATATGCACGCCTACCACATCCGAGCTATGGCGACGCGCGCATTCCTGCTTATGACATGATTAAGTTTTCGGTCAATATCATGCGTGGCTGCTTTGGTGGTTGTACCTTCTGCTCGATCACTGAGCACGAAGGCCGCATTATCCAAAACCGCTCAGAAGAGTCTATCTTGCGTGAAGTGGAAGCGATTCGTGATACCGCACCCAACTTCACTGGGGTGATATCGGATCTTGGTGGACCCACGGCTAATATGTATCGTCTAAACTGTAAAGACGAGACCATTGAAAAGAACTGCCGCAAGCCGTCTTGTGTCTATCCTGACGTCTGCGAAAACCTGATCACCGATCACAGTAATTTGACCAAGCTATACCGTAAAGCGCGTGATATCAAAGGCGTGAAAAAAATCCTTATCGCTTCTGGCTTGCGTTATGACTTGGCAGTAAAAGACCCTGAATATGTCAAAGAATTGGTCAGTCATCATGTCGGTGGTTATCTAAAAATCGCGCCTGAGCACTCAGAAGAAGGCGTGCTATCAAAGATGATGAAGCCGGGCATGGGTAGCTATGATAAATTCAAAGCCATGTTTGAGCAGTACAGCCAAGAGGCAGGCAAAGAGCAATATCTGATTCCTTACTTCATCGCCGCCCATCCGGGCACCAAAGATGAAGACATGATGAATCTTGCGCTTTGGCTAAAAAGTCATGGCTATCGCGCTGACCAAGTGCAGGCGTTCTATCCGAGTCCGATGGCAACGGCGACCACCATGTATCATACGCATAAAGATCCGCTGCATAAGATTAGCCGCAGTGAAGGTGACATGGATATCGTCAAGTCGGGCAAGCAGCGAAAATTGCACAAAGCGTTCTTGCGCTTTCATGATCCAAAGAACTGGGTATTATTGCGTAAAGCACTGCAAGACATGGGACGTAGTGACTTGATTGGCAAAAACCGTGGCTGCTTGATTCCGCCCTTTAACGCCAGCTTAGAAGGTCGTGATGCGGCACAAGACAGCTATCAATCAGCGCGTAAAAAGAACAGCCGCCTAGGTAATGATTCGGTGAAGCGCACCAACAATAGCTCGAGCGCTGTAAAAAACACCAAGAAGCAAGTGAGCAAAGGCAACTTCCAAACGCAGCATACGGGTCTGCCACCGCGCAAAACAAAATAATTATATTAGCAAACCAAGGTTATAAACTAAGCTTGGTTGGCAACAGCTCAACGCTCGTTATTAATAAAAATCGCCCATCAGCTTAATCGTTGATGGGCGATTTTTATTGGCTAGGTTACTCAATTATCTAAATAACGGACGACTCAGATTATAAATTACATTAGTCATCGGTTAAGTAAGAAAGCTAACAGGTAACAAACAATTTCTAACACCGCTCTGACCACGTTTTCGCTACCATGACGTCATATGCTTAACGCATTATTAAGAACAAATAAATAACCCTAGACAAATTATCATAATAGCTACTTTTGGAGAGAACCATGCACACTTTAACTAAATTCGCGACTGCCCTACCTGCCCTTGCTTTATTAAGCGCTTGTGCCACCACCGCGCCTACTACGCCAGAGTCATCAAATACGCCTGCTTCAGAAAGCGTCACTAACGCCGCTTATGACCGTATGGCACCAGCACCTTATACCTGTACTGACGACAGCACCATCATGGCAAAACAGTCAATCAATAAAAAACAAGTGATGCTAAATGCGACCTTACCTAAAGTAAACTGGGCCGACCAACCTATCATCTTAAATGGCGGCGTCCAAGGTGATACGGCAAGCTATGTCAATGAGTCAAATCCAGAAGTGGTCTATGCATGGCATATGAAAGGCGATAAAGGTATCCTTGCCATGAAGTGGGCTGACGGTAAAGAATATCAAGTAAACTGTCAGATAGGCCGATAATAATTTTGGTTTAATCGTTCATTAATAATGATAAACCTACAATTATTAAACTGAGCAATACTATAAACAGTCATCATATGGTGGCTGTTTTTTTGTGTTCATTTTTTAAGAATATGCCAGTTGCTTCGATATTTTCATATTCAATATTTTTACAACAGGCGCTTGTTTCCTCCATTTCGCTAGAGAACCGTAAAGAAAGCTGTCAAACTAGAGCATATTAATCATGACCAATAATAAAAAGGATAACTCGATGGCTAAGCGTCTAATAAGTATGATGGCAATTGCAAGTATATGGGCGCTGACAGGCTGCAATAACGCTGCCGATTCTGTTGATGCTACTGACCAAACCCCTGAGGCAGCGGCGACAGCAGCAGATTCATCGACGCCAAAAGGCGAATCAGCAGTCGGTACGATAGACTGGTCATTGGTAGACAGTGGTGAAAAGCCTGCTGACCCCACCAACTATCAGTATCCGTTTGCACTGGATAGTCAAAACGTCCGTGATTATGCGGATTATTTCAAGGTGGACGCTGCGACCGCACAGCACAATCTAACCATCAGCATGGCCAGTAACGAGGCACTATCGAAAGCCTTGGATCAGTTGAGTGAGACCTATGTCTCACATGAGGTAACCGATGGCAATGAAATGACGCTTATCATTCATACCACGCCTGATGTCGCTGCCAGTCGCTATGATTATGTGCTGTCTGATGACTTTGCCAAAGGGCTGGTACTACCTATCGTGATTCAGCCAGATGGTAAGAAAGGTGATGTGAAGGCACATGGAGAGATGGCGGAGTAGGAATTAATAGCGTGGAAGTTACTGAAGTAGTTCGTAGAATATGACCTATTATCTATGCTCAGTTTTAAGCGAGTAATATAGTTGTACTGATATACTTATAACTCGTCCCCACCTAGTAAGTTTAATGCTAAAATTCATCTTTATTTTAACTAAGAATATACCCTTATATGCAAACTGTTGATGAACTCGCTAAAGATGCATGCAATTACTGGCCATCAGATTTAGTAAAAGAGGCGGCTGATAAAAGCACTCTAATTCCTCTTCTTGAGACACAAGATACTTTTTTAAATCTTTTGAAAGTGGCTGATGCTAGTCCTTATGCGTGGAAAGAGGCGCTTATTCAAAACAAAGCATTATCAGCCAATCTTTTTCTAAAGCACCTCATGGTACTTACAGATATTGGTGGAGAACGTTTACAACGTTACTCAAAAGATTTTTTCCAGCTCTTTCCCAAACAGAAGTTAGAATTTGCATTTGATAACGTTGTCCATACCTACAAATTCAGTAAAACTGAAAAACGTATTTGGAATAATAAGAAACTAAGGGTTGAAAAGTCTCTATTACTTGAAAACCGTCAAACGTTTAACAATGATATGCTCGATGTTTGCATGTTATTGATTTGGGGAGCAAACACTACAGACCCTTCTAAATTACCAGATGAGATTTTGGAAAAAGCTATTATTGGTAGTATGATCGGAAGTCCTGAGAAATTAGAAAAATATGTTAAAGAGCGCTATCTGTTTGTTAGCCGTCAGATTGGTGGTTCTACAGCTAATGATCTTGGTTATATTTGCGAAGCTTATGTTAAAAGAAGACTCGAGGAAATGCTGCCTGATTACTATAGTTTTAATGGACATACCTTAGTAAATGTTACCTTAAATGATACAGAGCTAACTAAATTTGATCTAGTAGTTTCTAATCCAAGAACTAATCGTTCTATCGGTATAGAAGTTAGCTTCCAAGTTACTACTAACTCTGTAATTGAGAGAAAAGCACAGAATGCTAATAACAGACAGCAAATTGCACATCAGCACAATCATAAAGTTGGTTATATAATAGATGGTTCAGGTAACTTTCAAAGGAAGAGTGCTATACAAAACATATTAAATTATAGTGATTGTACTGTAAATTTTTCTGATACTGGATTACTGCAAATGGTTAATTACATAAAAGATAATATTTAATGATTAGATTTATTGATTTATTCGCTGGAACAGGTGGCATCCGACTTGGTTTCGAACAAGCTTTAGATGAGTTAAATATAAAATCCGAATGCGTGCTCAGTGCTGAAATAGACAAAGAAGCATGTAAAACTTATGAAGAAAATTTTGGTGAGAATCCATACTGTGATATTACGCAGCTATATAATGTAAAAGAATTCGATGTATTATTAGCAGGATTTCCGTGTCAAGCTTTTTCTTCTGCTGGCAAAAGATTAGGTTTTGAAGATACGAGAGGTACTCTGTTCTTCGATGTAGCGCGTTTAATCGAAAGCAATCAGCCTGCCTTATGTATACTTGAGAACGTTCGAGGATTGGTAAATCACAATAAAGGTCAAACATTTACTACTATTAAAAATGTCTTAAATGATTTGGGTTACCAGCTTGAATATAGATTACTTAACTCAAGCAACTATAACGTAGCGCAGAATCGTGTGCGGATTTATATAGTGGCAGTCAAAAACCCTACTCTTAAAGTTACGTTGCCAAATGATGTTGGGGCTGTAGATTCTCATGCATTCAAAGAAAATTTGATGAATAATGATTTATTTGACGAAAAGCAATCAGCACTAGTTAAAGACATTTTAGAATCAAATCCCAGTGCACATTATGACTGCTCTGAAGATTTTACAGCTCAATTAAAAAAAGTATTGAAAGGAGATTTAGATAAGTTACATGGTATACGTCTTATAGATAGTCGTGGGGGAAATTCTATACACTCGTGGGATCTAGGATTACGAGGTGAATGTACCAAACATGAAATTGAATTTATGGATCTGTTAATTGCTAATCGTCGAAAAAATATTTTCGGTACACATCAGGATGGAAAAGCATTGAGTAAAGCTCAGATTGCAACTTTCTATCCATATGATGACATTGATTTGGTTATCAAATCGCTACTACAAAAGCGTTATATTAAAGAAAAAGATGGTTTGTACAATTTGGTCGCAGGAAACATGTCGTTCGAAGTATTCAAATTCCTTGATCCAGATAGTATCTCAATAACTTTAACAGCGTCTGATTCCAACAGATTAGGAGTTTATCATAATGGACGTGTACGTCGTCTAACTCCTAGAGAGTGTGCAAGACTACAAGGTTTTCCCGATTCATATGTATTGCATCCTAAAGATAACTTTGCTTACAAACAGCTAGGTAATGCAGTTAGTGTACCAGTAGTAAAAGCAATCGCTAAAGATGTTTTAATTAACAACCCTAATCTTTTTAAATAAATTCTAGGATTGTTTAATAATCTTGTCAAGATACAAAGGTGCGGCTGGCTAGCATACCAAAGTATAATACATAAAGAACGAATTAAAACCACTTCATCATATAGATGATTTTATGTTTTAGGTATTTCTCAAATAATACACATAAATTTAAAATCCGTTTCTTAAAGGTGCGCGGGGCGCACCCTACACTTTTATATCCAAAGTTTTATCTTGCGCGAGTGAATAACAAAATGTCAATACGAAGCTCGAACATAACAGGAAGACTGTGCGCAAGGGACGAGCGCCGAGTAAATCATTAAAGAAAGACGGCTCATGACCCGCATATTTGCCCACTATTAAAGCCAGCGGAGCCCATCCCAGATTCTGTGTAACTGCCATTTAGATTAAATGCTTACTGATACGGTCATCAAACATAATCATAAAACGATTCAGAGCAGACGTCCAGTTACGGATTGGCATCGACCACTTTTTAGACGCCTGCTGGGTGGCTAAGTACACCACTTTGAATGCTGCCTGATCAGATGGGAACACCTTACGCTTATTCACTGCCGTCCGAATCACACTGTTTAGCGACTCTATCGCATTGGTGGTATAAATCACTTTTCTGATGTCTTTCGGATACTCAAAGAACACCGTTAAGCCCTCCCAGTTATTGCGCCAAGACTTGATGACATGCGGGTACTCTGTGCCCCAAGTCTCATCAAAGTGTTCAAGGTTAGCCTCTGCTATCTCAAGGGTATCAGCACCGTAGATGGCCTTTAAATCAGCCGCTACGGCCTTCTTATCCGTCCACGGCACAAACTTCATTGAATAGCGCACCATGTGTACGATACACAGCTGAACCTGTGCCTTTGGATAGACGGTGTTAATGGCATCAGGGAAGCCCTTTAGACCGTCAACACAAGCGATTAAGATGTCTTGTACGCCACGGTTTTGAAGCTCGGTAAGAACACCTAGCCAGAACTTAGCGCCCTCATTCTCTGATAACCACATACCAAGCAGCTCTTTTTTACCGTTAAGAGCAACACCTAGCGCTAGATAGATAGCCTTGTTGATGATCTGCTTGTCTTGACGTACTTTGACGACAATGCAGTCTAGGTAGACAATAGGATAGATGCTGCTCAGCGGTCTGTTCTGCCAAGCGGTGATGTCCTCTAATATGTTATCGGTGACTCTTGAGACAAGAGAGCTTGAGATGTCGACATCGTAGAGCTCTTTAATGCTCTCTACGATCTCAGTGGTGGTTTGACCCTTGGCGTAAAGGAATATGATTTTATCATCGAGACCTGAGATACGGGTTTGATGCTTACTAACGAGTACAGGCTCAAAGCTGCTATCACGGTCTCTTGGGGTAGAGATTTCAAGATCGCCTGTGTCACTGCGGACGGTCTTTTTAGTGTGCCCGTTACGCTTATTAGGTTTATCCGCCTTCTCATGTTTAGGGTAGCCAAGATGGTCTTCCATCTCAGCTTCTAAGGCAGTATCAATAAAGGATTGCATGAGCTGCTTTTGGAAGTCTTTGATGTCATCAAAGCTTTTCATGCTACCAGCCATTTGCTCGGCTAGTTTTTTAATGTCAGATTGAGTAGTCATTGCTTATTCTCCAGTTAGTGGATTATAAGCAGTTACACAGTTTTTAGGAAAGGCTCAGCCAGCGATGCTGAGGCCATGCTTTTTCTTTTCTGTCTTTTTGCTCTTTTAATGGCAAGGACTTGCCTTACTCCGCAACCAACGCCAAAAACTCTTCTTCACCCACCACTTTCACGTCTAGCTTTTCAGCTTTAGCCATCTTCGATCCAGCTTTATCACCTGCCAGCAACGCAGTGGTTTTCGCCGAGATGCTTCCCGAGACTTTTGCGCCGAGCGCTTGCAGTTTGGCTTTGGCTTCATCACGCGCCATGCTATCGAGGGCACCCGTAATCACCCACGTTTGCCCATCAAGTGGCAAGTCTCCAGTAGCTTTTTGCTCCACCTTATCCCAATAGACACCTGCTTCAAGCAACGAATTAATCACTTCGATATTATGCGGTGCTCGGAAAAACTCGTAAGCCAGCTCGGCAGTGATAGTACCAACATCAGGAGTTTTAATCAGGGTTTCGATATTGGCTGCCATTAGGCTATCGAGGTCACCAAATTGCTGAGCAAAGTTCTGTGCCGTGCCCTCACCCACACCGCGGATACCAAGCGCATAAATAAAACGTGCGAGCGTAGTATGCTTACTGGCTTCAATAGCATTGATGATGTTTTGTACGGACTTTTCGCCTAATTTTTCTAGCGTGACCATCTCATCTGTGTGAGTGTGCAATTGGTAAATATCTGCCACAGTTTTGACTAAACCATGCTCAAAGAAGCTAATGAGCCAGCTTGCGCCAAGCCCATCGATATCCATCGCTCGACGTGAGACAAAATGAATCAGTGCTTCTTGCTGCTGCGCAGGACAAAATAGGCCACCAGTACAGCGTGCCAATGCTTCATCTTCAGGCAGCACCACAGGAGAGTCACATACTGGACAAGTAGCAGGTAGCGTGACTGGCGCGCTATCGGCTGAGCGTTGGTCGTGCCAGACACGGGTGACTTTTGGGATGACATCGCCTGCACGGTGGACGCTGACCATATCGCCTGCGCGCACATCCAATCGCTGAATCTCACCAAAGTTATGTAGAGTGACATTACTAACCGTGACACCGCCGACTTTGACAGGTTCAAGCTTACCGACTGGCGTGATTTGACCGGTACGCCCGACTTGCCATTCGATATCGTTTAGACGGGTCATGACGGTTTCGGCAGGGAATTTATAGGCAGTCGCCCAACGCGGTTCACGCGATAAGAACCCAAGCTGCTGCTGTAGCGCAAGGCTATTGACCTTGATGACCATACCATCGATTTCAAACGGCAGATCGCTACGCCCTTCTATCACTGATTCATAGTAGGCCTGGGCGGCGCGTGGATTTGCGACTACTTCTACGGCGCTGACTGTAAATCCAAGCTCGGTAAGCCATGCCAACGCTCCTGATTGGGTGTCGATAGTGTCTGGTAAACCCTGATTGACTGAATAACCGTAGAATGCGAGTGGACGACTGGCAGCGACGGCAGGATCTAACTGACGTAAGCTACCAGCGGCGGCATTACGAGGATTGGCAAAGGTTTTATCATCGTTCTCTTCAGCCAGACGATTGAGACGCTCAAAGCCTGCTTTGGGCATGAGCACTTCACCACGTACTTCTAATAGCTCAATCTCAGCGGCATCCGCAAGCCAAAGCGGCAGATTGCGAATGGTCTTGGCATTTTGGGTGATATCCTCGCCCGTTTGCCCATCACCGCGCGTCACCGCTTGGGTAAATTGTCCATAAGCGTATTTGAGTGACACCGCCAAGCCATCAAGCTTTAGCTCCATCTCATACTCAGGATTTTTCTGCGCGTCATTAAGTCGATCATTGACGCGGCGCATAAAGTCACGCAGATCATCGTATTCAAAGACGTTGCCCAGTGATAGCATGGGGATGTCATGAGTGACTTGAGTAAAAGCAGACAGCGGCGTATCGCCAACCTGATTAATCGGACTGTCAGGCTGTACCAAATCTGGATATTGTTCTTCAATCTCAAGCAACGAGCGACGTAACTGATCGTATTCACTGTCTTCTAATATCGGATTATCGAGCACATAATAGGCATAGTTATGCGTCTTAATCGCTTCAATAAGCGCACGCATTTTTGAGACAATCTCTGCACTATTATTGGTACTACTGTCAGTCGAACTAGATACATTAGATTTGGCAGGTGCTTGGTTTTCTACTTGAGCAGATGGATTTTTAGAATTATTTGATGAGGTAGAGTCAGTCATAGTCGGCGTCTTTTTCGCAATTCAAGATGTTGATATGATAACAAGTTTGTAGGAAGCTCGGTATAGTCAATCCTATATAAATCAGATACTGTGTTAGGCTCGCTCAGTCTACTATGGTTAGCACTTTTCGGAAACTATAGCCCATTAAAAAAGGCAAATAACGTCAAGCGCTATTTGCCTTTTATACTGCTACTAATATTATCAGCCTGTATTAATTAGCTTATATTAATCAGTTAAAACTAACCTTCATAATCGCGAACTTGGTTACGCAATTGCTGCTTGTATTCAGGGGTGATTGGTTCGTTCTCTTCATCGAGCATAACGGCGTCCAAATCACTTGCCATCATATAGGCGATGCTCATCATACTATCGAAACTACGCAGCGCTTGTGGATGTGGCAAGGATAAGAAAACCACCACGCCGTTATAAGTATTGGTCGCGACGCTATGCGGGTCAAAAGGCGCGATACCACTATCAGTAATGCCCATCATACTAAACCACAGCATGCCAGTGCCGTCTTTTTGCTCGTAGCGATGGAACATATTCATCGCCCCATAGCGTAAGCCATATTTATCGATTAACGCCAATAAATCGCGACCACGTATCACTGCTGTTGGACGGTCACGGTATTGATGCGGCAAAATAGTGATATTGATATTGTCTTTGGCATTAATCAATGGACCGTTTTGCGCTTCATCAACAGGCTCTGACAGATGCTGATCCAATATCGGACTATTATTATCAAAGCTTGGCTCTTCTGCCGTATCAATCGACGGCATCAAATTGTCAGTCGCCGACATCAGGCTAGAAAAGGCATCAGGCTCTTGCTCGATTTGCATCTGCTGCGCCGTTTCTGCAAACTCGCTATTATCGCTACGCTGTTGTTCGTCCTGCCAGCGCGCATAATCGGTATCAGCCATCACGTCATGATTAACGTCATTAGTCTCACCACGCCCAACGGTCAACTGCGTATCGACAGTGGTATGCGTCTGGGTCAAAGGTTCTTCTTCGACGACGGCATCCAAATAACTGCGATCAGGACCGATGCTAGTCTCGCCAGCGACGGTATCTTCTAAGTCTGGCTCATCGACGATATTACGCTCGTGGCGCGGTATGATAGGAATACCGTTTTTATCATAATTGACCGCGGCAGCCTCAGCCGTTTTGCGGCGCTTAAAGCTGCGAATGACCATAAACAGCCCTGCGAGCACGATAAACGCGGCAATGGCAATCAATATAAACTGAATAGCGGTCATGAGAAATATATCCTAATAACTATGATAAAAGGGAATACATAAGAAGGCATAAATGGCAATATTCTAGCATGGCTGACCCATGTCGTCACCACATTGTGTATTTTATAGTCAGCAAGCTTTATTTGAGTCGTTTGCAACGATTGTGGCGTGCAATTTTATTATAGCCAATCAGTAACACTGCTATCAGTGACCATGCTAATAGTAGCGTCAACATCATTTTGTTCAATGTTAACTTGTTTAGTCTTAACTTTCTACATAACGCACCGCTTCATCAAGTGAAACACTGACTAAAGTCGAAATACCTGCGTTTGGCATGGTAATACCTTTTAGCTCATCAGCAATCTGCATCGTCAGCTTATTATGGCTGATAAAAATAAACTGCAAATCGTCTGCCAACTCATGAATCAGACTGGTAAAGCGAGCAACGTTGGCATCATCAAGTGGCGCATCAACTTCATCAAGCACGCAGAACGGCGCTGGATGCTGCTTAAATATCGCAAAAATTAAGCTTAGCGCGGTCAAGGTTTTTTCACCACCTGACAGCACAGCAAGGCGACTATTGCGCTTGCCCTTTGGTTGCGCCATTAAGGTTAGCCCTGCCCGCCACTGCTCTGACTTTGGCGCATTAGCAGGCATATCGTCAGTATTTAGCGTTAAGCTTGCTTGCCCGCCACCAAAGACTTTGGCAAATAAGTTGGCAAGCTCGCTATTGACCGCCTCAAGTGTCTGCATAAATAGCGTCTTGGTGGTTTCATCAATCGAGGCAATCGCCTCCGTTAACGTCTCCATACTAGCAGCAATGTCTGCTGTCTGCTGCGCCAGTGGCTCTAAGCGCTCATTAACTTCTGCCAATTCTGCTACTGCAGCGAGATTGACCGCGCCAATTTTACTGAGCTGCTGCTCAAGCTTTGCGCGCTCAGATTCTAATTCTGCGATTTTATCTGGACGTATACGGCGATCATGGGCTATAAAATCCGCTAATAAATTTGAGACACTAATCGGTTGCTGTGGTAACTCTTCATCAGTTTTATATCTATGCCTAATGCCATAGTAAGCTTCTAAAGCCTCTTGCGTATGAGTACTGGCATCTTCTAGACGTGCCGCGCTTAATGCCAGCTCGGTGGCAAGACGTGCAAGCTCACTTTGTTGTGTTTGCAGAGTATTTTGCAGCGTATCTAATTCATTCTGCTGCTGACTATATTCCCCTTTAAGCGCCGTTAATGCTGCCTCGCGTGTTGTTAATACTACTTGCTGCTCATCGCGTGCTTTCTGTGCTGTTTGCAATGCTGCTTGTAGTGCGGGCAGTTTACTTTGCTGCTGCTCATGACGCGCCTTTAGACTTTGCTCGCTTTGTAGCGATTTTTCATGCTGCGCAGTTGCCCGTGCAAGACTACTAGCGCTATGCTCTAAGCGCATCTCACCTTGCTGAATACGAAGCTGTAGTGCTTGCCAAGCGTCATCATCTGCCTGACGTGTGCGGGCGAGCTCACTACGCTCGGACTGTAATTGCTGACTGGTCGCACGGGCATCAGATATTTGCGGCGTCAGCGCGGCTATCTCGCTTTGGATATGCTGCTGCTCATGATTGAGGGTTTGCAATTCTTGCTCAAGCTCTTGTTGCTCTTGCTCAAGGGCTTCTTTGTCAGCATTTAGACGCTGGCTGTCTGCTTGTAGACGTTCAGCGTTGGCGCGCTGAGTGGTAAGCTGCTGCTGGTATTGATGCTTATCGCGGGTTAATTGCTCCGCTTGCGCGCGAGTTTCTTCTAAGCTGATCGTTAACGAATCATAATTGCGCTGATTATTAGCGATAGTCTTTTGCTGCTCTTGTATTTTGGTTTCAAACTCATCAAGCAGATCTTCTAATGCTTGCAAACGGCTACGTTGCTGTAAACGCTGGCTTAAGAATTGACTATTGCTCTCATTTTGACCATCTTGCGCCCCAATAAATTTACTGAGACTTATCGTACCCTGACGACTGATAAGCCAGCCGTCCGAGGTTAGCAGAATTGCTGATGATGGTAATATTTTCAGAATATCAGCGAGCGCGTCAAGAGTCTGATTATTAGTGACCTCAGATTGTGCGACATATAAATAACATTGCTGCCAAAGCGCTAAGTTAGGTGCAGTAATCAGCTGTGATAAAGGCAGTATTGTATCAGTCAAACCGTCAGGCAATTCGCTAACAATTGGCTTTGCGTTTACATCACTTTGCTTAGCAGATAGCCACAGGCTATGACCATTTTCTATTGAAAAATTGTCCTGTTTATTAATCTGTTCGTTTTGCGCAGTCTGATAAGTAAATAAAGCTGTTAAATCATACTCAAGCGCTTGCCATAAGCTATTCTCTTTTTCAACGTCGCTGTTAACTTTTTCATTACTTGATTGTTTAGATATCAGCACATGACTATCGAGCCATAACGCCATTACGCTATCAAGTAACTCTGCATGCTGCTGACCTTTTGCGCTTAGTTCAATCTGCTCACGTAAGGTGGTGATAGCTAAGTCGTTATAGTCGTTGGCTATTTCATTTTCTAAAACAGTTTTTAAATTGTCAGTTCCTGAAATAGATGCTTGCTGTTGCGACTTTGGTGTGGGCTTAGGATGTAATATCTGATGTAGAGTATCGTACTCACCTGCTAAGACTGCGTGACGTTTTTCATCCTCGCTCAACTCGCGTTGCTGAGTTATCAAGCGTTGTTGTAAATCATGCGCTTGCGGTTGTAACTCAGACAGGCGTTCATCAACGCTATCTTGCTGGCGTTCAATCTGCTGCAACTGTTTATTTAGCTCAGTCACTTGCGTCTCTAATGTGCGCTGCAAATTGTTCGCATCAACCTGCTCTTGTCCATTACCATCAGCCTTGTCAGTATTGACAGCTGGTGCTAGTGACTGTTGTAGTTGCTGCCATAAATTCTGCCAGTTTTGCTGGCGACGCTGCCATTTCTCATGGTTTTGCTGATGACGTTTTTGCGCTTGGCTATTAATCGCTTGCTGCTGCTCAAGCGTACGCGCATTATCTTGCAGGCGTGACAGCTTGTTTTGCGCTTCATGCCATGCGCGCTGCAACGGTTGCTCATTGCGTTTATACGTGTCACGTTTATTTGTCAGTTCAATTAGCTGCGGACGCAATTCTTCTAGCACGTTTTGCTGCTCAGCTTGCTCAGCTTTTAAACGCTCAATCTCATCGACTGCTTGCCCACGCTGCTGATCCAAGCTGGTAAGTTGCTGTGCGATAACGTTTAATTGTGATTTGGCATCGCTAAGCTCATGCTCAGCTTGTTGATAGCTTAGCTGCTGCTGATAATGGCTGCTTTGGGCGTCGTCTTTTAGCCACTGTTCTTGATTGATATGCGCTGCAAGCTTATCTTGCTTAGCTTTTAGAGTCTCATAGCTGGCTTGTAGTGTGGCGACCTCATTAGCACTACGTTCATGGGCGATTTTTTGCTGCTGCTGATTATGCTTGGCTTGATATAGCTGCTGAATGGCAAATTGTTGTTTAATATCAGCAAGTGTTAACGCTAACTCTTCGTAACGCTCAGCACTGGCGGCTTGCTTAGATAAGCGTTTTTGTTGGCTCACCAGCTCGCTTTGCATATCATGCAGACGTGCTAAATTATCCTGCGTCTTCTCAAGCTTCTTTTGCGTCTCTTCACGACGCGCTTGATAGCGTGAAACTCCCGCTGCCTCTTCGATAAATTCACGCAGCTGCAACGGGCTAGATTCAACAATACGCCCAATCATGCCCTGCTCGATGACCGCATAACTGCGCGCGCCAAGCCCAGTTCCCAAGAATACATCGACCACATCACGGCGACGACAGCGCGTACCATTGATGAAATAGTCCGAGCGACCCTCTAAATTTACCTGACGGCGGACGGACAGCTCTTGATAGAGATTAAACTCATGGCGAATACCCGTCTGCTCGTCTTGCGTATGCTCAAAAGTCAGCTCAACACTGGCAACACTTTTGGCGGATTTATCTTGCGTGCCGGCAAAGATGACATCACTCATTGCCCCGCCACGTAACTGCTTGGCAGAGGTCTCACCAAGCACCCAGCGAATGGCATCAATGACGTTGGATTTGCCACAGCCATTCGGCCCGACAATGGCGGTGATTCCATGACGGAAGGTAAAAGTCGTTGGATTGGCAAAGGATTTAAAGCCTGCCAGCTTGAGAGATTTTAGGCGCATGAAGGATCAGTAAATATGGCGAAAACAGGCGGCTATTCTACCTGAAATTGTGACGGATTTTTAGGGTTTGTGAAGGATGCTATAATAGGGCTGAAATAATAATCATTCATATAACTATCAAAAAATAAGAGTATAAAAATGCCTAACTATAATCCGCAAGAATTACAACAAAAATATGAAGAATGGTGTGAGCTGCATCGTAAGCAGCTTGAAGCGCAGCAGCAGTTCTTAAAAGCTGAAGCATTGCAAAACGAGTTGAAAGATTATTATCTCAATCCGCAATGGATGACAGACCGTGAAGCGAACCTGCCTATTGAGCACTCGGGTAAAGCGCACTCAATCTTTAGTGAAGATGCGCTATGGAGCATGCTCAGCGACCATGATGATTTAGCAAGAAAGTGGATGCGTCTAGGGCTTGATGCGATTGATAAGAAATAGGATTTCTTTAAAATTAATAAAAGATAGTAAATAAATAAAGATACTTCTAAGGAGTGGCTATTTGTGTATATTCATTAGCATATTGTTTGATAACCTTTAATAGTTTGTCAGCCTCTCTATCAAATGCCTGTTTAATGATCTCACATTGCTCAAAACTACCAGCATATAGTTCAGTGTATAAGTCGATAAGTTGCTTAGAGAACTTTTTATAGTCCTCCTCTAATAATGGGAAGTGCAACATAATCAATGTTTCTACTTCTGTCATCAACATCATAAACGTCTCTATGGGAACGATTAAACTTTCACCTCTAGAGCGAAAGTAGATACCCTCGTGAACCATATAGGTTAATTTATATAATTTGATAATCAACTGCTCATATTTCTCTCGTTTAAATACTTGTATTTCTTTTTTATATTCTAGTCCTAACTTTAGAAGATCACGCTTGTGGTTTTGCCAATTTAATATAGAACTCGTTGCAAATGAAATTGCTCCCCCTAAAGCAACACTTAGAAGACTCACTAATACTACATCCATTCATCACCTTCCTAAAAACACTGCCTAAGTTAGAGTTTAAATTTCTAGAGAATTCCAATCCCGCTTAACAAAAGCTGCCCGCCAGCAAATAATAACAATATGCCAAAGGCACGCTTAAGCGTGAGCGCGGGCAGTACGTGGGCAAGCTTGGCACCGACTTTTGCCATCGCAAAGCTAGCGACGGAAATACATAAAAACCCAGTGATATGCACAAAGCCTATCGTACCTTCAGGCAGATTGACCACGTCTTGACCAAACCATGCAAAGCCTGCCGCGCCAGCCAATGCAATCGGTAGCCCGCAAGCGGCTGAAGTGCCGACCGCTTGCTTCATCGGCAGTCCCGCCCAGTTTAAAAACGGTACCGTCAAACTGCCACCACCAATCCCAAAAATAGACGATGCCATACCAATACCTGCTCCTGCGCCAAACTGTACACTAGCAGGCGGTAACGGCTTACCTAACTGCTCTTTGTTAGAGAAGAACAACATCTTTAAAGCGACCAATAACGCCCCGACACCGATGATGGCTTGTAATACCTTACCGTCAATCATATCGGCAATGCCTGCCCCGACCAAACTGCCGATGACCAAGCCCAACGCCATTTTGCGCCATACTTCCCAGCGTACACCGCCGCGCTTATTATGCGCAGTCAATGAGCTAATCGAAGTCACAACGATGGTCGCCAGTGACGTGCCAATCGCCAAATGAGTCACCACTTCAGGAGGGAAATGATACGCAGTAAAAATCCATACCAATGCTGGTACGATAATCATGCCGCCGCCGACGCCAAACAAACCTGCGCTGACCCCAGCAAACGCCCCTGCAATGACAAACCACACATACAACATCATAGTACTACCTTTTATAATGGTTATTTTTAGATGATAATAACCAGCGCCTGCACGTCATTAGCATCTAAGTCGTGACAATTCTGCCGATGGCTGTCATTCTTAACAATGGCCTTAGTATATCAAATGCTATCTTAAAGACTCTATCAAACAGTATATGAACTACAGCGACTAAATTTATGCCGTTATCTATATCTATGCCGTCACCAGCCAATTATTCCGTCCATTTACCCGAACTTACCCATCGTCATGTGACCAGCAGCGCCTCTACCAATAGTGAGCTGATAGACGCTGTGCAAGATGGCACGCTGGATGCTACTAAGTTGCAGCTACTAACAGCTGAAACCCAGAGTGCAGGACGCGGACAGCGAGGTCGCTCATGGCAATCACCGCGCGGTAATGTCTATCTGTCGTTATACCACCCAGTACACATGCCCATTAGCGGTTTGTTATCGTTAATCATCGGCGTTGAGCTGGCAAAAACGCCTGTTATCCAAACATTGAATGAGAAATTACGCGCGCAAGGTTTAACCCCTATCGGCGTAAAATGGGCCAATGACTTGGGCTTTTATCAAAATTCATCTGAAGCAGATAAAGCTGAACCAGACACGCAAATTATCCAATTTAATAAGCTTGCAGGTATTTTAATTGAACCAGTTTGGAAGGCAGGAAAATTGGTCGGCGTGGTCATGGGCGTTGGACTTAATGTACAAGCTGCGCCAAAGCTAACCGCGCAAACTTGTGAAGGCATGAGCTATCAAGCAATTAGCTTGCAAGATATTTATGAAATGCTGGCGTCAGATAACGCTAACAGTCTACCAACCTTACAGATGCTTTATCAGCAAATTAGTGAAGCACTACTGGCAGCTATAACGCGCTTTGAGCATTTTGATATCGAAAGGCCAACTGGGCATACTTACTATTTAGATAACTTTTTGCAAGAGTTTGCAAGGATGGATGCACTGGCAGGTCTGCGATTACGGGTCACCCAAGACCATGATGATAATTCGCATGTAATCACTGGTGACGCCTGCAGTATTGATACAAACGGCTGTTTGCAATTGCGTGAAGATAACGGTAAGATTTCTGCGCTTTTTACCGGTCGTATTGATGTGATTCATGAGGCTTAGACCGCCTACTTAACGAGCACCATATAAAGGGATTTTTATGCTCTGGTTAGATCTTGGTAATACCCGTCTAAAATACTGGCTCACCGATGATATCGGACAAATAGTCGCGCACGATGCCAAGCAGCATTTGCAAGCGCCTGCCGAATTACTCATGGGTCTAACCGATCGTTTTGAGCGTTATGCGCCCGACTTTATCGGTATCTCGTCAGTACTAGGTGACGAGCTGAACGTAAAAGTCTCAGAGACTTTGAGTCGTCTAGATATTCCGTTTGAGTTTGTCCATGTTGATGCTGCACACCCTTTGATGCGTAGCGCCTACAATGACGAGCAGCTCGGCTGCGATCGTTGGCTACAGATGCTGGGCGCAGTTGATAAGAAAAAGCGTCAATGTGTGATTGGTTGCGGTACAGCGGTGACGATTGATTTGATTGATCACGCGGAGCATTTAGGCGGTTATATTTTCCCCAGTATTTACCTGCAACGTGAATCACTATTTTCAGGCACCAAGCAAATTACCATCTCTAATGGTACTTTTGATAGCGTCAGTCAGGGAGTTACCACGCAAGATGCGGTCCATCGTGGGATATTATTGTCCATCGTTGGTGCGATCAATGAGATCAGTAACCGTCATCCAAATTTTGAAGTCATTATGACGGGTGGTGATGCAGCGATTATCTCGCAGCACGTCAACCGTCCAGTACGCTTGCGTGATGATTTATTGTTAAATGGCTTGGCACGATATTTTGATCATAGTAAACAGACATAGCAATTTTAATCTAAGATTTTTATAAGATATAAAATAAACATAAAAAAAGCAGTACGTTTTAAGCGTACTGCTTTTTTTGGTTTAAATACGTCTAACTTCTCTATTACTACCTATGGCACTGTAAAAATGATAGGTAAGCTAAAACTTGCTCTTACGGCTTTTCCTTTAACCATGACTGGTTTCATTCTGCCGCTTCTTACCTGTCGAATAGCATTCTCATCCAAGCATTGATTACCGCTGCTTTTTTTGACTTGTACTCTAGTAATTTTGCCTTGTTTATCAACCGATCCATCTAACAAGAGAGTGAGCTTATCGCCGGTACTCATAGTGTTTATACAATGAGATTCGATTCTCAAAATAGGTCTTACCACCCAATTTGCATTGCTAATAGAAATTTGAGTAACGGGTTCAGAATTAGACAAATCAACCAACTCTGCCTGTGCAGGCGACATACTCACTGTCATCGTAAACAATGCAAATAAACTGACTAACAGGCCATAAGCACTGATAGATTTTATACTGGTTCGAAAAGGAGAAGATGTATTAAAAGCTAAGTTAGTATGTAGTTTGCGAATCATTATAAAAGTCTTTTATCCAAATCATTAAAAAGTGCCACGCTATGAGACATATAACGTAGCACATTTTTAGATCTTAGAGCAGAAAAATTCGATAAAAGTTAACTTTTAATTCGCCATTAAACTTTACTTAGTCTCGTTAAACAACTCACGACCAACCAACATACGGCGAATCTCACTGGTACCCGCGCCGATTTCATAGAGCTTAGCATCACGCCAAAAACGACCAAGTGGATACTCATTGGTATAGCCATTTCCGCCAAAGATTTGAATGCCCTCGCCTGCCATCCACGTGGCTTTTTCGGCACACCATAAAATCACACTGGCGCAATCTTTACGCACTTCGCGACTATGACCAGCACCGCGCTGATCTAACAGATCCAAATTCTTGCCGACGGTGTATAAGAAGCTGCGACCTGCTTGCAGTATCGTATACATGTCTGCGACTTTGCCCTGAATCAGCTGAAACTCACCAATGGCTTGACCAAACTGCTTACGATCATGGATATAAGGCACGACATTATCCATCACCGCTTGCATGATGCCGATAGGACCTGCAGCTAATACTGCACGCTCGTAATCTAGACCACTCATCAGCACCTTAACGCCTTCGTTGAGGCCGCCTAAAATATTCTCTTTAGGGACTTCAACATTGTTAAAGGTCATCTCACCTGTATGGCTACCGCGCATGCCTAGTTTATCCAGCTTTTGTGCCGTACCAAAGCCTTCCATACCTTTTTCAACGATAAATGCCGTCATGCCTTTCGCACCCATTTCTGGATTGGTCTTAGCATAAACCACCATTACGTCCGCATCAGGACCATTGGTAATCCACATTTTGCTGCCGTTTAAAATGTAGCCACCGTCTTTTTCTTCGGCTTTTAGCTTCATGCTGACCACATCTGAGCCAGCGCCCGTTTCACTCATCGCTAGCGCACCAATGAATTCACCGCTAATGAGTTTCGGCAGATATTTTTGCTTTTGTTCCTCTGAACCGTTGCGTTTAATTTGGTTGATACACAGATTAGAGTGCGCACCATAGCTCAGCGCCACGGACGCAGAAGCGCGGCTAATCTCTTCCATCGCCACCATGTGAGCCACGTAGCCCATGTTAGAGCCGCCGTACTCTTCAGGAACAGTGATACCATGCAAACCTAGGTCGCCCATTTTTTGCCATAAATCCATTGGGAACTCATCGCTGCTGTCGATTTCGCTTGCACGCGGGGAAATTTCTTTCGCCGCAAACTGCTGCACCACATCACGTAACGCGTCGATATCTTCGCCAAGCTGAAAATTCAATCCAGGTAAACTCATAACCATTCCTTGTATTTTGATGTTTTAAATCTTGAATTTTAATCTGTTTTTTTAAAGTAGTGTTAGTTAAGGCTGACGCTTATTGATGATGGCTCGCGCCACGCTTGACCCATTACGACGACCTAAAAACTCACTGATACGCTCACCTGCCACGACTAATTTATCTAAGTCAATGCCAGTACTAATACCCATACCGTGCAGCATATAGACTACATCTTCGGTGGCGACATTGCCCGTTGCACCTTTGGCATATGGACAGCCGCCAAGCCCAGCCACTGAGGTATCAAATTCACTGACGCTCATTTGTAAAGCGGCTAAAGTATTACTCACGGCTTGACCATAAGTATCATGGAAATGGCCTGATAGCATAGCGATGTCGGCATATTCTAAAGCGGCTTGTAGCGCGCGCTGTACTTTCAGCGGTGTACCAACACCAATGGTATCAGCAATACCAATCTGTTCTGAACCAATCTCAACCAAGCGCTTAGTCACATAAGCCACTTGGCTAGGGTCAATCTCGCCTTCATAAGGGCAACCGACCGTGCAAGAGATAACACCGCGCACTTTGATGCCCTGCTCTTTTGCGGCAGCGGCAACGGGTGCAAAACGTTCAATACTTTCATCAATACTGCAATTGATGTTTTTTCGACTAAAGGTTTCACTGGCTGAGCCAAAGATAACAATTTCATCAGGACGATGCACAATAGCATTTTCAAAACCGCGCATATTTGGCACGAGTACCGAATAAATAATGTCATCACGCCTATTATCTGCAAGCACAGTCATCAGCTCACTGTTGTCACCCATTTGCGGCACCCACTTTGGCGAGACAAAGCTGGTCGCCTCAAGCTTTTTGACGCCTGCCGCGATTAAATCGTTGATAAGCGTTTGCTTAACGGCAGTCGGTACCGTCATCGATTCATTTTGTAAGCCATCACGTGGGCTGACATCCACGATGGTGACGTGCTCTGGATACGAATGGCTCATGGTTACTATCCTTTCATTGTTCTTATACTTCAGTTCTTATACTTCAGTTTTTAAGCTTCGCTAGCTTCCGTGTCAATACGCAGCAGCTCATCACCATCAGCAACCGAGTCACCCGCCGCAAATAACAATTCTGCCACCACACCGTCAGTTGGTGCTGTAATGGTATGTTCAATTTTCATCGCTTCAATAACGGCGAGTGGCTCGCCTTTCTTCACGCTATCGCCGACAGCCACTTTAAAGGCAACGACCTGCCCTGGCATTGGTGACTTCAAACTACCGACCGCTGCAGACTCTTCGCCCACATGTGCCATAATATCAATCAGCGTAATCTCGTCCCGACCGCTATCTGTGAACACATAAACGGTCTCATTATGTACCCAACTTTGAGCACTAATACGTGCGCCTTCTAGCCATAAAGTATGATTGTGTGCGTCACTGCTGGCGTAGCTGACTTCACCTTCATAAACACTCTCTGTCTGAGCGGCCACATTGACATTATCTTGAGTGTCGTTACTCGCGATCTCTTTTTCAATGGCCAACGTAAAGCTGCTGAGAGTATCGCTACCCTTTTTGCTGTCAGCATCATTCGCATTGTGCCAATTACTAATACGGGCGCTATAAGCTTGTTCATCATATATCAAGCTAAACGATCTTGTGTAATCGTTATAAGCACGGAAACCAGTAGGCTTACTAAAAGGATCTGCATCTGCGTCTTGTGCAATCCCTTCACTGGCAAGCTGCTGCGCAATAGCCGTCACAGCAAGCGTCGATAATTTAAGCGGATGCTGATTAAACAGCTCGTCCGCCTCACGCTCTATCAGTGCGGTATCGAGATTGGCTTGACTAAATGACTCAGTATTTAGAATATAGCGTAAAAACGCCACGTTAGTCGGCAAACCAACGATGCGTGTTTGTCCGAGTGCTCGATCGAGTTTCGCTAATGCTTGCTCACGAGTGGGCGCATGAACGATAAGCTTAGCAATCATAGAGTCGTAGAACGGGCTAATGACATCACCCTCGCGTACCCCATCATCGATACGTACATCGGTAATGTTAAAGGTGCTGTGCTCAGGCTTTCGATAGGTAAATAAAGTACCTGTCGCAGGTAAAAAACCATTGTCAGGGTTTTCAGCACAGATACGCGCTTCAATCGCATGACCGTTAATCGCCAGCTCATCTTGCTGCTTAGGTAATGGCTTACCCGCTGCGACCAAGAGTTGCCACTCGACCAAATCTACACCCGTAATGGCTTCACTAACTGGATGCTCAACTTGCAGACGGGTATTCATCTCCATGAAATAAAAATTCATAGAACCTTCGCGCTGCTCAACGATAAATTCAACGGTACCTGCGCCGAAATAATTAACCGCACGCGCCGCTTCAATAGCTGCTGTTCCCATCGCTTCACGCATTGAGACATCGACACCCGGTGCTGGCGCTTCTTCTAATACCTTTTGATGGCGACGTTGTACCGAGCAATCACGCTCAAACAGATGTACATAGTTGCCGTGCGTATCACCAAATACTTGAATTTCGATATGACGTGGTTTTAGAGCGTACTTTTCAATCAATACTTGATCATTGCCAAAACTGGTGATGGCTTCGCGGCGACATGAGTCTAACAGGTCAATAAAATCGCTGCTCTGCTCAACGATACGCATGCCTTTACCGCCACCACCCGCACTGGCTTTAATCAATACTGGATAGCCAATGCTGTCTGCTTGCTGCTTTAAAAACTCGGCATCTTGATTGTCACCATGATAACCTGGTATCAATGGCACGCCAGCTGCCTCCATTAGGCGCTTGGACTCAGATTTACCACCCATTGCACGAATAGCAGCAGCGGATGGACCAATAAACACCAAACCAGCATCCTGACAGGCTTGCGCAAAGTCCGCATTTTCACTTAAAAATCCATAACCTGGGTGGATTGCTTGCGCGCCAACATCGAGGGCAATCGCAATGATAGCGTCGCCTTTAAGATAGCTGTCTTTGGGAGACGATCCGCCCAAATAAACGGCTTCATCACAGACAGCGATATGCTTAGCTTCACGGTCAGCATCAGAATAAACAGCGACGGTGTTTACACCCAGACGCTTGGCAGTTGCTGCAACACGGCAGGCAATTTCACCACGGTTGGCGATTAGAATTTTAGAAAACATAACTATCCCTGTAACTTATCGTTTTTATTTATCGGCTTGACTATCGTTTTTTACTACTAGTCTGCTGTTAACCAATCAGGTTTACGCTTTTGCAAAAACGCTTGCACGCCTTCCTTTCCTTGCTCTGATGAACGGATATCAGCAATGCCTTTGACGGTATCGGCAATCAACTCATCGGTAATAGGTGCGCCCGCGACTTCGTGCAATAAGCGTTTGCAGGTCTTAACCGCGTCGGGGCTGTTTTTGACCACTTTATCGCAAAACGCAGCAACGGCATCGTCAAGCGATTCTTCGCTGACGCGCTCATGGATAAAGCCCAACTGACGCGCCTTTTTAGCATCGAATACTTCCGCACTTAAAAAATAGCGCTGCGAAGCTCGTGCGCCCAATGCCTTTATCACATAAGGGCTAATCGTTGCAGGAGCTAACCCCAAACGCACTTCACTTAAGCAAAAATTGGCAATCTTAACGGCGATAGCGACATCACAAACGGCGACCAAGCCCATACCGCCTGCATAAACGTCACCTTGTATAGCAGCTATCGTTGGCTTAGGACATTCATAAATGGTCTTAAGCATTTGCGCGAGCTTATCAGCGTCCGCTAGATTTTCCTCATAGCTATAATCTGCCATCGCGCGCATCCAGTTAAGATTCGCGCCAGCACAGAACGCTTTACCAGCAGCCGCTAACACGATGACTCGCACATTATCATCAGTGCCAAGCTTATTGAATACATCGGTCAACTCAGCAATCATTTCGTCATTAAAAGCATTACGTATCTCAGGGCGATTTAAAGTTACCGTCGCGATGTGCTGCTCAACGTTAACTAATAAGCTTTTATAATTATTCATATAGGGTTTTCTCAATGTTTTGTGATAACTTTTGCATGTCTTTTTTTACAGATAGTTTTGCGTAATGTTCTTTTTTACTTCTAACACCGTCATTCTATCTTCGAAAAGAAATGGGTGACTGGTAGAAATTCTCGTAGCATCGAGCGGTGTAGGCACAGCACGCAAGAAAATTTTTTACCAGTCACGTACTGACCTTAGTAACACAGCTTTCATTTTAAACTAAAGCATTCTCTCATCAAAAATATAATACTAATCTACATTCTAAAGACACCAAAACTTGTTTCTTCAATCGGTGCGTTGTGAGCCGCACTAAGCGCTAATGCCAGTACATTACGGGTATCGGCAGGGTCAATCACCCCGTCATCCCAGAGACGTGCTGTCGCGTAGTATGGGTGACCTTGCTCTTCGTACATGTCAAGAATCGGCGCTTTAAAAGCGGCCTCATCTTCCGCACTCCATTCCTCGCCTTTACGGTCGAAATTATCACGTTTGACGGTTGCGAGTACTGAGGCGGCTTGCTCACCGCCCATCACCGAGATACGCGCATTTGGCCACATCCACAAGAAACGTGGGCTATAAGCACGGCCACACATGCCGTAGTTACCGGCACCGAATGAGCCGCCAACGATGACGGTAAATTTCGGCACTTTTGCGTTGGCTACTGCCATGACCATTTTGGCGCCATGACGAGCAATACCTTCGTTTTCGTATTTTCGACCAACCATAAAGCCGGTGATGTTTTGCAGGAATATCAGTGGGATTTTACGCTTACAACACAGCTCAATAAAGTGCGTGCCTTTTTGCGCCGACTCACTAAATAAGATGCCGTTATTGGCGATGATGCCAACTGGCATACCTTCAATATGCGCAAACCCACAAACCAGCGTGGTACCAAAGCGCGCTTTAAACTCATCAAAGGCACTGTCATCGACAATACGAGCAATGATTTCTTTGATATCAAAGGGCTTGCGCTTATCCGTTGGAATGACTCCGTATAGCTCTTTGGCATCATAGCGTGGTGGAAGCGGCTTGATTTGATTCGGAATTTGCTTGGCAGGACGATTGAGATGACTGACGATATTACGCGCAATTGACAACGCGTGAGTATCATTTTGCGCCAAGTGATCGACGACTCCTGACAGACGGGTATGCACATCACCGCCGCCCAAGTCTTCAGCAGTGACCTCTTCGCCGGTTGCCGCTTTTACGAGTGGCGGGCCACCTAAAAAGATGGTTCCTTGGTCTTTGACGATAATCGACTCATCACTCATCGCTGGCACATAAGCACCGCCCGCCGTACAGCTGCCCATAACTACGGCAATCTGTGGAATACCTGCAGCACTCATGTTGGCTTGATTAAAAAAGATGCGCCCGAAGTGCTCTTTATCTGGGAACACGTCATCTTGGTTGGGTAAGTTAGCACCGCCTGAATCCACCAAATATACACAAGGCAAGTTGTTTTCTTGCGCGATTTCTTGCGCACGTAGGTGTTTTCTGACCGTCATTGGGTAGTAAGTGCCGCCTTTTACCGTGGCATCATTACAGACAATCATACACTCAGTGCCGTTAATACGGCCGATACCCGCAATCACGCCAGCCGCGGGAATCTCTTCGCCATACATATCGTGCGCCGCCATCGGAGCCACTTCTAAAAATGGCGTACCGACATCAAGCAAACGCTCGACACGCTCACGAGGTAGTAGCTTACCACGTGCTAGATGCTTAGCTCGCGCACGCTCTGAACCGCCTTGAACGACTTTACGCAAGTGCACATATAGGTCATCGACTACCGCTTGCATGGCGGCACTGTTTTGCTGAAATTCAGCAGCGTTTGGACTCAGTTTACTGGTTATGATAGCGCTCATGATATCCCTTTTCTTTTATACGTAAATGCAAGTAGCTTTTTTATGCGAGTTATTTTAACTGTTGTTTATTTTAAGCGTTACTCACATGATTAATCCGTGATTTTCAGGTCTGGTTATTTCATAGCTGACAAGCAAGCTTACTATAAGCCCAGCTCTTCTTTCATTTGTTCGATAATTTTATACTTTTGAATTTTGCCAGTGATGGTCATCGGGTATTCGGTCACGAAGCGATAGTAGGTCGGCACTTTATAATGAGCGATATGCTCGCTACAGAACTGGCGCACTTCTTCTTCAGTCAGACAATCTGGCTCTTTAGGAATAATCCATGCAGCCAGTACTTCACCATAACGCTCATCTGGGATGCCAACGATTTGCACATCACGAATTTTTGGATGGCGATATAAATAGTTTTCAATCTCAACTGGATAAATATTTTCACCGCCACGAATGACCATGTCTTTACTACGACCCACGATTTTGACATAGCCATCTTCGTCCATGGTCGCCAAATCACCGGTATGCATCCAACCATCTTGAATGGCTTCGCGGGTTTTAAAGCGACTGCCCCAATAACCTTTCATCACTGAATAACCACGGGTCAGTAGCTCGCCAGTTTCCCCTAAGGGTACAATCTCGCCCGTTTCGGTATCGACGACTTTAACTTCAAGCGCAGGTTGTACCAAACCAACGGTCGATACTTGCTTCTCAAGTGGCGTATGCTCATTGGTCTGGCAGGAAACGGGACTGGTCTCGGTCATGCCATAAGCAATGGTGACCTCACTCATATGCATCTTATCAATGACACGGCGCATGACTTCAATCGGACAGCTAGAGCCGGCCATAATGCCAGTACGCAAAGTCGATAAATCAAAATTTTCAAATTCAGGATGGTCGAGCTCGGCAATAAACATCGTCGGTACGCCATGCAGACCAGTACATTTCTCTTCTTCGACTGCTTGCAGCACTGATAACGGCTCAAAGCCATCGTTCGGATAGACGATACAGCCGCCATGCGTCAGAATCGCTAAGTTGCCGAGCACCATGCCGAAGCAGTGATATAAAGGTACTGGAATACACAGCCTGTCTTCTTCAGTGAGATTCATGGCCTCACCGATAAAGTAGCCGTTATTTAAGATATTGCGATGGCTTAACGTCGCGCCTTTTGGCGTCCCTGTCGTGCCACTGGTAAATTGGACGTTAATAGCATCGGTGTTTTTAAGCTGGGCTTGACGCTCGGCAACCCGTGGATCGTTGGCATCGCCTTCCGCCATCCAAGCAGAGAACTTCTGCATAAAACCAAACTCTTCATCAGAGTTTGGCTCATCAATCCAAATGATGCGCTCAATGGTTGGAATCTCGACCAAATCAAGCTGAGTATAATCTTTATGATAAATCTCAGGACACAGCTCACGGATGAGACCTGCATAGTCGCTGCTTTTGAAATGGCGCATGAGTACGAGTGCTGAGCAGCCGAGTTTATTTAAGGCATATTGCAGCTCAAAGGTACGATAGGCAGGATTGATATTGACGAGGATAACGCCGACTTTCGCGGTTGCTAGTTGCATCAAAAGCCATTCAGCATTGTTGTGCGACCAGATACCGATGCGATCGCCAATCTCGAGTCCCATCTCAATCATGCTACTAGCCAGCTGATTGACATGCTGTTGTAGCTCACGATATGTCCAGCGGATATTTTGATGGCGCACGACCAGTGCTTCGTGCTCTGGGTATTTTGATACAATCGCATCAAAGAAATCACCAATGGTCGCTTCAATCAGCGGCACATCAGGACCTTTATCATAACTTTGGGTAAGTGGCGCATTTGCTGAGCGCGCGCCCATATTGATGCTAGGAATATTTTTTAGAATGGTATCAAAATCAGGATTTTTAGTCATAACGAGTCCTTTCGTTTTACTTTATACGGTGCTTATTAATAGCCTGTGGGTATAGCGTTCTTCCTTGAACAGGTCTTACATAGCATGCAGCTACTATAACGCCATCAATGAAAGGCTGTCAATAATAGTAATACATTATGTATCATTTAAAAATAACGACACAAGAGTAATGCTTCAATGGTGACTAATCAACGAGTCTTTTATACGACCTAAATTAGAAAAGCCAGCTTTATACCATAATAGTAAAAAGCTGGCTTTTCCAGTGATGAATAGTTTCAAATCACTCCAAGCCCAACTCCTCTATCATTTGCTCAACAATTTTATATTTTTGAATTTTACCAGTCACGGTCATTGGATAGTCAGTCACAAAGCGAAAATAGGTCGGCACTTTATAATGAGCGATATGGTCACGACAAAATTGCCTTATCTCTTCTTCGTTTAAGCCACTCGGCTCTTTTGGAATAATCCACGCCGCCAGTACTTCACCATACTTTTTATCAGGCACGCCGACGATTTGCACATCACGAATTTTTGGATGGCTATAGAGATAGTTTTCGACTTCTACTGGATAAATATTTTCGCCGCCACGAATGATCATATCTTTACTACGCCCAACCACAGTGATATAACCGTCTTCGTCCATCGTTGCCAAATCACCCGTGTGCATCCAACCATCCTGAATGGCTTTTCGGGTTTTAAAACGGCTGCCCCAATAGCCTTTCATGACCGCGTAGCCGTATGTCAGTAATTCGCCCGTCTCTCCAATCGGGACGACCTCACCCGTTTCGGTATCGACGATTTTGACCTCAAGCGCTGGTAGCACCATCCCTACTGTCGATACTCTCTTTTCAAGGGGCGTTTGCGAGCTGGTCTGACAAGAGGCTGGACTGGTCTCGGTCATGCCATAAGCAATGGTCACCTCGCTCATGTGCATCTTATCCATGACACGGCGCATGACCTCAATGGGACAGCTTGAGCCGCCCATAATACCGGTGCGCAGACTAGATAAATCAAAGCTATCAAATTCTGGATGATCAAGTTCCGCGATAAACATCGTTGGCACCCCAAGCAGAGCAGTACACTTTTCTTCTTCCACTGTTTGCAATACTGTCAACGGATCAAAACCATCATTGGGATACACCGCGCAACCACCGTGGGTCAAAATAGCTAAGTTGCCACCCACCATGCCAAAGCAGTGATAGAGTGGCAATGGGATACATAGCCTATCTTCTTCGGTGAGCCTCATTCCTTCGCCCATAAAATATCCGTTGTTCAAGATATTGCGATGCGTTAAGGTGGCGCCTTTTGGCGTACCTGTTGTGCCACTGGTAAACTGCACACTAATAGCATCAGTATTCTTAAGCTGGGCTTGGCGTTCCGCTACGCGAGGGTCGTTTGCATCTCCCTCTGCCATCCACGTAGAGAACTTCTGCATAAAATTAAAGTCCTCATCACTCTCTGGTTCATCAATCCAAATAATGCGCTCGATGGTAGGAATCTCGACCAAATCAAGCTGAGTATAGTCTTTATGATAAATTTCAGGACATAGCTCACGGATCATTTGCGTATAATCACTGGTTTTAAAATGACGCATCAATACTAAGGCCGAGCAGCCCAGTTTATTCAGCGCATATTGCAGCTCAAAGGTACGATAGGCAGGATTGATATTGACTAAGATGACGCCGATTTTTGCTGTCGCTAATTGCATCAGCAGCCATTCCGCATTATTATGCGACCAAATAGCGATACGATCCCCTATCTCAAGCCCCATCTCAATCAGGGCACTGGCTAACTGATTGACTTTTTCCTGTAGCTCGCGATACGTCCAACGGATATTTTGATGGCGAGAAACCAAGGCTTCATGCTCAGGATATTTATTGACAATGGCATCAAAAAAATCTCCGATGGTCGCTTCAATTAGCGGTACATCAAGTCCTTTATCATGGCTTTGGGTGAGTGGTGCATTCGCTGAGCGCGCGCCTATATTAACTTTGGGGACATTATTAGGAATACTGTCATTAAAAGTATTGTCGGCATTGGTGAGCTGAGTCATAACGAGTCCTTTCGTTTTGCTGTTGAGAGTTTTTAGCAGTGCTATAAAAATAGGCTACCAAAGTAAATGTGATATTTTTCCTTGAACAGTTTTTAACGCATCCTCTTTATCGCTATAGATTTATCACCACAGATTGTGATTAAACTAAACTAAGTTCTAACCAATAATACAGTGCTTTAAATTAAAGAATATCAATAATAATACGATATGTATCGATATTATACTGAAGCGTTCTTAAGTCTAATATCGATACAAGAGATGTGGTACATGTGAATAAAAAAAGCCAGCGCTGCCTTAGGATGGCAACACTGACTTAACGTTAGAAGCTTTTCTTTTAACCATTACGATTTAAGTATAACGGGCGCTTTAATCGTTACTGTCGCACTGACTTCATTGTTATCATCTAACAAATTCATGATTAACGCTTCATCCGTTTCAGTCTTTACCTGCCAATTGCCAGCAGCTTGCGGAACCCCAGTAACCATCACAGAGATGGCTTTATTTTTCAGACGAATCATCGGCGGTTTATGCTCATAGCCGCCGTGCTCGTGACCCAAAATATCATCAGCAATCGTTGCCGCCTGCGCGCGCAGTGGCGCAACATAACGACAGGCTACCCCATTGATAGACATGCAATCACCAATGGCGTAAATACTAGAAGTATTAGTACGCAACGTTGTCGCATCAACCACGATACCGGTACGTCGATTGAATTCAACGCCAGCAGCAGCAGGCAATTTATCATCAACCGTCAGCCCGGTACTGGCAATGACATGGTCAACGATTAATGGTTCGGACTGCGAAGACACTGTGTTTTGTGCATCTAATGGCTCATAGCTGACTTGTAACTTTCCAATATTGTTGCCATCACTTATTCGAATAACCTCATTTACCTGATAGCCGCCCAAAAAGTTAATCCCTTGTGATTTTACCGCCCCTGCAATACGTGCCGTCGCTTTTGACGGTAGCATTTGTGAAAGCGGTGCATCATTTAAATCAATCAGCGTTACTTGATGACCAGCCTTGAGTAAATCCTCGGCGATTTCTGTCCCAACCATGCCCGCCCCTACAATGGCAACGTGCTGACTGCCGCTTGCTAGCTTTTCTTGCAACTGACCAAAACGCTCAATATGATTGACGTGCCAGACCAAATCCTCAGGCAAGCTTTTTGGGAAAATAGGATGTGCACCCATTGCCAGTACCATCTTGTCATAGCTTATCGCTGTCGGTGTCTCCGACTGCGTGCTAGATGCAATCTGCAATGTTTGACTCACAGGATCAATATTCATCACATGCGTATTAGCCAACAACATCACTTGCGCAGCCTCTGCGGCATCACTACCTGTAGCCCGCACCAAATCGGCGGCGCTTTTCTTCTGGCTAATCGCCATCGTTAGCATTGGTTTATGATAACGATCACCATTATCAGCAGTAATTAAAGTAATCGGAATGTCTTTATCTTTAGTCCGAATCGCATCAATCACGTGCCAGCCAGCCAATCCTGCGCCAATAATGACAATACCTGCCGATGGATTGCTCGCTACTACTGATGAATTTTCTACACTCATATTAGCTCCAATATCGTTTATAAATTATTTTAATTTTTGACATATTGGCTGCTATTGTATCAGTAAACAGCCATTCACTCATATATAGTCAGTCCTATATAAATCTACTGATATGCTGTGGGCACAAAAAAAGCGCCTATTAATAGACGCTATTGATAAATATTACTTATAAAAGCTTCAAATAACAAAGTAGCTGTTTTTAGTAGCCATCTCTAATGATTGAGAATCTTTGACAAGAACATCTGCGCGCGCTCACTTTTTGCGCCTTCAAAAAACTCATCTTTACTACAGTTTTCGACGATATGACCTTCATCCATAAAGATAATCCGATTGGCAACCTGACTGGCGAAGCCCATTTCATGGGTCACACACATCATGGTCATACCATCACGGGTCAGCTCTACCATCACATCGAGCACCTCTTGAATCATCTCTGGATCAAGCGCAGAGGTTGGCTCATCGAATAGCATGGCTACCGGATCCATCGCCAAGGCCCGCGCAATCGCCACCCGCTGCTGCTGACCGCCAGATAGCTCCGCAGGATATTTCGCGGCTTGTACCGTCAGTCCGACGCGGTCAAGATAGGCCATGGCTTTTTGTTTGGCCTCGCTCTCTTTACGACCCAATACCTTAATCTGCGCGACCGTCAGATTATCGATAATGGTCAAATGCGGAAACAGCTCAAAATGCTGGAATACCATTCCCACACTGCTACGCAGCTTAGGTAAATTAGTCTTAGGTGCGCCAACAGAGATACCATTAACGATAATTTGTCCTTTTTGGAAAGGCTCAAGTCCGTTAACCGTTTTAATCAAGGTTGATTTCCCACTACCTGATGGACCACAGACCACGACGACATCGCCTTTATGGACATGAGCGGTACAGTCAGTCAGCACTTGAAAGTCGCCATACCACTTACTGACACTGTCTATTTCAATGACCATCTCATCAGTCGCATGACCATTATTTGTGACCAGTCCGCCAAAGTCATTTGTATAAGTGTCAGCACTATTTATCACTGGCTCATTCATCACTGGCTCCTAACCACATTATGTTCGGTAATCATTATTAAATAAAAGTACTTTAGTAAAAGTATCAGACTCAACCTATTCAACTAAAAAGCTTTGATTAAAACGCTTAAAACCTTAAGCGCTTTTGTAATTGCTGCACGCCGATAGAGGCGCTCAAGCTGATGATAAAGTAAATTGCTCCAGCACCTAAGATATAAGGTGTCAATAGACCCATCAACTCACCACGAACGTAAGCGGCGCGGAAAAAATCCGTCAAACCAATGGCAAAAACTAGCGTCGTATCTTGGAATAAGATAATACACTGCTGCAAAATCAGTGGCAGCATCTTGCGAAATGCTTGTGGCAAAATCACAAGGCGCATGGTCTGCCCATAAGTCATGCCCAAGGCTTTAGCGGCATTAACCTGTCCACTACCAATCGATTGGATACCAGCACGCACCACTTCTGAAAAGTAAGCGGCCTCAAACATCATAAAGGCGACGACACAAGAAGCAAAAGCGGCATCAAGCTGTAGGTACTTACCTGCTACCCAAAAATAAATCATCGGTACCGCAAAATAAAACCACAGCAGCACCAATAACAATGGTACAGAGCGGAAGTAATTAACGTATAACTTTGCTGGTATTTCAAGCGCTTTGATACCTGACAAGCGCATCAATGCCAATACCGTGCCTAAACTGATGCCACCAACAATCGCCAAAAACAGTACTTTTAAAGTCATGAGCATACCGCCCATGAGACCAGGATAAGCAGTAGCAAGTTCGGTCATCATACTCATTTCTGACTCCCTGCAATAAGCCCCGGCACACGCAGTTTGCGTTCAATAAAGCCCATAATGGCAATCAATGACAGGTTAAATACTAAATAGATAATCGTCGCATACGTATAAATCTCAATACTATTTTGCGTATACTCGCTGATGGTTTTGGTTTGGCTAATCAGCTCCATCACCCCCACTAAGGAAGCGACAGACGCGTTCTTAAAACAGTTGGTCAGCTCTGAGCTCAGCGGGGGCAAAATGATGCGGAAGGCTTGCGGTAACAGCACTTCTTTATAGACTTGTGGAATACTAAAACCCAGCGCGTAAGCGGCATTGATCTGCCCTTGGGGTAATGACTCGATACCTGTCCGTACCTGTTCGACGATACGAGCGGCGGTAAACAAACCAAGACCAATACTGGCTGAAAGCATGGCTGAAGTGTTGGGCGATAGGTCACGATACCACCAGTCCTGTATCGCTGGTGTCAACCAGCCGGGGGCGATATAGAACCAAAAAAATAGCTGGACAAGCAAAGGAATATTACGAAAAAACGTCACATACGCCGTACCGATCGTCCGCGCGGTCTTATTGGGTAAGGTGCGCATGATACCAAAGACGGTACCGACGACCATGGCGATTGTCCAAGCAATACTACCAATCAATAGCAGCCAGCCAAGACCCGTCATCATCCAATGGATATAAAGCTCGCTACCGATACCGGTATGCTCAAAGAGCACACCCCAGTTCCAGCTATAATTCATGGTTGGCTCTCCGAGCAGCGATTGATAAGCCGACGCGCCAGATGGGTTTTACCTATGACTCTGAGCACGTCAGCAAGCTATGTGGTGGGACAAGGAACGTTATTGCGCAGTCGCAGCTTTAGGCTGAGCGCTATCATGCGGATTGGCAATCAAAGCTTTTAAGTTGTCTGACATCTCAAAGTTTAGATTGACGTTTTTCGGTGGAATTGGGTTCAAGAACCATTTGTCATAGATGCTATTAATCTCACCAGAACTATAAACATTGGCAAGCGCTTCATCGACCACGGCTTTGAACTCAGGATCATCTTTACGCATCATACAACCATAGATCTCAAACGATTGTGGCTCACCGACGATGACCCATTCATCAGGATTTTTTGCTTTGGCTTTTTCGCCAGCCAGCAAGACATCGTCCATCATAAAGGCATCCGCACGGCCGTTTTCTAGCATCAAGAAGCCTTCGCCATGATCTTTTGCTGAGATAATATTGGTATTCATTTTATTATCATCATTGTACTGACGGATGTAACGCTCTGAGGTCGTACCCGACGTGGTGACTAGGGTTTTATCCTTTAAGTCAGCAAAATCATTGATACCTGAATCTTTTTTGGTCAATAGACGAGTGCCGATTTCGAAGAAACCATTGGAGAACGCTACCTGTTTTTGGCGCTCTTCGTTGTTGGTCGTTGAGCCACATTCGAAATCTACCGTACCGTTTTGTACCAATGGGATACGGGTTTGTGAGGTGATCAGGTTATAACGAATTTTTAGATCGGGCATGTTTAACTTTTGCTTGACTGCTTCCACCACTTTCATTTCTAAATCATGGGCATAGCCGATAGGCTGATTAGGATCATCAGCGATATAGGAGAATGGAATAGAGGAGTCACGGTGACCGACGACGATAGTGCCTGAATCTTTGATTTTTTGTAGCGTACCGTTAGGATTTGCTGCCGCTTCTGTGGCGGTCGCATCGCCTGCTGCTGACTCGTCAGTGGTTTGGTTGCTATTATTACAGCCCGTTAGGGCTAATGCCATAAACGCAACCAGAGTCAACGGTTTGGAGAATAAGTAGGTCATGAGATACATCCTTTTATCACAATATTGAAAGGATACTTGAGCGACATGAAGCTTATTGATTTGACAGTATCGCCCTGCATCCGTGCAGTTGTTGCTGTTATTTATCATAATGCAACTTAATGTTACTGTACAACAAATTTGCGGGTGGTGGTAAACTTTTTTTAATGAAACGACGACTTTCATTTTTAAGTGCTATACCAAGACGCAACGATTGAATGAAAGCCAGCCATTGCAAGAAATATCGACAGATACATTGAAGTACACAATGACAGATATATTGATAAACATCAGGTTAATTAATAATGACATTTATGCTAAATAAATGTCTTCAGACTTTAAAGCAATCGAGTAAATACGATTGATAAATCCTGAGCAATCCCCATAAAGCTAACAACTTCTTAATACTACAAATGACTTATGACCCAAGATACTCAAGTCCCAAATGTGGACAACCAAACTGCTGGCAACCCTACTGATAACGATATCCGCCAACGCTTTTTTATCGAAGACTCGCCCGTACGCGGTGACGTGGTGCGCCTATCACGCAGCTATGCGAGCACCATTGCTCAAAAGCCTTATCCTGAAGCGCTAAAACGCTTATTGGGTGAAATGCTGACAGCGGCAAGTTTGCTGATCAGTACCGTTAAAATCAATGGTCGTCTATCGATTCAACTGCAATCATCAGACAGCGATAGCCTGCTCAATTGGGCAATGGCAGAATGTGATCAAGACGGTATCATTCGTGCGCTTGCTAGCTGGAAAGGCGAGACGGATGAGCAGGTACAAGCGTGGGACAATATGACCCATGCCAAAGAAGCGTTTGCTGAACTTGGTGCGATGGGACAAGGCGTATTGTTTATCAATATTCAGCCTGATGGCGGTGAGCCATACCAAGGTATCGTCGAGCGCAGTCATGACAACTTGGCTGACTGCTTAGCGCATTATCAAAAGCAATCTGCGCAGATTCCAACGCTGATTAACTTGGCGTCTGATGGCCTACAGGCAGGTGGTATTTTAGTACAGATGCTACCGCGTACGGCTGAGGAAACCTATGAAGTCGAGCAAAACGAAGACGCGGGCATCGATGATGATTTGTGGACACGTTTAAGTGTGCTAACTCGTACAGTAAAAGCAGAAGAATTGACCACGCTGGATGCCAACGAGATTATTTATCGATTATATAACGAAGAAAACGTCGTAGCGCCCGATCCTGTTGCTTTGGCATTTGGTTGTACCTGCTCACGCGAGAAGTGTGAAATGGCGATTGAGCAAATCGGTGAAGCAGAAGCCTTAGAGATCGTCGAAGAGCAAGGCGGTACGTTTGAGATGGATTGCGGCTTTTGCGGTGAAGTTTATAAATTTAATAAAGACGATGTCGCAGCAGTATTTGCTGACTAATTTGTATTAATGCAAACCAATTATTATAAAAATCCCTCAAGTATGCTGCTTGAGGGGTTTTTGTTTTTTAACAGAGTCATTAGGGCGTGTCCTCATTTTAAAAATGGTCATAAAAATGAGATAAACTGCCGTCAAATGAGGAAAATAGCGCAAATAATATCGGGATATTAATCAGCTATTTGACGATACTTGGCAAGATTTAGCCCATTTAGAGACAAGCGCTTGAATTGAGGACATGCCCTAATAATGGATGAGTTTTTTTAATGATAAATGACTGCGAATAACAGCTCAGTACCTTTCTACACCGCTATATCTAAACTCCTAGGATAAGAATATATGCGCGTTCTACCAGCATAATCGCTTTTTCCATTATCAAGCAACCATTCAACGACTTGCTCACGCACCCTTCTACTATGAATTAAGTTCATATGATTGACGCCATAAAACACCGCTTTATGACCATCTGGGACAAATAACGCATGCTCGGCATCATCCTCGCCTAGCGCTGATGCGACCGATACCAAGCTATCGCCAAGTAAATCTGTCATCTTTGAATCATAATGAGTCTCGACCAAGGCACTAGCGACAAAATATGTTTTGATACCACTTGGCAGCCGTGCAGGATGGCGGAAATCTTGTGGTAGCACGCTACGACCTTCTAGAGACTTCCAATCAGCATCCCGAATGCTACCATGACGCAGATCAATAATACCGGCACTTCGCATATCGCCTAACTTGGCAAGTGAGCCTGCAAAGGGTAGCTTGGCGATAATATCTTGGACGTGGTTGCCGATGCGCTCAAGGACAGCCCCATGATGCGGCGAGCCTAACGTGATAAGATTGCCCACCCGTTTGACCCAATCCAAGCGTTCTTGCTGACCATAAAACAGTGCACTACGAGCGACCAAGCCGCCCATACTGTGCCCGACCAGATCTATCTGACTGATGTTTGGATTGTTATCCACTAAGTCTTTTAGCAATTGCGAGAATTTACGACCACTGCGTGAGATGCGTCGGCCAGTATTGTAGTCCAGCAACAGCACAGTAGTGTCTGGCTGGGTGTTCTTGATGGCATCATCGATACCATTACCTTCTCGCGATTGCCAGCTCAAGTGGCTCATACACAAACCATGACACAAAATGGTGACACGCCCTGATAGCGCGTCACGTTGCAGATTGCCGTCTCTGTCGTATAGCACCATCGGCACCGCAAGCGCATTACCATTATTCACGAGGTGATCGCCCATGACACCATTGAGGACATTGACCAGCTTTTTTAACGAATCTGGTAGTGGTCGCGCACTTTTTTGACTAATGATGTTTTTGTAGATACGCAGCACCGATGCGAGATTATTGCCCACCATCAGCATGATATGGCGTATCGTGCCATAGATGCGTCCGGTGATACCACGTTGCCAATTGTTAACATTGCCTTCGTTAAAACGCCCCAAAGGACGCAAGATAACTTCGCGGTGGATGGCTTCTACAATCTCAGTGACCTCAACCACCCCCATCGTCGCCAGCTGTGCTAAGCCCTCAAAAAAATCAGCCAACGAGATAGGCTCACGCGACGTTGTCGCATTGTTATCATCTGCCAATAGTTTGACCAACTCATCGACATCGATGGCTTCAAGCTGGTCTATTTGCTCGTACAAATCACCATGCAGCGGCATGCTATCGTCTGAGACGAAATGCGCCTCAAGTTCATGGCGGTTGCGGGCATCGCTGTTAGCGCTATCAGGGATAACACTATCAGCATAAGATAAATTTGGACGATTCATAATAGTGAAACATTCAGCAAAGAGGATAGTTTTACATACTATCCTTTAAATGAGCTAAATAGAAGGGAATGATTTGACCTTCGCGTATGTTTCTTGACAAATAACTTAATAATTTTATAGAGATAAGCCTTAGACGATGTCATTGATCTCATAAAAACAAAAGAATCCCAAGCCATTACTTGGGATTTTTTTGACTGATTAATTTTTTATAAATTTGTTATATATAGTTAATCGCTTATATAAAGGACTCGGCCAGTATAACATCGCCATCCTCGCGCGTAATCATGACCGTGGCTGAACGTGGCGTACTGCCACCAGCGATGGCGCCCCAAGTATTACCAGGATGCTGAATATTGATAAACAGCGTTTTAAAATCTGGCGTCATGGTAATACCTGTCACTTCGCAGCCCTCAGGACCAACGAAAAAACGTTTGATATTGTTATCACTAGCAAGCATGCCGACTGGCGTTTGTTGCCCAGCCGAAGTGGTGGTCAGCGCACCATCATTCACCTTGCCCGGTAGCGCCGCCAGTAACATGCAGTTCGTGGTATCGGTATACGCACCATCATCGGTCTGAATCCACAACACACCACGTGGGTCAAAGTATAAGCCGTCTGGCGAGGACAAATCATTGCTGGCATTTAACTGCGATAAATTCTCTGCGGACAAACCACTAGGCGCAGCAAACAGATAAATATCCCATTCAAAGGTCGTTGCCGCATGATCGCCGCCCGCTTCTGCCCAGCGGATGATATGCCCATTGTCATTGCCACGCGCTTTGCCACCTGCTTCATAGCTGCGCGGATTGGATGCTGAAACGGGCTGGTCGTCACGCTCGCCGCGATATTTATTATTGGTCAAGGTCACGTACACCTCGCCAGTCATGGGGCTGACTGACACCCATTCAGGTCGATCCATCTTGGTTGCACCTAGCGCGTCAGCAGCAGCACGGACAAAGATTAAAACCTCATCCTGTCCATTGAAAGGCAGGTCGCGATTAGAAGCGTCCAGTCCATTTTGACCATGAATCAGTGCCTTCCATTCGCCTCGACCATTTTCATTAAAGGTCGCGACGTAGAGCGTGCCCTCATTCATATACTTGTCGCCAGCTTTTAGGCCGCCACCGATATCAGTATTTGACCATGTGGCTTTGGAGACGAATTTATAGATATACTCACCGCGCGCATCATCGCCCATATAAAAGACCACGGGCTTGCCTTGCTCAACAGGCGCGTAGGCACAGTTTTCATGCGCGAAACGCCCTAGTGCGGTACGCTTTCGTGGTACGGATTGCGGCTCAAACGGGTCAATTTCGGTGATATAACCAAAGGTATTAAAGCCATTACGGTAATCATCGGCAGCGCTTGCTCCAACGGCAGTCATGTCCCAACGTGAGAATTCGTCAGGGATTTTGGCGTCTTTGGCCTCAGGTGTGTGCCATAAATATTCAAAGCCAGCAAAGTTCTCTGTTGCCCCATAGCGCTTACGACCATAGTTATGTTCAGCACTCAATTGACTGGCATCTTGTCCACGCGCGAATACCCCTAGGAAGTTCTCTTCGGTGGTCAGATACGTGCCCCAAGGTGACAGCCCTGCACCACAATTATTATTGATGCCGCGAGTCTGAAAACCGGTCGGGTCAAATTTGGTCTTAACCAAATCAGAACCAGCAACAGGCCCCGCCAATTGCGTCGTGGTACTACTGGTAATACGGCGATTGTATTTTGAATCAGTCACCATCTCATAGCCTATCCCATTGGCGCGTCGACTCATCTCAACCACCGCAACGCCATGGCAATTAACCTCTCGGCGTACATCGCTCGCGAGGCGACGGTTCTGGAATATCGGCGCAGCATCATTATCTTGAGTCACATAATAGCCAAACGGGCTAAGCTCGCTACTATTCACGTACTCATGGTTCATGACCAGCAGACCATTATCTGACGCTTTAGCATCATACGCGCCGCCTTTCTTACCAAAGAACCACATGCCATCATGATTGTCACCCATACGCCATTCAAACGATTCAGCAGACTGCTCACGATTGTCTTTCCAGTCATCGATACCAGACATGAGTGGCGTACCCAGTGGTAATATCATCTCCGCTTTGTAGCCTTCAGCGACGCTCATCGTTTCGGCAGTGGAATGCGCCACTGCGGTAAACTTCAAGGCTTCCGGACGCTTGAGATCACCTTGTGCAGGAATAGCAGCATTGTCATTGTTGCCTGCGCTATTATCGATAGTATTACTGTCATCGTCGTCACTACAGCCAACCAACGGTAACGCGCCAAAAAAAGCGGCTGCTGTCAATCCTGTGCCACCTTTTAAGATACTGCGGCGATTCAAGCGGCGGCTAATAATGGTTTGAAAATCTATATTATCGCTAGGGTTAGAGTCCTCAACGACTTCGTGGGCAAGCAGTTGCTTATTATTCAATACTGTCATTATCAGTCACCTTGCTGTTGGCTGGGTTGGCATAAAAAGGCTCGTTGCGGTGGTATCTTGTCCGCCACAACAATACGAATTACACTTAAGTCTACCGAGCATTTATGACAGTACGTTGAAAGCCAGATGACAGTTTGATGACAATCCTTTTGATAAAGAATCGCTGATGAAGAGCTTTTATAGCCACTAATAAAACAAAAATCCCAAGCGTTGACTTGGGATTTTTTATTACTATAGACTGTTCGATTTGAAAGTAGTACAAGGTAACCAAGTGTAGAGGTACCAGTCATACTTCAAGCGAGGTTAACGCTGTCACACTTTTATAGTGGATTAACTATAGACAACGAACTTAGCAAGTTTATTGCACTTGCGCCTGCCATTCATGTGCGCCCAACTTTAGCATGAGCTTATCACCTGCATGCAATATACCCACACCGCTTGGCGTGCCAGTCATGATGACATCGCCTGCTTGCAAGCTAAACGCATGACTGATATTGGCCAATAATTCATAAACCGGAAACAACATCAAAGCGCTCTCACCATCTTGCTTAAGCGTGTCATTGATGGTCAGTTGATAATGCACATCGGTAAAGTCACCGAAGGCTTGCGGGTCGAGCCAGTCAGCGAGTACACAAGCACCGTCGAAACACTTGGCACGCTCCCATGGATGACCTTTTTCTTTTAACTCAGTTTGCAAGTCACGCAAGGTCAAATCTAGTCCTAAGGTCACGCCACCAATCGCCCGCTGGGCTTGCTCAATCGTCGCGGCTGATAGGTCTGCCGATAGCTGAACGCATAGTTCCGCTTCATAATGCGTATCGCCGAATACTTCTGGATTTGGGCGGATAACGCCTTGACGAATAGAGACCACCGCAGAGGCTGGCTTCATAAATAGCATGGGCGCGGCTGGCACCTCATTACCCAATTCGTGAGCATGAGCGGCATAGTTACGACCGACGCAGACGACCTTTCCGATGGGTGCGCGTAAGCTCTGATTGACACTCGCAGCGCCGTCATCATCATTGACATTTGCGGCAATGGCATCGACTAATGACATATGTGGTGATTGGCTCATACTAGACTCTCACAGCAAAATTATGGAAATTTTTATTGGCAAATTTAGTATTATCCAATATGACTTTAGCGATAAATCACTTTAATAATAAATCATTAAGGAATCGTATTGGTCATCACATCTGGTGGCACATAGCTGGCATGACGGTTCATTCTTTTTTCAAACAGTCTAAAGCTAAATAAGATCACCCACGATAACAACAAATAGACGATACCGGCTGCAAAGAACAATTCCATCAAGGTATAAGTACGGGCACTAATCGTACGAGCAACGCCCGTAATATCCATCAAAGCAATGGTTGACGCCAGAGCGCTGCCCTTTAGCATAAAGATAACTTCGTTACTGTAAGCGGGAATCACAATGCCAAAAGCACGCGGTAAGGTAATACGAGTCAGCTTCTGCCATTTTGACATCCCAATCGCATCAGCAGCTTCGAGCTCGCCCACGGGAATGTTTTGAATCGCGCCGCGAATGATTTCTGCCAAATAAGCGCTGGTATTGAGCGTGAAGGCAATGATGGCACACCAATAGGCTTGGCTCAGCACTGGCTCCCATAAGAATGAATCACGTACCGCTTCGAACTGACCAAGACCATAATAAATCAAAAATATCTGCACCAGTAGTGGCGTGCCACGGAAAAAGAAGATATATAAAAAGGGCAGTATCTGTACCACCCAATTTTTAGACAGTCGTAACAGCGCTAAAATCAGACCAAAGAACAGTCCTATAATACCTGAGATGACCACAAGCTGAACGGTCAAAACCGCGCCGCCTAGTAAGTCAGGGATATGCTCAAAAATAACCTGCCAATTCCAATCCATAGTATCTCTCCTCTATCCTATGGTCGATTGACGTTGAACGGATTGACGACTCAGCTTTTTAGCATAGCGCGCCGCTGGGTTGGCACGCCATTCAAGCCACATCATAAAACCCGTAATCAGCACGGTTAAACCCAGATAGATAATCGCCGCCGCCATATAAAAAGTAAACGGCTGCTGTGTTGACTGCGCCGCGCGCGAAGACTGATACATGATATCTTTGAGACCAACCACCGATACCAATGCCGTGTCCTTGAGCAACACCAAAAATAGATTGCCCAATCCGGGCAGCGCAATCTGCCATACTTGCGGTAGGGTAATACGATAAAAGGTCTGAAAAGGACGCATGCCTATCGCTTGCGCCGCCTCACGTTGGCCTATCGGAATCTCTTGAATCGACATGCGGAAAATTTCAGTCGCATAGGCACCAAAAGCAATCGACAACGCCATGACGCCGCCCCAAAAAGCACTAATTTCGACATAGTCGTTATAGCCGAACTTTTTGAGAATGCTCATCAGCAGTATAGAGCCGCCATAATAGATAAACAGCACCAAGAGCAGCTCAGGAATCCCGCGCATAGTGGCGGTATAAACAGTCGCAAGCTTACGTAGCAGCCAGATATTTGACAGCTTAGCTGTGGCACCGAGCAGACCTAAAAACATGCCGATGACTAAACTGGTCATGGCAAGTTGTATGGTGACGGTAGCGCCGCTTAATAGAAGCGCGCCAAATCCTTGTAAATCAAACACAATTATCCACTCAGTCTCTTTATATTAGCAATATTAGCAAAATATGAGTTAAAAGAATCAGCATCAATAGCTGAGCGCTGCCTATAACCGTATTTTATATCAAATTGATACGGACAATCTGTTTAATAGCACGACAACAGATTAATACCATCATAGAAGCGGTAATTGACACAGTAGAAATGAGCGCCGATTTTATCATATTCGCTCGCCGCTATGTTAATACTGACACGTAAAAGCGCGCCCTAAATCGCCACTTATCTCTACAAAAAGAAAATAAATAAGCAAGATTTGACCAAAGTTGACCCTCAATATTGATTCAATCAGCAAGATGTCATCGAAGCGTTCAAATTATTACACAAAAGGTTATAAGGCATTCTATAAAACAATAAAAAAGGACATCACCATTATAGTAATGTCCTCGTTATTAATACTAAAGTTTCAAACCTTACGATAATATTTATATTAAACGGTTATTGCGCGGTGCTATCTACCACTGGCTGCTCAGTATTTTCTAACGTAGCGTCCGTAACTATGCTGTTACTAGCGGCTGGCACGGCAAAGTACTTTTGATTGATTTTGTCATAAGTACCATTGGCCTTTAGATTGGCTAATGACTGATTGATCTTTGCTTGTAGTGCCTCATCATTAGGACGCACCGCTATGGCAAAGTTATCATTAATATCAATCTCATCACCTTTTAGAACATAATTACTGCCTGTGGGTGAGCTAAGCCACTCTAACGCCGGTAGTTTGTCAGATATCATTGCATCAACGCGACCGGAACCCAAATCTAAAAAGGCATTACTCAAGGTATCATAGAGCTTCATATTGGCTTTTGGATACGTATTCTCTAACCACTGCGAAGAGATGGTCGAGCGCTGCGCGGCAATCGAGTGCGCATTGATATCATCGCTGTTGCTTGGCTCAAAGCTGCTGTCTTTTTTGGCCAAAAAAACCAACGTATTACTAAAGTAAGGATTCGTAAAGGCAACTTGTTGCTCACGCTCAGGGGTCACTGACATCGCCGCGACGATGGCATCATATTTACCAGCCTTGAGACCAGGGATAATACCATCCCAGTCTTGGGCAGTAATCTCGCAGGTGACTTGCATATCATCGCAAAGGGCATTGGCCATATCCACATCGAAGCCGCCGAGTGTGCCATCTGCATTGGTATAGTTGAAAGGAGCATAAGCGCCTTCAGTACCGATACGTAGCACCTCCTCTGTCGCCGCAGTTGCGGTCTCAGTGGTCTCATTAGCTGCAGAGTTGCTGTCGTCAGCACTGTTTTGACTGTTGTTACAACCCGCTAAAGTAAAGACAGCAGCCATGCCCAACAGCGGCATAGACCAGCGGCTGGTCGTTACCAGCGTTCTGATTGAGGTACGAGTCATATTGAGGGCTGGGATAAGATAGTGGCTCATGATCATCCTTGATATTTATACAGTAGAAAACAGCTTAGTAAAACAACGCCTGCCTTTTATTAGGGCGTGTCTCATATTAGGACATGCCCTAGGCCAAACTCGTCCTAGTTGGTTGCCGTTTCTGTTTGTTCTTCTTCAGCAATCACTGCATTGGCATCGACATTACCTTCATCAACGACAACCACTTGCTCAACACTACCATTAGCGGCTGTTTTTTGTGCAGCAGCCGTTGTGCTAGTACCAAAATAGCTGCCAGTGATTTGATCATAGGTGCCATTGGCTTTTAGCTCTGCCAATGCTGCGTTAAATTTGGCAACTAGTGGATCACCTTTACGGAAGGCAATACCCATGGCGTCATCATTGGTGCTGATCTCTTGACCTTTGACTTCGTAGTCTTTGCCCGCTTCCGTTTTTAGCCAGTCAATACCCGTTACTTTATCAGACATCATCGCACGTACACGACCTGAGGTGAGATCTAGATAAGCGTTGTCCTGAGTATCATAAAGCTTGACATCGGCATCGGCATGTTCGTCCTGCAAGTACTGTGACGCAACCGTTGAGCGCTGTGAGGCGACGGGCTGGCCTTTGAGAGCTTCTACGCTGATATCATCACCTTTTTTACCGATTAAGATGATGCCACTGTGGAAGTAAGGGTCGCTAAATTCCACGACTTCTTTACGCTCAGGGGTGATTGACATCCCTGCGATGGCCGCATCAAATTTCTGTGCATTCAGTCCCGGAATCAGACCATCCCAATCTTGGGAGATGACTTCACACTCTGCTTTCATTTGCGCACATAGTGCATCGACCAGCTCAATCTCATAGCCGATCAGTTTGCCATCGGCATCTGTGTAGCTAAAAGGCTTATAGCTTGATTCGGTGGCGATTTTGATGTTCAACGGTGTATCAGTTGCCGCATCAGCTTCGGCACTGTCTGTTGGTGCTGAGCTATTATTACACCCTGCTAGCATTAGCATGGCAGCGCTGAGCGGCGCAAGCCAAAAGGCTTTTTTGGTCATTAATGATGTCATTGAAATGGTCATGTTTGCTATTCCTTAATATATTTACCAGCCGTGTATTAACCCACTATTCGTTGATCGACGCTTATTCGTTAAAGCTTATTCATCAACGCTTACTGATCAAAATTAATTTGCTCAAGACGTGCCAGCTCACCATTACTACGGATTTCGCTAAGCGCTTTGTTAAATTCGTCTCTGAGTGGGTCGCCTTTACGGACAGCAATAGCAATATTATCGTCGTTATCAATCTCATCACCAACGACGCCGAAGCCTTCAGTATTGTCTGCTAACCATGACTTGGCTGAGACTTTTTCAGCCAATACCGCATCGCTACGTCCAGATTTTAGATCCAGATAAGCATTGTCATAATTGTCATAAAGCTTGACGGTGTTGCCGTCTTTGCCTTCATAGTTGTCTTGTAGGTACGCGCCTGGCGTCGTTGAACGTTGACCGCCAAGGGTTAGGTTTTTGATTGCCATCGGATCAAAGCTGCCTTTGGTATCGGTCAGCCATACCATAGTATTGGCAAAATAGGGCTCACTGAAATCGACTTTTTCTTGGCGTTCAGCGGTGATAGACATACCAGCGACCACAGCATCATACTTTTGTGCCAACAAACCCGGAATGATACCGTCCCAATCTTGGGCAACGATTTCACATTTGGCTTGCATCTGATCACACAGGGCATTGGCAACGTCAATATCAAAACCGGCCAGCGTACCATCGGCATTGGTGTAGTTAAAAGGAGGGTAAGCGCCTTCGGTTGCGATACGAATGGTTTTGCCAGCCGTTTCTGCTGCTGGCGCATCGGCGTTGGTAGCAGCCGTTTCATCAGCAGGTTGACTACAAGCACTCAGCATTAACGCTGCAGTGACGGTCATCGATGACCATAATAGGCGAGAATTCGACATCATACATTCCTTAAGTTCTAATGGGTTTTTTAGGGTTCTGATATTTTGTTCTCTGACTTCCCTGCCAGACAAGCAATATAGATAGCAGAAAATGCAAGCAACCGTTATTAACGACCGCCTGTCAACCTTTTGATAATACCTGAGTAAAATATCAAAAACAAACGTTTTGCATACCGACTGTTATTATTGGGTAATAAATGGTCAACGGTACTTACCAATCAGCAGTTTGCGCAGCATAAGCCCATGTGCAATAAAAGCTTAATCACCATGAGCGACGATACGTTTTATCGGAATGCATCATCATTCTAAATGTCATTGGCTAAATATTATTGGTCAAGCGTCAGTGGTTATAGGTGTTGACGATGCGATGCCATAAAGTCTTTGACACGCTCAGAGGTAGGATTATCAAAGACTTGTTCGGGCGTACCCATCTCTTCAACGATTCCTTGATGTAAGAATACGACTTGGCTGGAGACTTCACGGGCAAAACGCATCTCATGAGTGACGATTAGCATGGTGCGCCCCTCTTCTGCCAATTCACGCATGACCGCCAGTACTTCATTCACCAGCTCTGGATCTAACGCTGACGTTGGCTCATCAAACAATAATACTCGTGGCTGCATAGCAAGGGCACGGGCAATAGCGACGCGCTGGCGCTGACCACCGGATAAATTGGCAGGATAAGCGTCTTTTTTATCCAGCAGACCCACTTTATCGAGCAGTTTTTCAGCATCGCTAATGGCTTGATCTTTTTTAATCTTTAAAACTTGCGTTGGCCCTTCGATGATGTTTTGCAAAATCGTTTTGTGTGGCCACAAGTTGAAGTTCTGAAAGACGAAGCCCACCCGCGCACGCAAACTCTCTAATTGCTTGATATCTGCGGCTTGAAGCTCACCTGATTTACTGGGCTTTAACATCAGCTCGTCGTTACCAATGATGATACGACCCTGATTGGGCTTTTCAAGCAGATTAATACAGCGCAATAAGGTAGATTTACCAGAGCCAGACGAGCCTAAAATAGAGATCACATCACCATCATAGGCGGTGAGCGACACCCCTTTTAGTACTGCCAATGAGCCATAGCTTTTATGGACGTCTTGTAAATCTAAGGCGATAGGCCGAGTCGGATTTTTTGCAATATCAAGCATGGTTCAGCAGACTTCCAATAAATATGAGTGAATACGAAAATAAAAAACAGCACTATATATATAGTATAAATCAATGCTCTATAGACCGCTTTATATGATAGCGCGATGACTGATGTGCCATAAGAGAGGTATTGTCTCCTATAATGCAGAGAAAACGCAAACTTTGCACAGCATTGGCTCATGAATCAGCCAATAAATGACTGGCACAAAAAAGCCCAGACTGCATTTAAACGCTGGGCTTTATTTTATCACTTTAGCGTACAAGACGTTGTTTTATCTGAGCATCGAGTCATCATACTTCAACCTGACGTCTTGAGACGATTTTTGACGTACTCATTTAATAGGTTGAGACGTGCTCTTGTTGTTCAGAGCCGTCTAATACGTCGTCGTCAGCAGTCGCGACAGCCACATCATCTTTATTGCCCACTGCCATAGCCTCATCGTCGGCACTAGCAATGGCTATATCATTTTCTGTCGCTTTGTCAGCCGTTGAGACACCAGTGGCGCCTTGCTCGACTTCGACTTGGGCGTCAGTCGCGGTACCGGCCTCAGCCGTTGTTGCTTCTTTATCAGCACAAGCGCCTAGCATTAAGGTTGCAGCGGCTAGCGTGGCATACAACCATTTTTTACCTTTGTCATTCTTGTCATTAATGATAGCCATTGTCCTTCTCCATGCTCGTTAATCGATAAATTGATAGTCAACAATTTGTAGACTTAGTCGTTACTATACTGACCATCGGCACTGGTATCCTTAGTAATTGCAGCGCAGTTCTGTTAAAAACACGTAATTATCAATTCATTTTGTAATGACACTCATATCGTTTTATTTTAGGTTAGCGATTACAACCACCTCGCTATAAAAAACCTCTATAAGCGCTTTGTAAAGCGGGTTCTGTTCACAAATTCAACTTTACTATCGACCTAATCTGCTCTATGTTAAATGACATAGCGCTATAATCGCGCTCAGAACCATTTTTTGTAGACTATTGATGATATTTGGCAGTTTTTCTGCCTTTTTAGGTATTTTTGCAGCTATTTTAGTTACTTTTAATCAGTTAATAGAAATAATGATTTAATAAAACTGATCATTTGATCAAAGCAATGATTTGATAGAAGTAACCCTTTGATAAAAATTGAGTGTCTGTCATTACTTAGTCTACGAATCGTTAAATTAGAAATATAAGGAAAAAGATTTATGAGTCAATCGAACACCACAGACGTTACCACCTATATGCAATCTGTTGGCAAACAAGCGCGCGCCGCATCACGTGCTTTAGCTGCGGCCAATACGGGTGACAAAAATGCCGCTTTGATGTCGATTTATGACGTCCTGATGAATGCCAAACAGGATATTTTGTCTGCCAATAAAATCGATATGGACAATGGTCAAAAAAACAACTTAGACGCCGCCTTGCTTGACCGTCTAGAGCTAAACGATGCGCGCTTCGACGGTATGCTACAAGGTTTAAAAGACGTATCGGCGTTACCTGATCCTATCGGCGAAGTCACTGACATGACTTACCAGCCATCAGGGATTCATTTGGGCAAAATGCGTGTACCACTCGGCGTGGTCGGTATGATTTATGAGTCGCGTCCTAACGTCACATTGGAAGCCGCCTCTCTTGCTCTAAAGTCGGGCAATGCGATTATATTGCGCGGTGGTTCTGAAGCATTCGAATCCAACCAAGCAATCGCCAAATGTATCTTAGAAGGTCTAAAAAAAGTCGGACTGTCTGAGCACAGTGTGCAAGTACTACAAACGACCGATCGCGCTGCTGTCGGCGAGCTGATTACGATGACAGAATATGTCGATGTAATCGTGCCACGCGGCGGTAAGGGTTTGATTGAGCGTATTAGCCGCGATGCCAAAGTTCCTGTGATTAAGCATCTAGATGGTAACTGCCATACCTTTATTGACAGTGATGCCGATCCTGAGATTGCTATCAAAGTCAGCGTCAATGCCAAAACCCATCGCTATGGTACTTGCAATACCATGGAGACCCTCTTGGTCGATGAATCAGTTGCCAATGAGCTATTACCAAAAATTGCTGAAGCTATCGTAAAAGCTGATGATGCCATGCAACTGCGCCTTGATGATAAAGCACAGGCTATCTTAAATGACAATGCTACCCTTCAAGGGCATTTGTCAGCGGCGACTAGCGCAGACTGGGATACAGAGTACCTTGCACCTATATTAGCGGTGAAAGTGGTATCGGGTATCGATGAAGCGATTGAGCATATCAATACCCATGGCAGCCAGCATACCGACGTTATCATTACTGACAACTATACCAAGTCGCAGCGTTTTATCCGCGAAGTAGACTCAGCCAGCGTGATGATTAACGCCTCTAGCCGCTTTGCTGATGGTTTTGAATATGGTCTGGGTGCAGAGATTGGCATCTCAACCGACAAAATTCATGCGCGTGGTCCTGTTGGACTAGAAGGTTTGACCTCACAAAAATGGATCGTTTATGGTCATGGTGAGACACGCACCTAATTTATTGCGCTCCGCCCTATCATCTACCGTCTAAATTAACGTATAATCCAAAAAAAACGTCAGCTTAATTGCTGGCGTTTTTTATGAGTTATAAAAACAGGAAGCTTAGAGGATGACATACTGATGCAAAGTGGCAAAATCAAGCACTGGAACCAAGATAAAGGCTATGGCTTTATCGATGTGGATAATCAAAACGAAGACGTGTTTTTTCATGTGAGTACAGTGCGCTTGTCACAGCCCATCAGCGAAGGCCAACGTGTCTATTTTCATAGTCAGCGTAATGACAAAAACCAATTACGCGCCACTGAAGTCACTTCCAAAGACTTGAGTATCTTAGAAACCTCAGACATCACATCTGCTGCCCGCTCCTCCAATAATACTGAACGAGACCGCCAGCAGCATAAACGCCACACGACTCAAAATAATAATGTTAAAAAGAGTCGTAGTCATCAAAAGAAAAAAAGCCCGCTCTCGACTTTATTTAGTTTGATTGCGATCATAGCGGTAGCGGTTTATTTCTTTGCCGATCTAAAATCCACCCTTCTTGCTGACAATACTCAGTCGACGCCCATATCACAGACTTCCTCTATAGCAGCGGGTCAAGCACAGACGTCAGCCATTACTGGTGATGCACAGATTGACACTACCATTGCGCTGATAAAGCAAGGCGGGCCGTTTCCCTATCCAAATAAAGATGGCACGACGTTCTATAATCGCGAAGGCCTACTACCTGCTCAGTCGCAAGGCTACTATCACGAATATACCGTCCCTACCCCTGGCGTTTCTCATCGCGGGGCGCGGCGCATTGTCACCGGTGGCAACCCGCCGACCATTTATTATTTGACGGTGGACCATTATGATAGCTTTAGCAAACTGGAGGTGAATTAAGATGAGTGACGCCATTTATTATATTGACTCAGCCAACAGCGAGCTTAACGACATCGCTTCTGTTCCTGCACACGCTATCGACATTCCACTCGATGAGGTGCTTGATAAGCGCGCACTTTTAGTCAGTTTGGCTAAAGCCTGTGATTTTCCTAGCTACTTTTCGCATAACTGGGACAGTGCATGGGACTGCTTAACCGATAGCGAGGTCACGCAGTTAAAGCTTGATTTAACAAGGGTAAAAAACATAAATACTGAAGACTTTACTATATTTAAAAGTATCATCGAAGATGCGTATAGAGATTTTGGTAAGCCGCAGTTATGGATTGTGGTATCGAGTAAAGATAAATAATTTGGGGTGTGTCATCGATGACATGCTTTAGTGCCTTATTGAAAAAACCTAAATGTAAGACAGCACTGATTCTGTCCTACATTCAGGTTAATTTATATTTGTAAAAAGGATCAACTCATGGAAATTACTTTAAATGGATATTACACGCTGATCTTGGCAACGTTCGTGCTATTACTCGGACGTTTTTTGATTAAAAAAATCAAGGTATTAGAGGATTTTAATATTCCAGAGCCTGTCGTGGGTGGCTTGGTCGCCGCGATGATTGTTTACGCGCTTAACTTAATTTGGGGCTACAGTTTCAACTTTCATCAAGGTCTGCAAACAGCGACTATGCTGATGTTTTTTGCCTCTATTGGTCTCAGTGCTGATTTTGGACGACTAAAAGCCGGTGGTTCGCCATTATTTATTTTCACGGTTGTGGTCTCGGTGTTTATCATTTTGCAGGACGTCGTTGGCGTCGCGATGGCGAGCGCACTGGGACTCGATCCTTTGCTTGGACTGGTGACTGGTTCTATCGCGCTCACTGGTGGGCACGGTACGGCAGGGGCTTGGGGCGTGGTATTAGAAGAAGAGTATGGCGTGGTCGGTGCGACGACACTCGGTATCGCTGTTGCCACTTATGGCTTGGTGGCCGGCGGTCTCATTGGTGGACCTGTCGCTCGTCGCTTGATTCAACGTCTTGGTCTAAAACCGACTCCGGCTAATCCAAACCCAAGCGATGTCGAAAAACTGGCTGGCGAACAGTCGTTATACAGCACCAAACATACCGAAGATGGGGATCATAGACAGGAAGAGATGTTTGAAAAACCTGATAACATCCGCCTTATTACCGCCTCATCTACGATTGAATCATTAGCACTGTTTGCGGCGGCCTTAGCTTTCGCCGACATAATGACCATCGTCGCAGAAGGCACTTGGTTCCAACTGCCAACGTTCGTATGGGCGCTAGCGGCTGGGGTAATTATTCGTAACTCGTTAACTATCGTCTTCAACTTTGATATGTTTGACCGTGCTATCGATGTCATTGGTAATGCGTCCTTGAGTCTATTCTTGGCGATGGCGCTGTTATCATTGAAGCTCTGGCAGTTGACTGACTTAGCGGGCCCTGTGCTGATTATTTTGCTGGTGCAAACCTTGATTATGATTATCTATGTTTACTTTATTACCTTTAAAGTGATGGGTAAAAACTACGATGCGGCTGTACTGTCAGCAGGTCATTGTGGTTTTGGTATGGGCGCAACCCCGACGGCGATTGCCAATATGCAGGCGGTAACGGATCGCTACTTGGCCTCGCCTAAAGCGTTCTTAATTGTGCCGATGGTTGGTGCTTTCTTCGTTGATATCGTCAACGCGACGATCTTGCAGATATTTACTAAACTGCCGTTTATGTGATTGGTTAAATAATAAAGACAAATCAATAAAAAAGGCTGGGCTACGTAATCGTAGTCCAGCCTTTTTATTGGTTATTTTTATGCTTTCGTTGCAAAATTATCATTCATTAAATTATCATGCGCTTCACAGCCGAATAATAAACAACCAAAAAATTCCCTACTAAACTCTGCTTTGATACTACTATTAGGCTTAGAAACACCATCAGCTTCTAGTGTAATTATTCGATTATTAATTACATTTTTTAGATATTCTATAGTTTCATTTTCTTCTTCAAGTAAATCTAACTTGTTTTCTAGCCTATAATTTTCAGCATCAATTTTAGATTCAGATAAATATTTAACTTCATCGTTAAGCATAGCTTTTTTCATTCTATACCACTTATTTTTGTCAGCTTTATAGATGGCATACCATATCAATTCCCATGAGTCATCCATGTAACTCTCAGGAATCATCTTATTCGCTAAATCATATGCACATGCTCTTGCATACAGATTAGCAATATCTAAACTATCATAATGAACATTTTTTTCTAATTGATTTATTAGCGTTATAGCTTTTCGTGGATGTCCAATAAGGATTTGTAGTCTAATCTGATTAAGTAAAATATTATACTTTTTTTCATCTAGTATGGATTGTGAGACTTTATCTTTATTAGAACCTATATTACTATCTTCAAGTACTTGCAGAGCTTTAACAAAATACTTTGATGCCTCTTCATGTTTATCAAGCATGACATAGGTGCAAGCGATATTATTATATAGATTAACAGGCAGCAGTTGATGTCCCTTATGCTGCTCAGCCGATGTAGAATGAAATTTTTCGAGAGCTATTAAACAATATTCTATAACCAACTCATAGTGATTTACAGGTTTATGTGAATAACTATCGTCTGTATATCCAACGTCAAAAGTAAGCATTAGAATATAACTAGCATAAGGATAATAGGACTTAGGCTGTAAAAGTAAAGCTTGTCGCTGTAGTCCAATACTTCTAATTTCCTCTCCATATTCATGATACAACCAAAATGCCAAATTATGAGTATTCTCTATCGAAGGATTGACTTGATAAGCTCTTTCTAGATACTCTAAATCCTTATTGCCCTCTGGATTTTCGATATAGTAAAGCGCAATTTTCGCTAACAATTTGTCATCGTCAGGATGCTTTTCTAACTGCTCGAGTAATTTATCAATATTATATTCTGTCATGTTAATTATCCTGTAATGACTACTATTTAAGAGTTAGATTGTAAGTCATAATCTATATCATTTTATCATCCAAAAAAAACCGCCTAGCAAAAACTAGGCGGTTTTTTATTGCTTACAGATTATTGACCAGATTTCACCAAGTTATCTAGGATTGTTGAAAGCCATGCGTTGTTATCTTCAATATACTTATCACCTAACTCTACAATCTCATCAGCCGATTGAACGGAGTCAGGATGCTCAATCATTGCCTCTTGTATATACGGCTGTCCATGCGCCACCATATCTACCATACTCTTTTTGGTGACTTCAAAATGACATTGCCAGCCAAGTACCCACGTACCTAACGCTTTATGTTTTGGTGTTTGATAAATAAAACCTTGATTGGCCCAAACTTGTGACGTTGCAATCGGCGTAGCGCCTTCAGGACACTCAAAACCATCGCCATGCCAATGAAATACAGTAAACTCATCTTTTGGTAGCTCTTTTAGTAGCGGATGCGCAAGCCCATGTTTGGTCAATTGAATAGGCAGCCAGCCAACCTCTTTTATACCGGATGGCGCAACGTTTGCACCCAAACTATCTGCTATCAGCTGTGCCCCCAAGCAAACACCCACTACCGTTTTTCCTTCTTCGATACTTTGCTGAATGAAAGCTTTTTCATCAGCTAGCCACTGAAAATCTGTTTCATCGTGAATGCCCATTGGCCCACCCATAATGATCAACCAATCAAAACTGTCTTGAGCGGGTAATGGATCATTTTTATAAAAACGAGTGACAGCAATGCTGTGACCTTGTCTATCTGCCCATTGTTTAATATAGCTAAGTTCTTCAAAATCAACATGGTACAAAGCATGGATTCGTAGCGTCATCAAATTATCCTTTTGTTAAAAAAATAAAAACCGCCTAGCAAACGCTAAGCGGTTTTTTTGTTAACCAATCCTCACAGAGCGTTGGCTACCATTGAAGCAACTGGCTTACTGGTTTTTTTCGTAAACGGGCAATTCTTTGCAGATCGCTTCTACTTTGCCGCGTACTTCAGTCGCAACCGCTTCATCACCGCGACCGTCTAGCACGTCACAGATCCAACCTGCCAAATCACCTGCTTGCGCTTCGTTGAAGCCACGAGTAGTAATCGCTGGCGTACCGATACGAATACCAGACGTCACGAACGGCGATTTTGGATCGTTTGGTACAGCGTTTTTATTCACCGTAATATGTGCATCACCAAGCCATTTGTCCGCTTCTTTACCGGTCATTTCTTGCTTGACTAGGCTGATAAGCATTAGATGGTTTTCAGTACCACCAGAGATAATTTCATAACCGCGCTCTTGGATAACTTTTGCCATTGCTTGGGCGTTTTTGACCACTTGCTGCTGATAGGTTTTGAAGTTGTCCTCTAGCGCTTCTTTAAAGCAAACCGCTTTTGCCGCGATGACGTGCATCAACGGACCGCCTTGGTTGCCTGGGAATACCGCAGAGTTGAGTTTCTTTGCCAGCTTCTCATCACGAGCCAAAATCATACCTGAGCGTGGACCACGTAGGGTTTTGTGCGTTGTAGTCGTGACCACATCCGCAAATGGTACTGGACTTGGGTACACGCCACCAGCGATAAGACCAGCCACGTGTGCCATATCTACCAGTAGATACGCGCCTACTTCGTCCGCGATTTCACGGAAACGCGCCCAATCGACCACTTGTGAATATGCTGAAAAACCAGCGATAATCATTTTTGGCTTATGTTCTTTTGCCAAACGCTCAACTTCGTCATAATCGATAAGGCCAGTGCCTTCGACCAAGCCATACTGTACGGCGTTGTAGTTCAGACCTGAGAAGTTAATATGGGCGCCATGAGTCAAGTGACCACCAGCGTCTAGGCTCATGCCTAGTACCGTGTCATTGGCTTCAAGCAAGGCTAAAAATACCGCAGAGTTTGCTTGGCTACCCGAGTGTGGTTGAACGTTGACGTACTCAGCACCGAACAGCTCTTTTGCACGATCAATAGCCAATTGCTCAACCACATCGACGTGCTCACAACCACCGTAATAGCGCTTACCTGGATAACCTTCGGCGTATTTATTGGTCAGGTCAGTGCCTTGTGCTTCCATCACTGCTTGCGAGCAATAGTTTTCAGAGGCAATAAGCTCGATGTGATTTTCTTGACGAACGCTTTCTGCGGCCATGGCTTCAGCAAGTACTGGATCAAACTCTTTGATAGAAATATCTTTAAACATAGTGATGTCCTAGGTAGTGGCTATCGTTAATGGTAGTGTTTATGAAAAAGAAGCGAGTAGTAAAAGGAGGTAAAATAGGCAAGCAAAGGCAATTGGCCTTGTTATTAACTCGTCCATTATAGGCAATAAATTCGACATATAAATGCATCGATATCATCGCTAAAGATTAAGTGTAACATGAAAATTTGTACTGCGAGCGCAAAAAAACCTCACAGCAAGCTGAGCAGTTTAAATGGCGATATCACGCAGATAAATAGCCAATAAAATAAAGTATTTACTGGCGGCTCACCCATACGGTTAAAACAATATTTTTATTAATATCCTAACTTATATAGTAGCGCGTGCTCATTTTAAAAATGAAGCTAAAAACGTTTCGCTAATCAGTAGCGTGCGCCCATACCAATCATAACGTGTTTGTCGTTGCCAGCCTGCGCCCGTGTGTTGGATAAAGCGCTGATTGGGCAAAGTACGACTGCGCTTAAACAACACATATCCGATGGGCGTGCCTTTTAACTGTTGCAGACGACGGGCGCGCCCTTTGAGACTGGGTAACGGAAAGATACTCTGTGCCTCGACCCATGGTTGCTCATCATTACCATATAGCTGCGCCTCGCGTACCCACGCCAGCATCGGACGATTTAGCGCTGAACCTTGCAGTCCTAATTGTCGTTTTTGTTGCAATGTTAGCGCTCGAAAGCCCTCAAAACTGCGTTCTACTCGTAATGGTTGCCCTGCTCTTTGTTCCAACATCGCAGTCAGAGAGCCTTCGGCATTAAGCCAAGATACCAGCTCAGAGGGCGGGGTAAAAGTGGCAGGACTAGCAAAAAGATTACTGGGCATAGTTGACGGCTAATAGTGAGAATTTAAAAAGTAAACGGCTGCGAGTGTCTGTGAATAAAGCGACATTGATAAAAGCAGCTATTAATAATAGTCAATATTCGTAAAATCGAGGATTAACGATTGATATCAAAGTCTGGCATATTATCGGCATTAAATGGCAATGCCTCATGGGCCTGCTGACGATATTGCGCCATATGCAAGCTATCTTTTGCACAAAAATCGCTAATCGCTGGCACAAAGCGCACATCATAAATACGGTGGATAGAGTGAGTGGTCGTTGGAATAAAACCGCGAACCAGCTTATGCTCCCCTTGCGTGCCCGGATCAAAATACCTTAAGCCTTGCTCGATAGCAAACTCAAGCCCTTGATAATAACAAAGCTCAAAGTGCAAGCTATCATACTCACCAAGCGCGCCCCAATAGCGGCCGTACAAGGTAGCATTATCATCAACATTATCGCTGTCCGCTTTATCGTATAAGAATAAGCTACTCGCGATGATTTCACCATCGGCATCCATGGCTTGCGCCAACATGATGTGCTCAGGCATGCTGTCGGCTAGCGCCATAAAAAAATCAAGGGTCAAATATGGCTTTTGCCCACGTACCGCATAAGTCATCACATAACAATGATAGAACGCTTGCCAGTCTTCATCCGTGATGTCGTTACCACACTTACGCTGACAGCTAATGCCTTGCTCGCCGACCTTGCGACGCTCAGCCCGAATAGTCTTGCGTTTTTTGGCTTTTAATGTCGCCAAGAATCCTTCAAAATCCATAAACAGCTGGCTGTCTTGGCTAAGATTTTTATTTTGCCATAAAAACTGACAACCTTGACGCTCAAGTATCGGCATTTCAATGATAGTGGTAGTAGGCGTAGCGATAGGCTTGCTCGCTAAGTCATTCTTTTGGGCGGCGAGCGCTTTTTCTATATCAATCTTAGTCGGCATAGAGTTGATAGCAAGCGAGGACAGCTCATCTGTGACAAACAATCCATGCCAGCCCGACGCGCCTACTTGCTGGGCGACATCATCAACGCCAGCAATCGCCGTCTTTATAATGTCTGCAGTTAAGCTCTCGCCTTCTGCTAACCACAAGCGCTGTCCGGTAATCGGGGTGTAAGGGACACTTGTCACCAGACGTGGGTAATAATCGAGACCGTATTGAGCATAAGCTTGTGCCCACGAATGGTCAAATACAAACTCACCTTGATGATGACCTTTTATGAACACGGGCATGACGGCTACCGGATGCGTTATGTCTGCCGGTGCTGCCTCTGTCAACTTAGCCGATTCTGCTACGGCATCATTCTGAGTACCCTCTACCCGATGTACCAAGATATAAATAGGTAGCCAGCCTGCTCGCTCACCAATTGCGCCAGTATCACTAAGCGCTTGCCAAAAATCAAATGACATAAAAGGAGTATCTGGCGCTTGCCACTGTGCTTGGCTCTGCCAACTGGTATCACTGAGTAGCGCATATTGTAAAGTCATAGTACCCACACTGTTTTTTCTTAAGGGTTTAGCCTACCAAATATCAGCGCTTTTGCTGTCACAATTTGCAAAAATAGCCATATTTCTTGAAAATTACGTAGCACGCCTTAATATCAAAATAGCATAAAAAAAGCCAGCCACACGAATGTAGATGACTTTACGAAACTAGCCGTACTATTTTTAATTGAGCGCTTTCAGCTAATGAGCACACTATTTTTATGAATGATAGGGTGAACGATATATCTATTAATTGCTGTTACCTGATGACTCAAAAAACAGGGTTTAAAGAACGGTAATTGTATAGAAAAGATGATATCAAAGCTCATGACTGGTAGAATAAGGCTATTATTAGCTTAATATAATTTGTATACATGAGATATGAATAAAAATAGTACAATTGGTTCATTATGCGAGATTGACATCGCCTTGGATCTATAGTGGGTCAACTATAATCTGCTGTTAGTCAGCCAGTTTTGTGTAGAGAATCACAATACTGTCTCAACGTACTATTTTTAGTTTTGATTCACCACAGTTAGCGACAGAAATTTTTAAGTTGCCTTGAGGCTCTCCAAAAGATTACTCATGTTACATTTGCTCCAAGCATGGCCCACTATCGCAGAGAGTCTCTATAGAAGCACCCATTGATTTAAGCATTAATATTAACTACAGCCTAAAGGGATACACTACTATAATGTCAAAAATTATTTATACAAAAACTGATGAAGCCCCAGCGCTAGCAACCTTGTCCTTCTTACCTATTGTCAAAGCCTTTACCCAAACCGCAGGGGTTGAGGTGGAAACCACTGATATCTCTGTTGCCGCGCGTGTGTTGGCTGAATTTCCAGAGTATTTAAGTGAAGAGCAGCGCGTTCCTAATAATCTAGCTGAGCTTGGTCGATTGACGCAAGATCCTGACACCAACATTATCAAACTGCCAAATATCAGTGCTTCTGTTCAGCAGCTAAAAGCCTGTATCAAAGAACTACAAAGCAAAGGCTTTGCTATCCCTGACTTTCCAGAAGATCCAAAAACCGACGAAGAACAAGAAATTCGTCAGCGCTATGGTAAAAGTCTAGGCAGTTCGGTCAACCCTGTACTGCGCGAAGGCAACTCAGATCGCCGTGCGCCGAAAGCCGTTAAGAACTTTGCGCGCAAGCATCCGCATTCTATGGGCGAGTGGAAGCAATGGTCAAGTACCCACGTATCACACATGCACAGCGGTGATTTTTATGATGGCGAACAATCGATAACTTTAGATAAAGCCCGTAACGTGCGTATGGAGCTGTTACTTGAGGATGGTACAACGAAAGTATTGAAGCCAAAAATTGCGTTGCTTGATAAAGAAGTCATTGACCTGATGGTCATGAGCAAAAAATCGCTACTAGAGTTTTATGAGCAAGAAATGGAAGACTGCCGCGAAGCTGGTATCTTGTTTTCACTGCACGTAAAAGCCACTATGATGAAGGTTTCGCACCCTATCGTGTTTGGACATGCGGTTAGAATTTATTATAAAGATGCATTTGACAAGCACGGTGCTTTTTTTGATGAATTAGGCATTAACGTCAACAATGGTATGGCTGATCTATACGACAAAATCTCTACTCTGCCATCCTCTAAACGTGAAGAGATCGAGCAAGACTTGCATGCCTGCCAAGAGCATCGCCCACGTCTAGCGATGGTTGACTCTTCAAAAGGTATCACCAACTTCCATTCGCCAAGTGACATTATTGTCGATGCGTCAATGCCTGCGATGATTCGTAACGGTGGTAAAATGTGGGGCGCTGATGGCAAACTATATGATTGTAAAGCCGTCATGCCAGAGTCTACCTTCGCCCGTATTTATCAAGAAATGATCAACTTCTGCAAATGGCATGGTAACTTTGATCCAACCACCATGGGTACGGTTCCTAACGTAGGCCTCATGGCACAAAAAGCAGAAGAATATGGCTCACATGACAAAACCTTTGAGTCTAGCGCTACCGGTATCGCCCGTATTGTAGATATTGATACCGATGAAGTATTGCTTGAAAAAGATGTAGAAAAAGGCGATATCTGGCGCATGTGTCAAGTCAAAGATGAGCCTATCCAAGATTGGGTGAAACTTGCCGTTCGCCGTGCGCGTGAGTCAGATACTCCCGTCATCTTTTGGTTAGACCCGTACCGTCCGCACGAGAACGAGCTAATCAAAAAAGTTAACATGTATTTGAAAGACCATGATACTGACGGTCTGCACATTGAAATCATGTCACAGGTGCGCGCCATGCGTTATACCTTAGAGCGCGTCGCTCGCGGTCTGGATACTATCTCTGCCACAGGTAATATTCTACGAGATTATCTCACTGACTTATTCCCAATTCTCGAGTTAGGAACCAGTGCTAAGATGCTATCAGTCGTACCATTAATGAAAGGCGGCGGTTTGTTCGAAACTGGCGCTGGTGGTTCTGCACCCAAGCACGTTGAGCAGCTGGTAGAAGAAAACCATCTACGTTGGGATTCATTGGGTGAATTTTTAGCCTTGACGGAGTCATTGGAGCATTTGGCCAAAAACGATGACAATGCTAAAGCGCAAATCTTAGCAGATACGCTCGATAGAGCCACTGAAACGTTGCTGCTAAATGACAAATCACCGTCACGTAAAACCGGTGAGTTAGATAACCGTGGTAGCCATTTCTATCTGGCGATGTACTGGGCTCAGGAGCTGGCCACACAAGACCAAGATGCAGATCTTAAAGCGCAATTCGCCCCGCTAGCGCAAAAGCTTGAGAGCAATGAAGACGCCATTATTAAACAGTTTAATGATGCTCAAGGCAAAGCGGTAGACATCAAAGGCTACTACTTCGCAGATGAAGCATTGGCTGAAAAAGTCATGCGTCCAAGCACCTTATTCAATGAAGCGTTGGCATCGTTGTAATAGATTTAACTGGCTAGCCTTAAGTAACGTTACTTCTTTATACTTTTGCAGCTAGCGTCAGTTAAAAACAATAAAACACCCCGCAGCTCTATAGAGTTGTGGGGTGTTTTTTATTGTCTGTAGATAAAAAGGTAATAGTGCTTATATAGGGTCTGTGCAGACAGAGGGGACAAAAAATTGATATCAGCAGTATCGTAGCGATTCTAAAATTCCTTGACCATAGTTATAACATCAGCATAAAAAAATCACCTACATGATTGTAAATGGCTTTTTCAACAGCTTATATTAAATTGCTTTTAGCTCATCATAAAGCGATGACTAGGCATCCATGTGCTTAATGATTGCTTTACCAAACTCAGAAGTGCTGAGCAAAATAGCATCAGGCATCAAACGCTCAAAGTCATAAGTGACCGTTTTATTAGCGATAGCGCCTTGAATACCATTGATAATGAGGTCAGCGGCTTCTGTCCAGCCCATGTCACGTAACATCATCTCAGCCGATAGAATCAACGAGCCGGGGTTTACTTTGTTCTGACCAGCATATTTAGGCGCAGTACCATGAGTCGCTTCATAGACAGCGATTGCGCCGCCTTTGTTGGCACCCGGTGCAATACCGATACCGCCCACTTCAGCCGCTAGGGCATCAGAGATGTAATCACCGTTTAGGTTAAGCGTGGCGACGACAGAATAATCGGCAGGACGCATCAGAATTTGCTGCAAAAAGGCATCAGCAATGACGTCTTTGATAATGATGTCATTACCCGTTTTTGGGTTTTTCATCGTCATCCAAGGGCCACCATCTAACAACTCTGCATCGAAGCGCTCTGCGGCTAATTCATAGCCCCAGTCTTTAAACGCGCCTTCGGTGAACTTCATGATATTGCCTTTGTGCACTAAAGTCACACTCGGCAAATCGTTATCGATAGCGTGTTGAATGGCTTTACGCACTAGACGCTGCGAGCCTTCTTTGGATACAGGTTTGATGCCAATGCCGCAGTCATCGTCGAAACGAATCTTCGTCACGCCCATCTCTTCTTTTAAGAACTTGATGATTTTCTTAGCGTCATCACTGCCCGCTTTCCACTCGATACCGGCATAGATATCTTCTGAGTTTTCGCGGAATATCACCATATCCGTCAGCTCAGGATGCTGCACGGGGCTTGGCACGCCTTCAAACCAGCGAACGGGACGTTGGCATACATAGAGGTCAAGCTCTTGACGCACAGCGACGTTTAATGAGCGGAAGCCGCCGCCTACTGGCGTGGTTAATGGCCCTTTGATACTGATCACGTAATCTTTTAAGATCTCTAGCGTTTCGCTTGGCAGGTAGTCACCATCATAGATTTTGGCCGCTTTTTCGCCCAAATACGCTTCCATCCAAATGATGGACTTTTTGCCATGGTAAGCTTTATCAACTGCAGCATCAACCACCTTGACCATGACCGGAGTGATATCTACCCCAATTCCATCGCCTTCAATGAAGGGAATAATGGGATGATTGGGGACATTCAACGATAAATCAGCGTTGACGGTTACTTTTTCGCCGTCTCTAGGTACGATAACCTTATCATATGACATGGATAAAACTCCTTGGTTGTATGTTGGATGTCGCAAGTTTCATTGGTACTCTAGGCGATCCGTTATGCTTGCGCTACTTTATTATGGTTATGCGTGGTTATAGTTATACGTAATTCACGTCTTTAGCTAAGCGAGAAAAAATCAAGTACTTACGATCTTATATTTACGGCTCTTAAATGTGGGCATTTTGCAAATCCATTCTGAACTCACATTATGGCACTCAATGCTTTAACATAAAAAATTGAAAAAAATTTTAATAATAGCCATAGACTGAGCAATGAAAAGAAAAGCCAGTTAACAATAACATCAGCAAAAAAATTATGAAAATAAGTAAAATAACAAAAATACTTTATATAAACTTAATAATTATTGATAATTTACAAGCCTAGGTAACTGTACAAATCTGATGTGCTATCCTAATCATTGTACTAAGATAAAGGGCTGCGCAACAATTTTTCTAGCGCATAACTCATGTGCAAGTATCAATATTATAAATACCACTATTATAACATGGTTTTACTGTAGACATAAAAGCGCACCTTCATAGGCTATGGCTGATAAGTTAATACATTATTTGTTGTGTGTTCTTTTTTGATTACAATAACGTTAATTAAGTTATCAGCCGCTTCATAATCGGTCTAATTCTTACCTTTCATGCTTTATCAATATCTTTATTTAGGAAATGCTATTTTATGTCGACCACCAGTCTCATTCTGTTTAATAAGCCTTACGGTGTGCAAAGTCAGTTCCGTGATGACAGCAACAACGACCACACCACCCTATCGGAATATTTCACGGATAAGTCTTTGCGCGTTGCTGGCAGATTAGATGCGATATCTGAAGGGTTACTGATTTTGACGAGTGATGGCAGGGTTAATAAAGCCATTACTCATCCACCAAAAGCCAATGCTGGACGTAAACAAGGTAAGACTTATTTAGTACAAGTTGAAGGTACTCCTACTGCCGAGCAACGTGATAAGCTTCGACAAGGCGTGATTCTTAAAGATGGTAAAACTCTGCCTGCCGACATCAAACAGCTTAGTGAAGAGGATTTACCGATGCCACTTTGGCAACGTGACCCGCCTATTCGTGAGCGTAAAAGCATACCCACATCATGGTTGATGCTGACGATTTATGAGGGTAAGAATCGTCAAGTCAGACGCATGACGGCGCATGTTGGCTTGCCTTGTCTGCGTCTTATTCGTTGGTCAGTGGCAGGCTTTGAATTGGGAGAACTGGCAGTTGGTGAGTTTGTGCGTATCCATTTAGACAGTGCAAAACTGCGAGAATTGGGTGTTCATAATTAATCGAACCTAACATCATTTTGATGTCGGTATTATGAGGGTCTGTTGAACATTCAAATGTGGTACTGGCAGCGTCTATTTTTTAGACAATACGCAGTGAAATTTTTGACGACTAGTCGTTCTAGGTTAGACAATTTCGCCATGTATTGGTAAAAAATAGCCCTGCCCTGAAAGGCTGATACTAAAATCACCCCAAACATTGTTGTAAACCTAGCTAAGGTCTCGACATTATCGTCGGTTTACGCCTGATTTGATAAAAGGTTTGATGCGATTTTAGCGATCAGCAGTCCTAATATTTGAATGTTCAACAGACCCTAACATTAATTATCACTTTTATGAATAATATCTACCAACTATCACGTGTTCGAGTATAGATAGCAACAACAGATAATATAAATAAGATAATGGATAAATCGACACACGTATCTGCTTGAGAGAGCTCAGTCATGAAATCGAGCAAATATATTACGACCTGTTAAACATAGCGTCTCGAACTGGTAAGGTTTATCTGCTAAGATTCAGCACTTCACTGCCTTAGTGCCATATTAGTGGCGTACTTTGACTTTGCCTCTATTTATTGTTCCTCTTATCTCTTTTAAGGATATGTCATGATTCCTTCGCGTCGTTTCGCCTTGTTCGCCACCAGCATTGCTGCGGCACTTATACTGAGCGCTTGTCAGCCAGCAACCGAGAACGATGAGGGGATGCCTACAGAAAAAGTGGCGACACCATCGACTGAGATGCCTGCGAATCATGAAGGCATGGACATGGATGCTCACGCAGGTCACGATATGACAGGTGGCGATGCAATGGCGGATGAGATGCAAATGACGGATATCCTCCAAGACTACACCAAGTCAATGACGAGAATGCATGATGAGATGATGATCGGCATGGTCTATAACGATGCTGATACTGCCTTTGCGAAAGGTATGCTGGGACATCATCGCGGCGCCCTAGACATGGCAAAAATCGAGCTAAAGTATGGTACTGACGCCGCCATGCGAGAGCTGGCGCAAGAAATCATAACGGCGCAGCAAGCTGAAATAGACATTATGAATAAATGGCTCGCTGGCCATCCCGATGCAGCTAAACCCAAGCCTAATACTCAAGCGATGCAGCAAGCTTATGCCAAGAGCATGGATGCAATGCATGATGACATGATGCTAGGTATCGCTGACCCTGTCCCTGATATGGCGTTTGCACGAGGTATGTTGCCCCATCACATGGGCGCTGTAGACATGGCAAAAATACAGCTCAAGTACGGTACTGATGCCGAGATGCGCAAATTGGCTCAAGATATCATCGATGCCCAGCAGTCTGAAATTGAACGCATGCAAAACTGGATTGCCGCTAACAAAACCGCCGAGGTTAATAACAACGCTGTTAGTAACGATACTGTTGGCAATGACGCTACTGTTAAAAATGAGGCATCCACTAAAGCACCTGCTGAGCAACCTGCTATCTAAATTGAATATGGTTCAATCGGTACCGATAAATGTACAAGCTATCACATCAAACCCCTTCTAATCATAAATGCTTAGCAGGGGTTTTTGTTTTTACTCGGACATATTGAATCATAGCTACGGTTCTAAGTATGTTAAAACTGCTCTATTTACGCTTGTTGACGTGCCATGACATCAAGCCATACCTGCCAGCTTGGCTGTACGGTTGAATGGTCACTACTATCGTCTGATACTGACTCTGTCTTTGCTAAGTACAAGCTTACTTTGTGCGGAAAGGTTTTGTCGTCTATGCTCTGCTGTTTTGCACTATTAAGCACCGCTTTAGGTAGTACGCTGACGCACATCAACTCATCGCGACGAAACAGGTAACATTCAACCTCACGCTCTGCTTTAATAAGCGACGCTAATTGCTTGGTGTCTGCCTTGATACCGTCAATAGCGATGATGACATCATGCGCCGATATACCAGCGTTGGCAGCCACACTGTCACGCGTCACGCGATTGACCTTCAGTCCAGCTGGCGTCTCACTACAGCGCATACCCCAAGGCACATGCTTATCGGCAGTTTCTTTGCTATTAACATGTATTTTTATGCCGTTTGCCGTTAATAATGCTTCAATGGGTAATTCTTCCACCCCATTGACATAGCGGCGCTCAAACTCTTGCCAGTCAGTAAGCGCCATAAATTGCCCGACAACTTTGCCCATATCGGCACTGCTGATACCAATCCGTCTATTGTCATTCTGCGTTGCTTGGTTATAAAAAGCCTTGACCACATCAAATAACCGATAACGACCGTTGCTCTTTTCGAGTAAAGTTAAATCTAAACAAAGCGCCACCAATGCGCCTTTATTGTAGTAACTGATCCCAGCATTACCTGTGTTTTCATCATTACGATATAATTTAATCCATGCATCAAAACTCGACTCAGCGACACTTTGATAGGCGCGTCCAGGCGTTTGATAGTAGCGATTGATTTGTTCAGCCAGTAATTTGAGATAACTTGGTTTATCAATCACCCCTGACGCTTGCAACATAAAATCATCAATATAAGAAGTAAAACCTTCAAATACCCAAAGCAGCGGTGTAAAAGCTTCGCGGCGCAAATCTACATCCAACATGACATCGGGGCGTACGGTTTTGACCCACCACGCATGAAAGTACTCGTGGCTGCACAAGCCTAAAAAACGCTGATAATCGCTGCTGGGTACTTTGGGTTCGTCAATACTGGGCAAGTCGCGACGCGGGGTAATCAGGCTGGTCGAATTGATGTGTTCAAGACCTCCGTAGTCTTGCCCACTGGCAAAAGTCATAAACGTATAGTCGTTGAAGGGTGCATCACCCAGCCAATCTAGATACGTCTGACAAATGTGGGTGACGTCTTGCTGTATCCTACCCATATTGGCATTATGCTTACCCGACAGATAAAAACGGTGAGGTAGGGTCTGATGCGCATGGTCTTGGACAATAAAGTCAAATTTATCCTGTTCAGCGATTTCAAAAGGATAATCAATCAGCTCGTGATAGCTGTTTGCCTGTAGTGCAAAGCACTGCTGCCCATCAAGTCGTAAATGGGTAGATTCAAGACCACAAGCTAAGAGCACACGGCTTTCTTGTTTATCCGCCAAGAATGTGGCTGGCACTATCAAGCTTACTTGTATAGGCGTCTGCTCTTGCCCATCTACCGCTAGCGCTAAAGAAGTAAAGTTCCCATATAAGCGCTGCTGATCGACGTAGGCGGTGCGCACAGACAAGTCATAACAGTAGACTTCATAATGGACGTCTACGGTCTGCCCTGCTTTAACTTTTGGTAATTGCCAGGTATTTTTGTCTGTCTTTACCGCGCGCTGTATCTCAACGCTCTTATTATTGTCGTCAGTGATTTGGTAATGTACTGCGGTAATATTGCGGGCAAACTCGCGCATCAGATAGCTACCCGGTATCCATGCTGGCAACCACAGCTTTGGTGAGTCTACGTTTGCTGTAAAGGTAAGCGACACATCTACTAAGTGCTCATAAAAACGCTCAAAATCGAATCGATAACTGCTATCGGCTACGATTTCAGCATTCTCACTGATTGAAGTCGTACTTATTGACTTATTATTGGGAGTGTCGGTGTTAGAACTATTGATATCAGCTTTATTGGTAAATGAATTCATCGTCTTTCTCATCTTTATTTTTATCGTTATGGTAGAAGTCCTTAACCGAAAACGCAACGGGCAAACCAGAAAAAACAAGCACGCTACTCTGTAAATGATAGAAAACAACGTTTATTTTCATAAATTATGATATTAATTTGCATTTTTTATCACTTTTCCCTTGAAAGTTATGTGAGCCATCGCAATTAAAGATGCTAACTGCTAAAGTTACTTTAATAAACTGATGATAATTGACTAATGACGTGGCTATCTGGCTTGCCGATTGGCTTTTTTAGGTTTATTGCAACCGTATTTAATTTTTTACACAGATATATTTAGGATAATTTATGACTACTATCGCAAAAGACACTGCCGTCAAATTCAATTACACACTAAAAGACGACGAAGGCAACGTGCTTGACCAATCACCAGAAGGTCAGCCACTTGCTTATCTACATGGTCACAGCAACATCATCCCAGGCCTAGAAAAACAACTAGAAGGCAAATCTGCTGGCGAAACAGTAAACGCTGTCGTTGAGCCTGCTGATGGCTACGGCGAATACCAAGAACAAGCGGTACAGCATGTGCCACGCGATAACTTCCAAGGCGTTGATGACATCCAGCCTGGTATGCAATTCCAGTCAGAAGCCGGTGGCCAAGTAATGTTGGTGACGGTTACTGAAGTAAATGATGACGAAGTGGTCGTTGATGCCAACCATCCACTAGCTGGTAAGCGTTTGACATTTGATGTTGAAATTCAAGAAGTACGTGCAGCGACTGAAGACGAACTAAACCACGGCCATGTCCATGGCGCAGGCGGTGTTGAGCACTAATCTCTATTTGAGTATTAGAAAACATTTAAACGATAAGCGAGTACGATGAAGCTTGTCGTTTATTGTAAAAGGTCAGTAGATACGTCTACTGGCCTTTTTTTATGTTTTACGGCTTATCTATAAAAATACTTTATCCCAAACGTAACAAAGCCGCATAACGACGAGCGCTATGCGGCTTTTATCACCAACCATCCATGTTAACGCTACATGATACCTAATCCCGAGGCATCCTATAACTAGCAGGCATCCAGCCTTATTATCCCTAATTAGCAAACCATCTATCCCTGATGCGATCTTTAAGATACCAATCCCTAGTATCAATGAACTGTTTCGTTCAATCGTGCCGTACAGTTATAATCGCAGATTGACCCAAGGTTAGTAAGAGGTCGAAGCGTCAATCCATGTAAGCATATGCTTACATGGTTGTTTATATGACTGCTTTTATGGTTCGCTCATATACGGCTACTATAGACTCTCTTCAGGGCTAACCGTTGCTTTTGAATCAGCGCTGAGCATAATATAAGCCGCTTCATTGATAAAAGCTTCGTCTTCAGGTAGCTCTGGACGCTCATTGGCTTTCATTTGACTACGCTCTTCAAACTTCGCATCCATCGCCGCCTGATAAGTATTCCAGTTGGCATACGGACGCTCACCTGTAGCGATGAGGCGTTTATTCTCCGCTTCTAATGAACGCTTTTCGATCAGCTGCATTTTGGCACGGCGGCTATTGATATCGAGATTGACAGGCTTTTTCTCATCATCCATATCGCGAATGTCATTTAACGCAGATAAGTAAATAAACTGTGGATCCTTTTGCTGACGAATTGTAGACTGCTGGTTCAGCGTCGCTAACGTATCGCTAGTGAATTTACCTTCAGGCTTATAAGGCGCGGTTTTGATGGTATCCCAAGGCAGCGCTTTTTTCTGTGCCCGCTCGCCAAAGGTAGCATCGTCATAGATATTAACCAATTCGACATCGGGGACTACGCCTTTATTCTGCGTACTGCCGCCGGTGATACGATAGAATTTACGTTGGGTTAAGGTCGCTGAACCCAAGGCTAAATTGTCCAGCTGAATCTGGGCAGAGCCTTTGCCAGTTGTGGTACTGCCGACCACTAAACCACGGCCATAATCTTGAATGGCGGCAGCAAAAATCTCACTTGCAGAGGCAGACGCTAAGTTAGTAATGACCACCATCTTGCCGTCATAGAGTTGTTCGCCACCATCGTCGTCACGGTACACTTGGATGTTGCCGCGATTGTCACGGATTTGGACCAGTGGACCACTCTTAATAAAGAAGCCGAGCATTTTGGCCACTTCATCTAACGAGCCACCAGGGTTGTTGCGTAAATCAACCACGAGGCCATCGATGTTTTCTTTATTCAATTCTTTGAGCGCTTTTTCGGTATCGATACTGACACTACGATAATCTTCACCGTTACGGCGCGCCTGATAGTTCAAATAAAAGCTTGGTATCTCAAGGACGCCAATACGCTTGGGTGTTTTATCGATATTCGGACGCTGTACTTCTACGACGCGCTGGGTAACGCCTGATTCTTCTTGCTGAATAATATCGCGCACCACAGTGACGGTACGGGCGCTGGCTTCTGGTGCGCTGGCCTGACGTAGCTTGAGCGTGACTGAAGTACCGCGCTTACCACGAATGAGACTGACGATTTCACGCGTCGACCAACCGACTACATCGGTCATGTTTTTGCCGTCTTTGGCGATACCAACAATCAAGTCATTGGGCTTAATCTGTCCCGTTTTTGCCGCTGGCCCACCATCTACCAAGGTCACGATGCGTGTATAGTCTGGGTTTTTACGATCTGGCCGGATAGAAACACCAATGCCTTCTAACTGTAGACTGGATTGAATCTGCAACTCTGTCGCTTGAATAGGTGCATAATAATTGCTGTGCGGATCATAAGTCAGCATCGCTGTGTTTAAGATAGTCTCCATGATTTCGTCATCTTTGAGACGCTTAAACTGCTCTTGTTGACGTGACAAACGATTGAGCAAAATCTCACTGGGCGTGCGCTCATCATTACGGATCAAATCCTGACCACGAGTGATGTCTGGATTATTTAAGAAAACTTGCTCTTTGGCTTTTTCATCTTCTTGACCCAAAGTGATACTCATCAGCTGAAACTTCAGCTGACGCGCCCAATAATCACGCTGTTCTTTTTTGGTCTTAAAATGGCTAAGCTTTTCGCGGTCAAGGACGATGGTCTCATCGCTGGTCAAATCCAGATCCGTCTTTAGCATTTTGCTTGCCATGGCAAAATATTCGTTTGAGCGTTTACGATAGCGCTCGAATACCTCTACCCCTGCAGACAAATCACCACGTTTGAGGCGATCACCGAACTCGGCGGCATATTTTTTCTTTAGCTCATCAACATCAGATTGCAAAAACAAAGTATGGTTTGGATCAAGGCTATCAATATACATAGACAGAATTTCGCTGCCTGTTTTGCTATCGAGAGACTGATTGAGATAATGGCTGCGATCAAGCAAGGCGGCGACCTGACGAGTAGTGACTTTTTGTTCAGGTGTCTGGACGAAACCTTCAGTGTTGGTATCTGCCACTGCGGTACCGTAGCTCTGAGTAAGAATAAGACCGGCGATGCCCACTGACGCTGCACTGAGTAACCACTGTGCTGGTTGTTTTTTCATCATATCTACCTAGTTATTTTAAGTTAAAAGTATTATTAATTTTCATCGAAAGAATTTGCTCGGTCATTCCCTATGCATCAAATTTAGTTATTCTCTTACAGCGCTGCTTTTCACAAACCATCTTTATGGCATTCACTTTATATTGCATTAACCTTGTTATGAATTTGACAACTGCCAAAAAAGATACTTTATATAGTCGATTCAATTTAAAAGTAGTACAAGGCAACCGAGTGTAGATGTATATGTGATACTTCAAGCGAGGTTAACGCTGTAATACTTTTATAGTGGAATGACTATAAGACTTCAGCATTGCTATTACGTAATGATATTTTTACTTAATGAAATGACTGCTTTATCATATTAATCGTTGAACAAAATACTGCCAACGTCTTGCAAAAAATCAATCAATACTAGCATGAGCATAAATGTGCAACTGTCTCAATCTGTATAAGCAATATTACACTTTACCTCGGTACATACCAAACTTTCTAGCATATTTATTAGCGATGGCTGCTGCTCGCTGCTTGACAGATATCGGTCATTCATTTCGGTCAATTTAACCAGTAGATTATGCGCAGCTCACAATAGCTGTCATAATATATCGATAATAGTGAGTGATTATTGCGCTTATTTACCCTGATTGATGGTGCGCTGAGCTCATAATATAACACTGAATAGTCGATTCTATTTGCCTCTGTTACAAAGGGAATTGCGTGCAGTTAGGCAGACCGTACTGTACGCTGATTGATGCAATAATGGCTTTAGAATAGATGACTGATATAACATAATAAGGATCACGCGATGTATGGCGTCTTAATGATTGATATTGATAGTACCGCACTGACTGCTGAAGATGTGAGTTTAATCAAACAAGCCCAAGTTGGTGGGATCATCTTGTTTGGCCGAAATGTCAAAGATGCCGCGCAAGTGCGCGCACTGTGTGACGATATACGCTATCACAACGCCGATATCTTGATCGGTGTTGATCAAGAAGGTGGGCGCGTCGCAAGATTACGTGAAGGTTTTACCCCATTGCCCGCGATGGGGCGACTGGGTGAGTTATTTAATCAAGATCCTAGCCGTGCGCTTAGCTGCGCTTATGACTGTGGCTATCTAATGGCAGCAGAAGTGCTGGCCGTGGGCATAGATCTGAGCTTCGCACCGGTACTCGACACAGACGGTATTAGCCAAGTGATTGGTGACCGTAGCTTTCATCAGCAGCCGCAAGCCATTACGGCTTTGGCGACCCAGTTTATGCGCGGTATGAAAGCGGCTGGCATGGCAACCACTGGTAAGCATTTCCCCGGTCACGGCGCCATCGCTCCTGATTCTCATGTATCAGAAGCGATCGACAGCCGCAGTTTGGATGAGATTATGCACAGTGACATGCAGCCGTTCGCCCAAACGCTGCCTTGGCTTGATGCCTTGATGCCAGCGCACGTGATTTTTTCACAGGTGGATAACAAGCCAGCGGGATTCTCTAAAATTTGGCTGCAAGACATCATCCGTGATGAGCTAAAATTTGATGGCGTTCTATTCTCTGATGATTTATCTATGGCAGGCGCGCAAGCAGCTGGGGATGTTAGCGCGCGCGTCAAAGCTGCAATTGAAGCTGGTTGCGACATTGCTTTGGTATGCAATGATAGAGTTGCGGCTCATGAAGCGGCCGAAGCGGCGCAAAACTTGCCCTACCCCAATCAAAAACGTATCAAAACCATGTGCGGGCAGATACCCGTTTGGCAAGGTAATCTTGAGGCGACTTGTCAGCAGTTTGACTATTGGCAGCAAGCAAAGCAGAACGTCACTCAGACCTTTTTTAATACCTCGGCAGAGCAGCCATCTACAGATCATGCGGCATCAAAAGATCCTACTGTCTATAAATAATAGCCTGTCATTTTTTGGTTAACCATAAATACATGCCAAATCCCTACTAAAACCATGGCAAATAAAAAACCGCACCTTTGAACTGACCCCCGAAACTTGGACGGTTTAATTAAAGATAGTACTGAGCTCTGTATTGTACAGGGCTCAGTCCTTTTAGTTTAAGCTGAATTCTCTCATGATTATAATAATGCATATACTCATGAATCTGTTTCTCTAAATCTTCAATGGTTTTCGGCTTCTTAATATAA
>NZ_JABRVQ010000003.1 GCF_013248965.1 Psychrobacter okhotskensis | reverse complement strand
TCTGAATCAGCAAAAATCCACACAAGTTGTTCTTTAGTTATGCTTTTAAATAGTGTTCATCTACTGTCGTCCAGTAGGTGATTATATAGGGTGTCTCTTTCACCATTTAGCTCTAATCCCTTGCGGGTTAAGCTATCTAGCGAGCCGACTATCTTATCATAATGATTGGGATTGTCAAGCTTTTTTATAATTTGTTTCATCAGGTTAGTCAGGTTATTTATATGTAATTTACATATAAGCTTTCCTGCTTTGCCTTAATGAGGTGCGTATTATAGACGCTTTATTTATGAAGTCAAGAAGTTATTTTATTTAGTTTGAAAGTTTCTAGTTGACTACCGAGATAGCTATCCTAAACCCTTAAACGAATTAATAAGTTTGTTCAGTGGTATACCACTTCTCCAATCCGCCTTCCCTTCCGACTGGGACGCATTATACGTGGTTTCAGTTGGCCGTCAAGGGGTTTGAGTGGTTTATTTTTATTTAATCGTTTTAGAGTCATATGAGCTTTTTGCTATATTCTATACTTGTATCAATCTAAGCTTATGATAATGCCAAAACACTTATTAAGGATGTTTATGAGATCAGACTTATTGCTTATTGGAGGTGTCACTCTTTTAGCCACTGCCACTGCCACTGCCACTACTAAAATGAGTTCTGATTATACCTCTCTTAAAGAAGAAGACTGTCGAACTTTAAATACTGACCAAGATATTTATCAGGCAGATTGTCCTTCAAAGCATAATTATTTATTGCAGGCAGTAGGTCGTGATTTAAGACTTGGGGTAAATCTCATATATAACCATCATAAGGTATCTTATCAGCCTCTACCCTCTTTTCGTGTGGGTGAGACTGTTGAATGGCGATATGAGAAAGTTGGTAATTTAAAGAAATACCATGCTCTTATCTATCGTATTTATACTGCTCAGATAGATCCTTTAGATGGTGATGCCTTTTATTTATCGAGAGAACAGGACAAGCAACAATTGGTTGTCATTCGTTTAAACAAGGAAAAGTCGTGTTTGTTGGGTGTGATTGAGCCAAGTAAAAATATGAATAGAGAAGCTCGAAAACTTGCGGATAATAAATTAGCCGAATGTATTAAGTAGTTGAAAGTCTTATTACTGCCATGGTGCTTATTGATAACCTGCTTCGCTATGTCCTTAGTTATACATATTTATCCTTCTTGATATTTACATCAATAGCACCTATATATAGAAGCTTACCTAACCCCTTGCTATCTAGTGTTTATAGACGGTTTTTGCTATAATGGCCGCTTTTATAACATTACTTAAGAGTAGTTCTGCTTAACCTTATTATAAAAGGCAGCTCGCTCTCTATTATGGTTATGCGATTATAGATTATTAGATGGCTATAAATCGTGATGATATATATGTCTGCACTTTTAAGTAATGCCTATCTCTTACAACATATCACAGTGGTTGGATATAATTGACGCAGTCTTACGGTTATATGATTGATTGTTGCAATCATCACTGCCAACGGACGCAAAAAGGTGAATAGATTATGGTAGCGATTACTTTACCCGATGGTAGCGTAAAGAACTTCGAAGGCAATACAACCGTCATGGAAGTGGCGCAAAGCATTGGAGCTGGCCTAGCAAAAGCGACGGTTGCAGGACGTGTAGATGGTCAATTGGTGGATGCCTCTGATCCTATCACCCGTGATGCTAAAGTAGAAATCGTTACGCCAAAAGATGCTGATGGTGTCGATATCATTCGTCACTCGGCCGCTCACTTATTAGGGCACGCGGTCAAACAGCTTTATCCCGATGTGAAGATGGTGATTGGTCCTGTTATCGAAGATGGCTTTTATTATGACATCTATAGTGAGACGCCGTTCACCCCTGAACATATGGAAGCCATTGAAAAACGTATGATGGCGTTGATTAAGCAAGATTATGACGTCATCAAAAAAATGACACCTCGCGATGAAGTCATTAAGATCTTTGAAGAACGCGGCGAAGATTATAAGCTCAAGCTCATTAATGATATGCCAGGTGAAGAGGCTTTTGGCCTCTATCATCATCAAGAATATGTCGATATGTGCCGTGGCCCCCACGTGCCGAACACGCGATTCTTAAAGGTATTCAAGCTGACTAAAATGTCTGGCGCATATTGGCGCGGTGATGCTAAGAACGAACAGCTACAACGTATTTATGGGACGGCGTGGGCAGATAAAAAAGATTTAAAAGCCTATATCCAGCGTATCGAAGAAGCGGAAAAGCGTGACCATCGTAAGATTGGTAAGGCTTTGAACCTGTTTCATATGCAAGAGCAAGCGCCGGGTATGGTGTTTTGGCATGCCAATGGTTGGACAATTTATCAAGTGCTTGAGCAATATATGCGTAAAGTACAGTACGATAATGGTTATGAAGAAATTAAAACCCCGCAAATTGTGGATCGCAGTTTATGGGAACGCTCAGGACATTGGGGTAACTATGCAACCAATATGTTTACCACTTCAAGCGAAAACCGTGATTATGCGGTAAAACCGATGAACTGTCCGTGTCACGTACAGGTATTTAATCAAGGTTTAAAGTCTTACCGTGATTTGCCACTCCGTATGGCAGAATTTGGCTCGTGTCATCGTAATGAGCCGTCAGGTTCACTGCATGGTTTGATGCGCGTTCGTGGTTTTACGCAAGATGATGCGCATATATTCTGTACCCAAGCGCAAATTCAACAAGAAGTGGCGGATTTTATTAAGCTGACGCTTGCTGTTTATGAAGACTTTGGCTTTGACAAGATTATTATGAAGCTCTCAACCCGTCCTGAAAAACGTGTTGGTAGCGATGAGTCTTGGGACTTTGCCGAAAAGGCGCTTGCTGATGCCCTTGATAGCTCAGGATTAGATTGGGATTATTTACCCGGCGAAGGCGCGTTTTATGGTCCGAAAATTGAGTTCAGTCTAAAAGACAGTTTAGGGCGCGTGTGGCAGTGCGGTACTATTCAGGTTGACCCAAATATGCCTGAACGTCTTGATGCGGAATTCGTCAACGAGCAAAATGAGCGCGAAGTACCTATTATGTTGCACCGTGCCATCTTGGGTTCATTTGAGCGCTTTATCGGTATCTTAATTGAGAACTACGCTGGTTGGATGCCAGTTTGGCTCGCACCGCAACAAGTCGTTGTGATGAATATTACCGATAAACAAGCCGATGCCTGCGAAAACGTGGTCAGCGAGCTCAAAAATGCAGGTTTGCGTGCTATTAGCGACTTGCGTAACGAAAAGATTGGATTTAAGATACGAGAGAAAACATTAGAACGTATTCCCTATATGCTAGTATTAGGGGACAAAGAAATCGAGACGGGCAGTGTCAATGTCCGTACTCGCGAAGGTGAGAACCTTGGCGTGATGAGTGTTTCTGAATTTATAGCATTAGTACAGACCGCTGTTGGTAAAAAAGGCCGACAGACCCCAAAAACAGATGAGGAGTAATACCTATTAAACAGTCCAACCGTTTGAACATCAACGAAGATATCAGTGCCAAAGAAGTCCGTCTGGTTAAAGAAGACGGCGAACAAATGGGCGTGGTCGATATCGACACCGCGATGAAAGCGGCACGCGAAGACAATTTAGATTTGGTCGAATTGGTTCCTGAAGCCAAACCGCCAGTATGCAAAATCATGGATTATAAGCATTTCCTCTATGATCAAAAGCAAAAGGCAAAAGAAGCTAAAAAGAACCAAAAGCAGACTCAGCTCAAAGAGATGAAGCTACGTCCTAGCACTGAAGAAGCCGATTATCAGGTCAAACTGCGTAAAATCGTCAGCTTCTTGGAAGATCAAGATAAAGTTAAAATTAGCATCCGCTTCCGTGGACGTGAAATGGCGCACCAAGATATCGGTCGCAAACAACTTGATCGTATCATTGAAGATACCGCTGATATCTCAAACGTCGAACAGTATCCCAAGATGGAAGGCCGTCAAATGGGTATGCTGCTTGGGCCAACTAAGAAAAAGTAATCTATTCTTTAGATGACTGTTAGTGGTGGCTGTGAATCAATTTGACTGCTATATAATATAGACAGTTCGTTGAGATAGATAGTTATAATCTTAACCATCAATATGCTGCGGGATATTGATGGTTTTTTACTATCCAATCATGTAAAAAACAGCTTAGTCATGCAAACAATAGCGGTGCAAATAGCGCCATAGTTATATTAGACTGAGTTTGGTTTACAAAATCTGTCTTCTCAGTCTTTCGATTACAAGGTAGTCTAAAGGACAGTTTTATATTCAATCATCTCTATACAAAAAATCTATGCCAATAAAAACTATTAAACATATAAAAACATTGTGTACCACGACCATTAACGTCGTTGGCAAAAGACACAGCTCCTCTCAGATATTATAGGAAACTTCATGCAAGAATTGACCCCACCCGAAAACGCCTCTACGCCAAGTATTTCTTTGACGCCACCTGAACCGGTCAAAGAAATACAAAAAAGTGAAGCCGATCAGATGGTCAAGTTGGATGAAAGCCAAATTCCAGAACTTGATGCCAAGGTCGATGCGTTCGTCGATCACGTGCTTAATAACTCTGTCCGCAGCGCTGAATTTCAGCAAAATGTGCAATCTATTCATAATTTGGGTACCAAAGAAATTCGTGAATCCGCGCAAATATCTAACCGTATGTTAGAGTTGCCTGCGAAAAGCCTGAATGACAGCTTGTTTGACAACTCCCCTATCGCCAAGTCATTGACTGAGCTGCGCGGTATCGTCGAAGATTTAGACCCGAGTAAAAAAGAGCTGACCAGTTCGCGTAAGCTGTTTGGTCTCATACCTTTTGGCAATAAAGTACAAGATTACTTCCGCCAATACGAGTCAGCGCAGTCGCATATCAATGCTGTCGTCACCAGTCTTTATAATGGTAAAGACGAGCTGCTCAAAGACAATGCGATGATTGAGCAAGAAAAAGTCAATATGTGGGAGTTGATGCAATCTATCCGTCAATACGTCTATGTGGGCAAAAAAATCGACGAGCAACTTGAGCAAAAAGTATATGCTATAGAAGCGACCGACCCTGAAAAAGCGCGGGTTATCAAAGAGGAAATGCTGTTTTATGTGCGCCAAAAGAATACGGATTTTTTAACCCAGTTAGCCGTTAACGTCCAAGGCTATCTGGCGCTTGATACCATTCGTAGAAACAACCTAGAGCTGATTAAGGGTGTGGATCGCGCAACGACAACCACGGTATCGGCGCTGCGCACGGCTGTCGTGGTGGCACAAGCAATGACCAATCAAAAGCTTGTCCTTGACCAAATCACTGCTTTAAACAAAACCACTAGCAGCTTGATTGAGTCAACGTCAGCGATGCTCAAACGTCAATCAGGCGAAATTCACGAGCAAGCGACCAATAGCACTATCGAGCTAGATAAACTGCAAAATGCCTTTAATAATGTCTATGACACGATGGATATGATTAGTAATTATAAAATTGAAGCGCTAGAGAATATGAAGCAGACGGTCAATACTTTGACCACTGAAGTGGATAAAGCCCAGAAGTATCTCGACAAGTCTAATCAAACAACAGTGCTAGAAGTATCTAAAGAATTAAACAGTAAAAAGATTACAAACCAATCGAATACGGTTGATATCGATATTTGAGATACCTCGAGTGCTGTCGCTGATTGACGGTGACAGCCACCCGCTATCGAATACATATAAGACAATTGACGCAAGATATTGCAGCGTCGTTCGTGTTAAGATAGTCCTTATTAATAATTTTAAAAATAGATACGGTAATTTATGAGTTGGAACGATCCAAACGCCTCAAGTGAGGCAAAAAAATATGACAATCCCATCCCTAGTCGCGAGCTGATACTCAGCACGATTAATGAGCATGGCGAAGTCACCCATCAACAATTGGCAAAAGCCTTTAATATTGATGATCCTGACCAATTTGATGCTTTAGGTAATCGCCTCAAAGCGATGGCACGTGATGGACAAGTAAACCGTGATGGACGTCCTTATCGCTATCGTACGGTGACCCAGCACGATGTGGTTACTGGTACTGTGTCAGCCCACCCAAAAGGCTTTGGCTTTGTATTGCTAAGTGATATGCCTGACCTATTCTTGCATGAAAAACAAATGCGCTGGGTCTTTAATGGCGATACCGTCGAAGCAGTTGGTACCTCAACAGACAACCGCGGTCGTACCGAAGGGCGTATCGTCGATGTCGTTGAGCGTCGCCAGAATAATTTCATCGGTACATTGGCGCGTGACGAAGACGGCTACTGTGTCGAGCTTGGCAGTCCTAACAACCATCAGCCGATTACGGTCACTGAAGAGAATGTGCAGGCTTTCGAAGCTAAGCAAGGCGCTCCAGTGAAAGTAGATATTATCGACTGGCCAAATCAGCATGAGTTTGCTACGGGTAAAATCACTGAAGTGCTGTCTGATGATAACGATCGTGAATTAATCATCGAGACCACCCTGCTCAACTATGACATTCCGTCTGATTTTAGTGAAGCGGCGCTTAAACAAGCCAATGATTATCAAGAGCCGACTGAGAAAGACTTAAAAGGTCGTACGGACTTGCGTGATTTACCCCTTATTACCATTGATGGTGAAGATGCGCGTGACTTTGATGATGCCGTATTTGCCGAAAAACGCTCAGGTGGTAACTACCGCGTCTTGGTAGCGATTGCTGATGTGAGTCATTATGTCACGCCAAATTCGCCGCTTGACCAAGATGCTTATGAGCGTGGTACATCGGTATATTTCCCGCATCGTGTGATTCCGATGCTGCCTGAAGTACTGTCTAACGGTCTGTGTTCATTGAACCCTGATCTTGATCGTCTGTGTATGGTTGCGGATATAAAGATATCTCGCGCAGGCAAGGTCACCGGCTATGACTTCTATCCTGGGGTGATTCATTCACAGGCACGCTTGACTTATAATCAAGTGAATAGCTATCTTGAGGATCCACAAGACCCGAGTATTCCTAAGTCATTAACTGGTAATAAAGCGGTCAAAAAATCGGTCGATACTCTACATCAATTGTATGAGCTGCTGCTGCAAAAGCGTGAAGAGCGTCATGCAATGGAGTTTGAAACGGTTGAGACTTATATTAAGTTTAACGAAAAAGGGGGTATTGCAGCCATCTTGCCGCGTACTCGTGGTGACGCGCATAAGCTTATTGAAGAGTGTATGCTGCTCGCCAATACCTGTGCCGCTAATTTTGCGTTAAAAAATGAGCTGCCAGTGTTGTATCGTAACCATGACAAACCTGATGGTGAAAAGTCGATGCGTGTCCATGAATACGCGAAAAACTTTGGCTTAAGCTTCCCAGAAGAAAACCCAACGCAAGCGGATTATCAGCGGATTATCGAAGCCACCAAAGACCGTCCCGATGCGATCAGTATCCACAGCATGCTACTGCGCTCAATGATGCAAGCGAATTATTCGCCTGACAATATTGGTCACTTTGGCTTAGCTTATGACGAGTATAGCCACTTTACCTCGCCGATTCGCCGTTATCCTGACCTCATGCTGCATCGCGCGATTAAAGCAAAAGTCACTAACACTAAGCAACCAGTGATGGACTTCTCTTTAGAGGGTGCTGGCACGCAGACGTCAGATACTGAGCGCCGCGCTGAGAAAGCATCACGCTACGTAGAATCTTGGCTCAAATGTCATTATATGAAAGATCACGTCGGTGAAGAGTTCGACGGTGTGGTAACGACGGTTACTAGCTTCGGTCTATTCGTCACCTTAACTGACTTATATATCGATGGCTTAGTACATATCTCCAATGTTGGTGACGATTTCTTTGTCTATGATGAGCAGCAACAGCAACTTATTGGTAAAGATAAAGGTACGCTATTTGGCTTGGGCGATTTGGTCAAAGTAAAAGTGGCCGGCGTCAATATGGATCTGCTACAAATAGACTTTGATCTTAAAGCGAAGCTGCAATCTAGCGAGATGAATCAAACGAAAAAAGATCAACCAAAGAAAAGCCCTGCTAGAAAAAACAGTAGCCGAAACAATAAAGGCACTAGCAAAAAAAGCTAACGTTGAGTAAAAACCAATCGTAATAAAAAAGGCTAAAGTTTATCTTTAGCCTTTTTTTGTGCGCGATGAATACGTGATAACTGCTTAACTACTGCGCATTACTCATCTGCTCTACGCGCTCTTGATTGACCTGCTCGGCTTGCTCTATTTGGGCAGTGGCATTATCGAGAATGGCTTTAGGCTGCTTACCAAGAGGCTGGCTTGCGATATCGGTGTTGGTGCTCACGGTATTACCTTCAGAGCTAATAGCAGTATCTGGCGCTGCTGCCGTGGCGCTGCTACTGGTCGTCGACGCTATCCGACTCTCGTGGCGACTGCTATTAAACATGTTGAAACCAATTAAGATAACAATACCAGCTAGGGCGAATATAATCAGATGCTTCATTTGCATAAAAATGTCTCGTATATTTTAATAATATTGTCTTATACGTTTTCATGCATTTTTTATGCCTAGTTGTGAGGTTTTTTTGGACATTTACTCTTGCGGACTATTATTACTCAATAAATCCGTCTCATCTGAGTTTTCGGCAATTTCTTGTTCGACCTTTTCCATTAACTTCTGATCAGGACGAGCATTTAGCACCTCTTCAGCGTTACGTCCCTGTAAGATGTATTTAGCACGGGCTTTGGCTTGTTTTTTGTCTTTGTCATCAGCACTGCTATCATCAGCTTTATTGATAGCTATAGATTCCGGTGTGGTCGGCGTAACCGTCATATCAGCATTAGCCCCATGAGCTTGGCCAGCGCGATTATTACCTTGTAGATGCTCCAAGGCTTTTTCTAACTCATTATTGAAGCGTAAACGATAGATAGGCTCAGGAAGACCAAAGCCTTCATCCTCTAGGGCGTGTTTGGTTTCACGTATGGCGATACTGCGTGCTTTGGCAAAATCCGTTTCTGATTGATCCACCCAAACCTGAAACTCAAGAATGATATTGGAATCGCCAACATTATTAATGACCGCAATCGCTTTGGGTTCATCTAAAACAAAATCTAACTGACATATCGCATCGATACCTACTTTGATGGCAGCAAGCGGATCATCATTGGCATCCACGCCCAGCTCAAAGGTAAAACGTCGTTCAGGGTTTTTGGTGTAATTTAAAATAGTGCCTTTGAAGACTTCTGCATTTGGAATACGTAGCTGATTGCCATCCAACGTCATCAGAATCGTCGCACGTGATGTCAAACGCACCACAATACCCTCTTGCCCGTTAATGACAATCTGATCACGAGCGCGAAACGGCTGACGAATACTCAGCATCAACGAGGCAATATAGTTCTCAATAGTATCCTTGACCGCAAAACCAACCGCGATACCGATAACACCCGCACCGCCAAGTAGCGTCCCTAGGATCGTTTCTGCCCCTATCAAGCTCAATGCCAAGATCAAACCAAAAATAATAAAGATTACTTTGACAGTTTGTGCCAGCAGTTCAGCGACGAAAGGATTGGGCGTGAGCCGTTGCCACATATTTTTTCGATTGGACAACCAGCTACCAAACCATGTAACCAATCCAAAGATAACAATGCCGACCAAGAGTAAAGGCACCGCTTTGACTAGGTTTTTAACTTGCGCTTTGAGCCCTTGATAAACCGTCGTGACGTTATCCTGAACATCCAGCGTTCGATTGATATTATCCTCAACGGTGACCACATCCGTCAAACGATTGGTCAAATTAATGGCTTGTTGCGCCTTTTTTTCGTTGGGAGTTTCTCCTGCTAAAGTCACAACGCCTTGAGTAACACTGACACTGACCGCTTGCAACCCTTCTATTTCAGAAAAAATACCGTTGATACGTTGACGAATGTCATTGTCTTTTAAGGGTGTGGGGGTGGTTTCGATTTGAGCATTGTTGGTGCTCTCACCACTAATCACCGGTGGGTCGGCAGCAGGGGGGAGGTTTTGCGATTCAGCTTCTACAGAGGTCTCGCCTTCTGTAGAAGTTGCAGCATCTTCATTAGACACTTCTTCTGGCGTACTCTCTATACCCAAGGCCGTCGTGACACCAGCTATGTCTTCACCAACAGCATAAGCGGGCAAAGTAAAAACGAGGCTTAGTAGCAATAGCAGCTGGCCCCACACTGTTAAAAACTTGCGTGTCATCGGGCGGTCAAAATAGGCGGCCATAAGCATCCTTTGCTCAGTATTTTTTTGGGTAATATTGTGATTTCAAACTAGCAAGTGTCCTCAATCTGAACGTGAACAACTAAATGGGCTAAAAACAGTAATTAAGATAGCCCATTATTGACCGTTTAAATCCATTAGCTGTCTAAATAACGTTGCGCTTCCGCTAAGTCCAATGTGCCTTCATAGATAGCGCGGCCAGTAATAATACCTTCAATACAATCACCATAAGGCTTAAGCAATTCGATATCTTGCATATTGGTCACGCCGCCCGAAGCAATCACTGGCAGGCCACCTTCACGTGCTAAATTAACCGTTTGCGGGGCGTTAACGCCTTGCATCATGCCATCGCGGGCAATATCAGTATAAACGATTGACGATACGCCCACATCAGCAAAGCGTTTGGCAAGCTCAGTGGCTTTGGTATCCGTCACATTCGCCCAGCCATGAGTCGCCACCATGCCGTCTTTGGCATCGATACCAACGATAATATGTCCGGCAAATTCGCGGCAGGCTTCAGCCACAAAATTAGGATCTTCAACGGCCTTAGTGCCAATAATAATATAGGTTAGTCCGGCAGTGATATACTGCTCGATGGTGTTCATATTACGCACACCGCCGCCCAACTGAATAGGCAACTGCGGAAAAGCTTTGGCGATGTCGTTGACGACTTGCTTGTGTACTGGCACCCCATCAAAGGCACCATTCAAATCGACCAAATGCAATCGGCGCGCACCCTCGTTTACCCAGCGCGCTGCTACGGCAACGGGATCGTCCGAGAACACCGTATCATCTTCCATACGGCCTTGTTTTAAGCGCACACATTTACCATCTTTTAGATCAATAGCCGGGATAATGACAGGGACAGCACACATATAGCATTCCTTATAAAACGTAATATTAAAAATAAACAGCAAAGTTAAACAGTGATAAAAAGCCCCACTCAGTGAGCTAACAGAGAGTCGTCTAAAATTGAATCCTAACGGTATTTGAAAATCTCATTTGAAAACCTCTGTCCTTATATTATGAACAAATGAATAGTGTGAGCAAATGAAAAAATCTGCCAATCATAACCATAAGTTTGAGCACTCTGAGACACTGGCAACATTAGGTAAATTCAATTACTGACTGGCAATTTTAGGTCAATTTAGCGTATAATCCTAGGTAAATTTGTATTTGTTTCTAAGTGATAGCAACCATGCGCTACACATTTTTATTCACTCATAAATGAGTTGATGTTGCATGGCGGTCAGGATGAATCGAACAACAGCCATATATGTTTTTAGATCATTGGCTGATACGTTGTTGAACGGATGATATTAGAACTCAAAATAGGTCACCTGCGATAGGTCAACCTGCGCCATTACACTCTAAATGAATTTTTTGCTTGAATGGTATGTTGCCTTCATCAGTTATTTATTTGATTCACTCTTGTCCCTGAGCCAATCACTCTGAGTTACAAATTTTAAGATTTTAATAAATCGCATGGCAAAACTGTCTTTTTTATAGCAATTGCTTTTAGCAACCAGCTTTGACAATAGACTTTGATTGGATGATTTTGCCATGCACCTTGGTAGCCAGTCGCCACTTTGGTAATTCGAATAAGACATTAACGTGTTGTTAAGGAGTCTAAGGTCAGCGTTAATACTCTTACTAGTAGTTATGATCCAGCGTTACATTTAAGTGCTTTGTCTCCGCCCTATTTTAGGATGTGGCTGATTAAGGGCTTTGATGAAAAACGTGACGTTCATGCTACCGATATACCAAACAGGACGTCTGGTATCGTTTTAGACTATGGACTAAGTTTTCGCTTATGATTACCATCAAAAAAGGTTTGGATTTGCCCATCACTGGTGAACCCTCCCGCGAGATATCTGAGCACAGACCTGCCCATGTGGCACTCATTGGCTATGATTATGTGGGCATGAAGCCCACGATGAATGTCAAAGAAGGCGACATCGTAGCTAAAGGTCAGCCCGTTTTTGAAGACAAAAAACGTGTCGGCGTTATCTACACTGCCCCTGCTGCTGGTAAGGTCATCGCCGTTAATCGCGGTGAGCGTCGTGTGTTCGAAAGTCTTGTGATTGCGGTCGACCCAAACGGTGAAGAAGTAGAATTTCAGCGCTACGACTCCCAGCAACTTGCTGACCTAGATTCTGAAGTCGTTGAAACCCAACTGCTTGCCTCTGGTGAATGGACCGCGTTCCGTACGCGTCCCTATAGCCGTTCTCCTGAAATCGGTGCCCGTCCGCACGCCATTTTTGTCACCGCGATGGATACCAATCCCTTAGCGTTTGACCCGATGCTGCTGATCAATGAGCAACTGCAAGCGTTCAACGACGGACTTGCGGTACTATCGACGCTCAGCCCTAAGACCTTTGTCTGCCATCATGGTGATGCCCAGCTGACGCCAGTTGCGAAGACTGCGGCTAACAATGTCACTGAGTATCATAGCTTTGCTGGCAAACATCCAGCAGGTCTGGCTGGCACGCATATTCATTTCTTGCATCCAATCATGCGTGGCGTGAGCGTCTGGACGATCGGCTACCAAGACGTGATTGCGATTGGGAAGCTATTTACCACTGGGCGCTTATATACGCGTCGCCTGCTAAGCCTAGCAGGCCCTGCGGTCAAAAACCCACACCTAATCGCTACCGAACGCGGTGCAGATATTACTGCCTTGACTAAAGGTCAACTGATCGATGGCGAGAACCGTATTATTTCAGGTTCAGTGCTATCGGGTCGCCAGTCATTTTCGAATATTGCCTATGTTGGTCGCTTCCATGATCAAATCAGCGTGTTGCCTGAAGGTCATGAACGCCCAGCGTTCCATTTCTTTACACCAGGTGCAAACCGTTTCTCAAAACTGCCTATCTACATCTCGCAGTTCTTCGGTCGCAAAAAATACAACTTTACCACCACCAGTAACGGCTCACCGCGCGCGATGGTACCTATCGGGGTTTATGAAGAGGTCATGCCACAAGACTATCTGCCAACGCAGCTATTACGCGCGTTGATTGTCGAAGACATCATCACGGCAGTAGACTTGGGCGCACTTGAATTGGACGAAGAAGATTTAGCATTATGCACCTTCGTATCTCCTGGCAAATATGAATTCGGTGATATTTTGCGTGATAACTTAACGCGCATTGAACTGGAGGGCTAACCACGATGAAATTTTTACACAATATGTTCGATCGTATGGAGCCGTCTTTCACCAAAGGTGGCAAACACGAAAAATACTATGCCATCTTTGAGATGTTTGATACGTTTTTGCGTCAACCAGACTCAACGACATACGCCTCATCACATGTGCGTGACGGGATTGATCTAAAACGCATTATGATTACCGTCTGGCTATGTACCTTCCCAGCAATGTTTTGGGGTATGTACAATATCGGTCATCAAGCATTGACAGCTATTACTCAACTTGGCTTGCAGCCTGAAGGCTGGCGTACCATCATCACCAGTATGGCAGGCTATAACCCAGACAGTATTTGGGCGAGTTTTGTCTACGGGGCGATGCAGTTCTTACCGATCTATATCGTTACCTTTGCCGTCGGTATTTTCTGTGAAATTATCTTTGCCGTGGTGCGCGGACACGAAGTCAACGAAGGTTTCTTTGTGACCTCTGTATTATTCGCACTATGTCTACCACCAGATATTCCATTATGGCAAGTAGCCTTAGGTATCATCTTTGGTGTGGTCGTGGCCAAAGAAGTCTTCGGCGGTACCGGTAAGAACTTCCTTAACCCTGCCCTATCGGGTCGTGCGTTCCTATACTTTGCGTATCCTGCTTATATGTCAGGCGACTCAGTATGGACAGCAGTTGACGGCTTTTCAGGAGCGACACCACTTGGCCTAGCGGCACTTGGCGTAGTACCTCAGGATTTCGTCGATGTCTACGGTAATGCCATCACGTGGGGTGATGCGTTCTTAGGCAACATGCAAGGCAGTATCGGTGAAGTATCGACCTTAGCAATCTTAATGGGTGCAGCAGTTCTGTTATGGACGCGTATTGCCTCATGGCGCATCATGGCAGGTTGTGTGGTTGGTCTGATTGCCACCTCCCTTGTCTTTAATATGATTGGCTCTAAAGACAACTTGATGATGAGCCTACCGTTTTACTGGCATTTAGTAATTGGTGGTTTTGCATTCGGTGCTGTCTTTATGGCGACCGATCCAGTCTCTGCTGCGCATACCAATAAAGGCCGCTGGGCTTATGGTATCTTGATTGGCTTTATGACCGTATTGATTCGCGTCGTCAACCCAGCCTTCCCAGAAGGCATCATGCTGGCCATTCTATTTGCCAACTTATTTGCTCCATTGTTTGATTACTTTGTGACCCAAGCAAACATCAAACGCCAAACAGCACGGAGGGTTCGCTATGTCCAAGCCCAAAAGTAATAATGCGAAAACCATCAGTGTGGCATTGACGCTATGCTTGGTGTGTTCCGTATTGGTCTCAGCAGCTGCTGTTGGTCTAAAGCCAGCACAAGTCGAAAACGCACGCTTAGACCGCAACAAAAACATCTTAGTCGCCGCCGGTATGTACGATGCTGAATCTGATACCGCTGACGACGTTACTGAGCGCTTCAAAGATTTTGAAGTAAAAATCATTGACTTGAATAAAGGCAATTATGTAGAGGATGACGCGCTAAAAGCCGCGGGCATCCCTGATCGTAATGATTATGACGCTAGCCAAGCGACCAAGAACAAAGCACTGAGCGATGACTTAGGGGATAACGATCCAGCCAGTATTGGTCGCAAGCCTAAATACGCCAAAGTCTACGTCAAAGAAGATGACGCAGGTAAGCCTGAGATGGTGGTACTACCGATTCAAGGCTATGGCCTATGGGGTACGATTTATGGTTTCTTAACGCTTGAGAGCGACATGAATACCATCAAAGGTATTAGTTTTTATGAGCATAAAGAAACCCCAGGCCTTGGCGCTCGCATCGAAGAGCCAAAATGGCGCGCGATGTGGAGCGGTATCCACTCGTATGACGAAAACGGTGACGTGGCAACGGGTGTGACCAAAGCGGGTAATCCAAAAGACAACTGGGTTGACGGTATCAGCGGTGCAACGCTAACCAGTCGCGGTGTGAGCAACATGATTCAGTTTTGGTTGGGTGAGCAAGGTTATAAGCCTTACCTAGATTTGCTACGCGAACAGAACGGTCAAACGCTTGACAGTGTTGATGCCCAAGCGAGCCAGTCGACACCACCGGACAATAAGAGCGCTCAACCGACAACCGAACTGGCAGCGACCCTACCAGTAGCAAACGGCAAGGAGGCATAACATGGCTGACACTAAAAGTATTTTAACCTCGCCTATCTTTGATAATAACCCCATTGCCCTACAGATATTAGGTATCTGTTCGGCACTGGCGGTGACGACCAGCATGTCCAATGCGTTGGTGATGTGTGTGGCGTTGACTCTGGTAACAGCGTTTTCGAGCTTCTTTATCTCTATTATTCGTAAGCAAATTCCGTCAAGTATTCGTATTATTGTACAGATGACCATCATTGCCTCACTGGTTATTTTGGTCGATCAAGTGCTAAAAGCCGTCGCTTATGATGTCAGTAAAGGTCTATCGGTCTTCGTTGGCTTGATTATCACCAACTGTATCGTTATGGGCCGTGCCGAAGCCTTTGCCATGAGCAATCCACCCGTACCCAGCTTTTTGGACGGTATCGGTAACGGTCTTGGCTACTCGGCGGTGCTGTTATTTGTCGCGACTATCCGCGAGCTATTAGGTGCAGGTACGTGGTTTGGTATTACCATCCTACAGCCTGTTACTGATGGCGGTTGGTATATTCCAAACGGTCTATTACTGTTGCCACCGTCAGCATTCTTTATCATTGGATTATTCATTGCCATCGTTCGTATTTGGAAACCAGAACAGGTTGAAGATGCTGAATTTGTAATGAAGCCGCAGTCTAAAGGCATGGCACATGGAGGCGGTCACTAATGGGACATTATGTTAGTTTATTTATAACCTCAGTCTTTATTGAGAATATGGCGCTGGCCTACTTCTTAGGTATGTGTACTTTTTTGGCAGTATCGAAGAAAGTGTCCACTGCGATTGGTCTTGGGGTTGCAGTCGTCGTCGTGATGGCGATTACCGTGCCGCTAAACAACTTACTATTTCAGTTCATTCTAAAAAATGGTGCGCTGGCATGGGCAGGCTTCCCAGATATCGACTTAAGCTTCTTAGGTCTGCTCAGTTATATCGGTTTGATTGCTGCCACGGTACAGATTCTAGAGATGTTCTTGGATAAGTTTGTCCCAAGTCTCTACAACGCGCTAGGGGTATTCTTACCGCTCATCACTGTCAACTGTGCCATCCTAGGTGGCGTGCTGTTCATGGTTGAGCGTGACTACAACTTTGGTGAATCGATGGTATACGGCGTCGGCGCAGGTTTTGGTTGGGCACTGGCGATCACTGCATTGGCTGGTATCCGTGAGAAATTAAAATACTCAGACATTCCAGCGCCGCTGCGTGGTCTCGGTATTACCTTTATCACGGTTGGTCTGATGTCACTTGGCTTTATGTCTTTCGGCGGTATGTCAATCTAGACCGCTAAGCTTAAAAGCCTATTTAGCGATTTGACCTATTTAATTCATTTATTCGGTAGGGGTTCAGGAAACACGCAATGACGTCTTTTCGCACCCCTACTCCATAGATTAAGGATACCTACCATGGATTACGCTACGGCGATTGGTGGCGTTGCTATGTTTACCTTGATCATCATGGGACTCGTTGCCATTATTTTGGCAGCGCGCTCAAGACTGGTCAGTTCAGGCGATGTTACTATCCATATCAATGACAATCCCGATAATGACGTCGTGACACCGGCAGGCGGAAAACTACTACAGACACTGGCGAGCGAAGGTATTTTCTTATCTTCAGCCTGTGGTGGTGGTGGTACGTGTGCGCAGTGTCGTTGCCGCGTTATTGAAGGGGGCGGTTCTATTTTGCCTACCGAAGAAGGCTATTTTACCCAAGGTGAAATCCGTAATCACATGCGCTTGGCTTGTCAGGTAGCTGTTAAGCAAGACATGAAAATCGAGATTGATCCTGAATTCTTTGATGTACAAAAGTGGGAATGTGAAGTTATCTCTAACGATAACGTTGCCACCTTTATTAAAGAGCTAGTGCTTAAAATTCCAGAAGGCGAAGAAGTTAACTTCCGCGCTGGTGGTTATGTACAGTTGGAAGCGCCACCGCATGAAGTACATTACAAAGACTTCGATGTGGCCGAAGAGTATAGAGAAGACTGGGAAAAATTCGGTATCTTCAACTATGTCTCAAAAGTTGATGAGCCGGTTATTCGTGCTTATTCAATGGCCAACTACCCAGAAGAAAAAGGCCTTATTAAGTTTAACATTCGTATCGCTAGTCCACCGCCACGTGGCCCTGACGGTATCCCACCAGGTAAGATGTCTTCTTGGACATTTAGCTTAAAGCCTGGTGATAAAGTGACGGTTTCAGGTCCTTATGGTGAATTCTTTGCCAAAGACACCGAAGCTGAGATGATCTTTGTGGGTGGTGGTGCAGGTATGGCACCGATGCGCTCACACATCTTTGATCAGCTTAAACGCTTAAACACTAAGCGTAAGATTAGCTTTTGGTACGGTGCACGCTCTATTCGTGAGATGTTCTATGTTGAAGATTATGATCAACTAGAAGAAGAGTTCGATAACTTTGAGTGGCATGTGGCTTTGTCTGATCCGCTTCCTGAAGACAATTGGGATGGCTATACTGGCTTTATCCATAACGTCTTGCTAGAAGAGTATCTCAAAGATCATCCAAACCCAGAGGACTGTGAATATTACATGTGTGGGCCACCGATGATGAACGCGGCGGTAATCGACATGTTGCATAGCCTTGGTGTTGAAGACGAAAATATCATGCTTGATGACTTTGGTGGTTAAGCCGACTGGTTAGAGAAACACGATTAAATTAATACTATAAAAGAGAGTCTCAATTGAGGCTCTTTTTTTATTTTTATAACCTTACATTTACTATAGTTAGTTGCTAACATTCAAATCGATAGTTATGTTTTTTGGATAATATTCTCAACTCAAGGTTATGATATGAAATTTGGTGTATTTACGGGCTTTGTTGCCTCTGTTTTATTCATCTCTGGTTGTACGACTGACCCTATGTCTCATCGCTCAGTACAAATGGCCCAACCTACTTGGCAAAAAGCAGGTGTCTCACAAAATGATGTGAACAGCGCTCTACAAAAATGCCGCTATGATATCGGTATGGCAAACGTAAATAGTGAGAAAGAAAATACATTATTGACTGCTTGCTTAGAGTCAAAAGGTTATCGTTATACAAATGCTAGAGTAAATTAAAGAGAATACCTCTAGAGTTTATGTAGTGATGAAAAGTATTAGAAATTAAGGGCATCCTATTAGATGCCTTTTTTATTTTTTTGAATTTAATATATGATGGTATCCAGTTTGTGGCTTTAAAATAGAAATATTCTTAAGCTAAAAAAATCATTGGCTAAAGTCTATGAAAAACTTCAATTATTTAAGAAAGGATTCTTATGAAAGCTAAAGTAAAGGAATTAACCATTTGGATAACTGGTGCTTCTAGCGGTATCGGTGAAGCCTTAGCCATTGCTTTTGCCAAACGCGGTGCTCGGATTATCTTGAGTGGTCGTGATGAGGCAAAATTGGCAGCGGTCAAAAAAAGCTGCAAACACAGCAAAAAACATATCATTATGCCTTTTGATATTAGTGATGCCGAGCAAGCGAAAGAAGCCTATGACGCTGCTATCACACAAGCAGGGAACATTGACTGGCTGATTAATAATGCTGGCGTCAGTCAACGCGCGCTTATTATGGAAACCAGTGAAGAGGTCGAACGGCAAATTATGGAGATAGACTATTTTGCACAAACCCGTCTCACAAGATTGGTTTTGCCAGATATGATCGCACAAGGCGGCGGCAAAGTCGTGATGATATCAAGTGTGGCAGGCTTACTCGGTACGCAATATCGCGGTGCTTATGGCGCAGCCAAGGCCGCCTTGCATATGTGGGCGAACAGTTTACGTGCAGAATTGCATGATCAAGGCATAGAGGTTGCTACCATATTTCCAGGCTTTATCCAAACCAACGTTTCTATTAACGCGCTGACAGGAGATGGTAGCGCCCAAGGTACCATGGATGAGGCGACCAATAAAGGACTGACTGCAACTGCCTTTGCCAAGCAAGTCGTTAAGGCGCTTAGTAACGATAAAGAATACATCATCGTTGGTGGCAAACAAGAAAAACTGGCCACGAGAGTCAATCGCCTATCACCGCCAAAGCTCTATAAGTTAATACGTGAGTCGCAAGTGAAATAATAAGCATAAATATACTAGGGACTCATTAACACGCTTGCTGACTTTTGCAATTTTAGAGTTATTGGCGTTATGGGTGGCAAGGGGTGTAAAATAGGCAACGCTTAACTAAAGCCACATTCACCCCTGATGCTATAGCAAAGAGCTTATGAAAAATTTAATGTATTCCTTGTCTACTAATAAAAACAACACTATCGCCCTATATGGCTTCATTGGTCTCATCGGTACAGTGAGCCTCACTGCTTGCCAGCAAACGCCAGATTATAATTATCTGAGCGGTGAGACGATGGGCACCAGCTACCATATTAGCTATCAACTACCGGATGATGTAGACGAAACTGCCATCCAAGCCGCGATTGATAAGCGTTTGCAAGATATCAATGACAGCATGTCCACTTATCAAGCGGACTCTACTATTTCTAAATTTAATCAATTAGGCAAAGATACGCCGATTGCTATCGACTCCGATTTCAGCCATGTATTAGAGGCGTCTAGGCAAGTCTATCAACAATCAGGCGGTGCCTTTGACCCGACAGTGATGCCACTGATTGAGACATGGGGATTTGGTAGCACCATGACGGTTGAGCGCCTACAAAGCCCGCCAACTGCGCTAGAAATCGCGCAAGCAAAAGCCTTGGTAGACTTTGAGAGCGTGGTGCAAAACGACAACGGTCTTATTAAAACCAAAGACGGCATCGAGCTTGATTTTTCAGCAGTGGCAAAAGGCTACGGAGTTGACGTTATCGCTGACGTCCTCAAAAACAACTATAAAATCCGTAATTATATGGTCGAGATTGGTGGTGAAATTGCGACCTCTGGTGTCAATAACCAACAGCAACCGTGGCAAATTGCGATTGATGCGCCTATCGACGGTAGCACCGTTAGCGAACGCCAAACAATTACCGCCATCCGTCAACCGATGAACACGACGAATCAGATGCATCTAGCAACGTCAGGGAACTATCGCAACTCGGTCGTCTTTAATGGTAAGCACTATAGTCACACGATCGATCCCACCACTGGCAAGCCTATTGTTGGTGGTGCTCCTTCGGTCACCGTGGCTGCAGATTCGGTTGCGTTGGCAGATGCCTGGGCAACGGCACTGACGGCGATGCCTTATGAAAAGGCCTTAAAAGTCGCTAAGGAACAAAACCTAGCCGCGCTGTTTGTGATATTAGCTGACGGTATCAAGCCTAGTGATTCTTTAGCCAAAGAACGTTTAGACAGTATCGATGATTGGCAACTAGTACAGACACCGGCGATGATGAACCTGCGTGCTGATAAACAACCGTAAATTTCTAGGGCGTGTCCTCATTTTAAAAATGAGGATAAAAGCAAGGTAACTTGCTGTCAAACAAGGAAAATAGCGCAGATCATATCGATGATATTATCTAGCTATTTGATGATGTTTGGCCGATATTTGGCGATGTTTAACCACTTTTAGCCTATTTAGATCGCTATCGGTTGAATTGAGGGCATGCCCTAGTGTAATGCTGTAAAGAACACCCTATTAGTATCAACGAGCAATGCAAAAATTTGCTATACTATTAGTAAGTTATCTTTACTGATGACTGCCCTATTTTTAAAACGAGGCCTCCTCTATGCTTAGCCAACTACTTCCCATGCTTGCTATTACCTTTACTGTATTTATCCTATTCTTTGTGTTTATGGGTATCGGTTATATGGTCAAAAAAAAGCCGCTTAGAGGATCTTGCGGCGGCGTTGCAAAACTGATGGGCGATGAAAACTGCTCGTTTTGTGGTAACGATCCTAACAAATGCGATTCAATCATCGCAGAGCAGCAAGAAAACGCGCTTAGAGCTGCTCAATTAGGCAAATCTGTATAAAGGTCACATTGGTTACCATACGCTGGTAGCATTTACCTTACATCTGTTCTTATAATAGCGTCTAGTCACTTTGAAAGTGGCTGGCGCTATTTTTTATTGTGCCATCAGCTGTTTATATGGTTGGTTTTAGATCAGTTGTCCATAAAAGGGTGAGTGAAAAAAGTGCCAATAATAGCTTCAGCGCGCCTGATGCCGTAGCCACGTTATGTGTGATTGACGACAATCAATCTCTCAAAGCCATACTCGTATAGGCTATTACTCATATATAAAGCCACTACCCATACATTATGTTTACCCTAGCTTATAGGGTAACAAGCTCGTACTCCTTGCGCTGTGCAAGTAATGTCTAGTTCTGATTTGCGATTCTGATTGATAATGTTAGTCACCGTTTAGGTGCGTTTTCCTTAGTGTTATTTATCAGCGACGATTCTTCGGCGTTGTTTAATGACGTGTCCTTTTTCTCATTTTAATAATAGTCGTGCTGCTATGTCTACCTCCTCCCATTTGCCGTCTGATTTGCCACCACAGTCTCACCCAGATACCTCGTCAGCGTTTAAGCTGCCTTCATCGCGCTTCACTTTTTGGCTCGTACTATGCGCCATGATATTACTGGCGACCAATATGCGTGCGCCTATTGTCGCCCTTGGCTCTATTGCACCAGTGGTGCAAGAGGCGCTCAATATCTCTGAGACGCAGATTGGTTGGCTGGGTGCGGTGCCGATGCTAACGTTTGCAGTGGGCGCGCTTATCGCACCAACGATTGGTAAGCGCTTTGGTCTTGAGAATACGCTCATTGCGATGATTGGTTTATTAACGGCAGGTATGATTATTCGTACTGTCATACCAACTTGGCTGGGATTCTTAACGGGTACTTTATTACTGACCTTGGCTATCGGCTTTGCTAACACCTTGGCGGCACCCGTTATCAAGCAGCGCACTCCGCAACATATTCCATTGATTACTGGCCTATTTAGCCTGACCATGACGGTGTCTGCGGGTATTGTCGCAGGGGTGGTATTACCGTTATCTGAAAGTGTCGGTTGGCAATGGTCGCTCGGTGGTTGGTCGTTGTTGGGACTATTTGCCCTAGCGATTTGGGTATTTTTGCGTTTTAGTTTGGGCTCTTCTAATCATCAAGCTGCTGTTTTGCCGCCCTCAGGATCTTCAAAGATTTCGATGTGGCGTACGTCTTTTGCATGGCAAATAGCGGTATTTATGGGCTTGCAGTCATTACTGTTTTATACTGTAGCCAGCTTTTTACCTTCTATTTGGGTCAGTAAGGGTTTAACTCCAGTTGCTGCTGGCCAGATGGGCTCGGTGTTTCAATTTATGGCGCCGCTCTCTATTTTAAGTTTGACTTGGCTCGTCAATCGTGGCCGCCCTATTCAAGCGCTCGCGATCTTAGCTACGGTGCTCAACGTCATTGGGGTGTTAGGAGTCAGTTATCTAACCCCTGATTTAGCTTGGCTGTGGTCAGGTTTGATGGGAGCAGGTTGTTCTGCTATCTTTACGCTCAGTATGATGCTGTTTTCCCTGCGCACTTATACCACCAACCAGTCCAGCGAGCTATCGGGCATGGCGCAGTTCGTTGGTTACTTGCTAGCATTCTTTGGTCCGTTAGGCACAGGTTGGCTACATGAATTAACTGGTAATTGGGACTTAGCACTGTTACTTATGCTGATCTTGATGGTGATTAATGTCGGTTTTGCGTGGTTAGTCAGTCGTCCGATTATGGTCGATGGTAAACAGGTTTAGTTGAGTATTTATTAAAACATTGCTAACAGGAATAATACTTTGGACAACCAAGAAAAGCTGACCACTCACTCTTTAGAGAGTGAGTCAATGAATAGAGAGCTCATAACTAAATGTGATGAGCCATTCTTAAAGCAAGTTGAGCAAAATCTCCTAGAGATGATTATTTTTCAAAACCTACGTTTGCGAGTGAGATTGTTTCAAGGCATATTTAGCCCTATCTTTAAGCTTAGGAAATTTCTAAACAAGCACTGGTCTAAAATAAGAAAAACATTTTTAGCGCTATGTATATTAGGAACTTTGTTGTTGCTATATATGGTTATATTCGAGCCATTTAACGTAGTGCTTTTGGTACTGCTTGTCATTTATTTGATAGTCACTTTAATATTTTGGCTCTTGAAAAAACCCTATAAAAATAAAAACTCACAAAAATTTAGTAATTACATTGATAAAAAATCAGCTCAAACCTCAGCTAAAAAAATACTTAAAGTAGCTAAAAAGGAATTACCTTTTGATGCTCATTATCATTTTTCTGATAGCTTAGTAAATTACCATCGTTTAAAAGATGAGGGTAGAACTCTTGTCTTTTCTAAAGAACTAGAGAAATTTGCCATTGTGCATAACCACGCTACTCTTTTTTATAAAACCTCGAAAGGGATTGTCGAACGTACTCTCATTATGCATGATGGCCCGCAACAAATGATCGCTATCTTAAGAGAGATGAATGTTGAGTTTATTGTTTATACCTCTAGTGTTCACACGGATTTACTTGAGGAACTGGCTGATTCAATTTACTAATTTTGAATATTTTGGTCTCATACTCCTTCAGTATTTTATAAGTTTTACCTATTTAATTATAATTCTAAAGAAACTAATTTGAGTAAATTTATATTTGATAAATTCGCATTTATCACCCTGATCTTAAAGGTTTAAGGGCAAAATCAATAAAACAACCTTAGGGTAATACTGGTGCTTGTCTTATTTTGCTACACTGGTTCGATCGATTAAGAGATATATCTATGATGAAAAATCAAAACCTCAGCCTACTGAAGCGAGCTGTTCATAGCATAACTATTCATAAGATGAGTATCGGTATATTGACAGCAGCATTAGTGCTAAGTGGCTGTCAAAAACCTGCTGAAACAGAAGCTGCTAACGAGCCACAAACCACTGAAACGGCAACGGTTAATAAGCCTGTAGTGGTTGAAGGAGCGGCAAGTATCAGTGCTACGGATCAGGAAGAAAAGTCACAACCTATAACCATTTTAGCCCTTGGCGATTCACTAACCGAAGGCTTAGGTGTCGACCCTGAAGATAATTATCCTGCGCAATTAGAAGCGAAGCTCAAGCAGATGGGCTATAAGAATGTGGACGTGGTCAATTCTGGTCTCAGTGGCGAAACCAGTACCGGACTAGTCAATCGTCTCGATTGGGTGAGCCAGACCGAACCTGATATCACGATATTAACTATTGGCGCTAATGATGCGATTCGCGGTCTCGATGTCACTACTGTTGAAAAAAATATTCGTACCGCGGTCAAGCATCTACAAGATAACGGTAGCGAAGTCATTTTAGGCGGTATGCAAATCTATGACAATCTCGGTAATGATTACGTCAAATCCTTCTCGGCTATCTATCCGCGTATCGCTAAAGATATGAACCTAAAAATGATTCCGTTCTTTTTGGACGGGGTCGGTGGTAAAGCCGAGCTTAATCAAGCTGATGCTATTCACCCGACTAAAGAAGGTTATACCATCATCGTTGATAATAATATCTTGCCCGTGCTGAAGCCTGAAGTCGATAGAATGCTGCAATCTATGCAAGCAAACTCGCTTACCCCTGTAGAAACGCCTACCACTGAGACTGCGCAATGAGCCTAACAAAAGCTAATAATGTGAATCCTGCCTCTAACCAAGAAGTACTGCTCCGCGCTACTGGCTTAACCAAAACGGTCTCGGTAGGCGAACGTTCGCTCACCATCATTAAAGACGTCGATATCCATGTCAATGCTGGCGAGTTCGTGGTGATTATGGGTAAGTCCGGCTCAGGCAAATCAACTTTGCTTGGCTTACTAGCCGCGCTCGATTATCCTAATAGTGGCTCGGTTAAATTGGCAGAGCAAACCTTAAGCAGCCTTGATGAAGATAAACTGGCGGCTATTCGTCAGCGCGATATGGGTTTTGTCTTTCAGTCCTTTCATCTATTGCCAACTTTAACTGTCGCTGAAAATATCGCCTTCCCGCTCGATATCGCTCGTCGTCCCGATCAAGCGCGCGTTGATGAATTAATAGAAGCCGTCGGATTGGGTCATCGCCGTGATAGCTTACCGAGTCAACTATCAGGCGGTGAACAGCAGCGTACTGCTGTCGCGCGTGCCTTGGTCTCCCGACCTAAAATTGTCTTTGCTGATGAACCTACGGGTAACTTGGATGAGCAAAACGCTGATCAAGTGATGCAGCTATTATTAGATCTACGTCAACAAACGGGTTCCGCGCTAGTGGTAGTCACTCATGATCCTGCGCTTGCCGAGATGGCGGATCGAGTTATTACTATGCATGATGGCATGATAGATGGGTCGCTTTTGAAGAGTGACCGCAAGGCTGATGAAATTTTCTAGCGTGCTGTGTCTAAGCTGACAGAGGCTGCAAAAATTTCCATCAGCCTTACTGGTAGAAAATACATATGGTACTTTTATTTAATACCTACTATAGACGGATCAAAAGTTAATGGATAATGCTGCTAAGAGTGATCAGACTAAGCCGTCTAGCGCTAACATAAGCCAAGTTTTTACTGCTACTTTAGGCACTAAAGCCCTCACCCGTAGCTGGTGGCGACGTTGGGTTTATCCGGTTTTATTCTTAATTACCCTAACCTTATCACTTGCCACTTATCTGACTCTTGACTCTATCCAACAATCTGTCGATAGATATATCACCGACAATCAGCGTGCGCTCGTCGGTGGCGACTTAGTGTTAGAGAGCAATCAAGAATGGCCCGCGCAAATCATAGAACAAGTCAAAGATTTGCCTGATGACCAAATCGTTTACGATTATCAGTTTAGCTCGATGGCAGTGACCGATCAGCAAACTTTACTCGTCCGCGTCAAGGGCGTCACCCCTGCTTATCCGCTATACGGTGAAGCCCAAACTGCTTCAGGCAAACCTCTATGGCAACAGCTCAAACCTAACACCGTAGTCGTCGCGCCAGAAGTGCTGCAGGGTCTTAACGCTAGTGTTGGCGATACTATTAACATTGGCGAAGCTGAGTTTACTATCAGCGATATACTGACCAAAGAGCCTGACCGTCCGCTAAGTGCCTTTGATTTTGGCGGGCATGTATTAATGCAAGAGGACGCGCTGGAGTCGACTAATCTATTAAGTCAGCGTAGCCGTGTGCGTTATCGTATCGAGATAGCGGGTGACGCGGAAACCATAGCCACATTAAATGAGCAATTACAGCAAACCTTAGTTAGCTATCCTGATATCCGGCTTTCTGATATTGACTCTGAGGACACGCAAGTCTCGCGTATCTCTGATAATGTGCTGATGTTTTTGAAGTTACTGGTCATCGCGGTATTGCTATTATCAGCGGTCGCTATGTACGGGGTTATCACCGCTTTTGTCACTAAGCAGCAGTCCAATAATGCCATTCGCATGGCGATGGGTGAACCGGTTAGACAGATTAAAGCCAGTTATTATCGACTTTTATTAACGACTTCGATCATCGCTAGCATCGCCGCTATCGTACTCAGTCTCGGGCTATTGCAAATCGGCCAGCCCTATTTATCGGCTATCTTGCCTGCCGATATCGGTCTAGCTATTAACCCTATTAGTATTGTCAAAACCGCCCTTATCGCTATTATATTGACCATAGTGATTACCCAGCGCGGACTCAGTGAGCTGAGCACCACTACCCCTGCTACCCTACTCAATCAAGGCGCTAGCCAAGCCGCTGCCGATCAATCTTGGTTTCAACGTTTGCCACTGCTGTCGTATACGGTGATGTTTATCGGTCTCTATCTGTTCTTCGCTTATGAAGTCGGCTCATGGATATTATCCGCGCAATTACTCATTGGCCTAATTGCCTTTGTCGCGGTGTTTTGGCTATTGGCTCGAAGTTGGTTAGGGCTGCTAGCGGGAATTGCTAAGCGTCGTAAAGTCAGTTGGATGCAGCGTATCGCCATTCATAATCTGGCGCGTAAAGGCAATCAATCAGCGCTATTCTTTGTGACGTTAGCGCTATCAGTAGCAGTACTAACACTAATTACTACGTTGAATTACAGCATTAATGAGCAGTTCGTTAACGCTTATCCAGAGGACGCACCGAATATATTTTTGCTCGATGTACAAACCGAGCAGCACGAAGCGATTAACAATATTCTACAAGCACCCGTCAGCTATTATCCTGTCATTCGCGCGCGCGTGGTCACCGCTAATGGGGTTGCCGCTGCCGATATCGAAGCCCCTGATAACCAAGATGACCCGACGCGAGTGTTTAACTTAAGCTACGCCGATAGCGTGATGGATACTGAGTTTATTAGCGATACCGCGACTCAAGATAAGCTCTATACGCCTATCGAAGGTCAAGATCCACAAACCTCTAAGCTACAGCAAGTCCAACCGTTATCTATCTTAGATACCGCAGCCGATATGCTTAATGTTGGCATGGGCGATCAAGTCGTCTTCAATATTCAAGGTATCGAGCTGACGGGTCAAATCACTAGTATCCGCTCAAGGTTTGAACGTGGCCCGAGTCCGTTCTTTTATTTCTTGTTTGAACCAGATGTTCTATCTGCGGCGCCGCAAATCCAGTTCGCGACTGCCCATGTGCCTGAAGCCAGTATTGCAGAGCTCCAAGGTCAGCTAGTACGCCAGTTCCCTGCGGTGACGACTATCGATGGCACGGCTATCGCGGAGCAAATCCAAGACTTAGTGACGCAGATGAGCCGCTTGGTCTATGTGTTCACCTTACTGGCATTATTGACGGGGATTATGGTACTGATTAGCTCGCTACTCTCCACTTCCCAAGATCGGATGCAAGAAAGCGCGTCATTCCGATTATTAGGCATGCAAAAGTCTGATTTATATAAGCTGAATATCTTGGAGATTGGGGTACTTGGGGTTAGTGCGGCGGTGTTTGCGATGACTATCGCTAGTGTTGGCGCATGGTTTGCCATTACCCAATGGTTCAATCTACGCTTTAGCGTGCCGTGGGTAAACTTAGGCATTGGCGGGGCATTATTAATCGCGCTACTGTTTGCTATCGCGATTATTTATGTGAGATTGGTGATTGGGCGTGGGATTATGGCAAGGGTGAGGGCTATGATTTAGTGGTTTAAATTTGGTTTGAGAAAATATCGAATAGAGTAAATAATTATCATGGCATATGAGCTAGAGCTGTATTCAGCATATTAAAAGGAAACCAATTACTCCAATAATGGAAGTAAGAAATACAATTAGCAACTATAAGACAAAGCAAAACTAAAGTGATTAGAAGATATAAAGCGTGAAAACCAATTTTAACTTTGACTGGAGATATCTCTTTTTCCCATTTGCTCTTTAAATTTTCAGGTATTTTATTTTCCTCTACAAACTCAGCTATTCTACGGCGTAAGTTGTATAAGTTATAAGCTTGTTGGCTCGTAGCGTATATAACTATAATGGCATAAACTAAAAAAGAACCAATTAAAAATCCATTAATATTGGCACTGACTTTAGATACAGATATTAATGCTATAGCTAAGGGTATAGCTAAAATCTGTGCCTGTAAGCTAGTAATAATAGTATCTGTTTTTTCTAAAAACTTTTCAGCATATTCTGCTATTTTATCGTTAAATTTAGAGAACTTAAAATCATCAAGATATAATGAGTATTTAGATATTACTGATTGATAAATATCATCAATATTATCTAGCAGTATGAATATTTTATCACTCTTAGAAGTTAGTCGTAAATTGTCTATTATTTCAGTCGCTAAAATAGTATGCTTTTCAGCTTCATGTAGTAATAACTTATTTTTAATATCTTCATTAGCAATATCAACATTGCTCGTTAGCCACGTATGTAACTTAATCAAACTGTCTTTCTTCTCAACATAGTTATTTGCAATATCTAAATACCTTTTAGACTCTCTAGGTTTTATTGGTATTTCACTATGCGTTTTACCGAAAACAACAACTTGAGAGCTATTACTATAATAAATAGATTTTAACGTATGGACAAACGCTATAATCAAGTTGATAGTATTTAGCAGGCTTTCATTAAAGGGGTTCATACACAACGATTCATATATGAGTGCGTCATCACTCCCATCGTTAACATCTAACAAGTATGATTCTATATAATTTTGATATGATGAAAACTGCTTATCGATTCTTCTTATAGTCAAAATGTAATTAATGGTATCACCAATATTTAAAGTCGGCTCATTATCTACGAAAGTTGCAAATTTTGTATAATCACCACCCCTAAATTTTTTAATAAACTCAAAGTCATCCGAATCTTCCACTACAAAAGCCCCTTTAATAGTATTACTACTATCAAAAGCTAACTGTTCACTATTTTGTATTAAACTAGCTATTTTCGTCTGCATCAGATTCATATCTATTAGCTTTTGCAAATTCTATTTTGACTTTCTCAAGTTCGTTGGGGTCTAATCTTATGATTAACTCAGGGTTATCTTCATCTGGGCTTAAACGTATTTTATCGCCAATAAGACTTTGCTTACCACTGATCTTAATGAACTCGTCATCGCCTACTATGAGATCAAATATCTCAAAGTTTTTTAAAGGTTCTCTAGAAGGTGAAAAAATATTACTATTATCCTCATCATCAGGACCATATCCATTTTGTTCTCTAAAAGTTTTGAAGCTATCCTCCTCACTGATATCAATGCTGTAAGCTTCAGCCTTTGCAGTCAAAATAGGATCAACATCTTCAACAAGACTAATAGGCTGTTTATCTTCTGCTCTTCGTTTGAATAGAGCAAGTACATCTTTATGCACCTCTTTCTTAGCATTATCAGGTAAAGTACTTTGCTTTAGATACTTCTCCAGAGTGACTATAGCTTTTGTCGTGGCAGATTTGTCATCAATTCTAACTAATACGGGTAAGAAGTCTTGTATATACTCATGTATTTTTAAAGCCTTACCCTTTTGAATCCATGATACATAGTTGTTAGTAGCATTATCATCTAGATTATTTTCTTTGTGTTTATTTAACGAATCTAGATTTATCCTACAAGCAACTTTCAAGGCTCCTGCATCAATATGTTTGATATCTAGTATTTCGCCAGTATTTTCGTTAATAGTAATATTATCTTTTAAACTAAGTAAAGCTATATATAAATAATTTATGCCGTTTTGTCTGTAGAAAATAATAGGCAAGTGGTCGCCTGTAGTCATAGCCTCTTTGTAAATATGGTAGTGAAGTGCTTTAGTTAATAATTTGCTAATTCTACGTAATCGAGTTTGAAATATACTCTCTGCTTCAAAAATATTTATGGTTTCATTTTCATTAGTAGGGGCTGGCAGACGACTACTAAATGGATAGAAACCAATAACCTTTTGAATATAGATATTGTTTGCACCTCTATTAGTGGTGCGAGTATATGTGAGATACATTAAAGATGGCATTTCGAACATGTATTGTGCCAAAACCTGACCTAAAGTGTTACTCCTATCAAATTTCTTTAGCTTAGAGTGAGCCAGACCATTCTTTTCTAATTGACTCTCAAGAAACTCAATAAGTTTTATGACCTGTTGATAGTCAGCGTGTAGTTTATCTCGTAATAACGGAGGAACCTCGGTAGTATGGTTAAGGTCTTTAATGATTTGATGGATAATACTAGCCTGTACTTCAATATTGGTGTTGCTCATTAATTACCCCGATCAGTATATGTTAGTGCATTAATTAAATATATAAAGCTAAGTGATTAGATGACAACTGGTGTCGCTTTGTTTAAAGCTTTTATTATCCATTTTAAAATTGTTTTATTCACAAATATTGAAGGATAATACCTTATTGATTAGCGTGCTATTAAATATAGTCTTAACGGACGTCTTATACCAAGTAAAACACTTTTTTTACTCACTTGTTCAAACTCATTAGCGATACCTGACTTAGAGCTGGAAACTAAATTCAGTACCTTAGCATACGCAGTATCACAGATACTTTCTTTTTACGTTAATCTCAGAATTGTACTATATACTCTAGCATTTTCTAGCAAAATAAATTAATAAATAACATTTGTGAGGTTTCTATACTTTAATCTACGTCGCAAAAGCTGCCTTGAGGCGCGGTTTAGCCCTGATTGCAGCGGTAGCTTGGTGGACTGTGGCGCTTACAGCACCTTGCTAACCAGAAAATCACAGATTTTCTCTTGCGTTGGGGCAAAGCAGTGCTTTGCTTTATCCCGCCTCAGGTCGCTCGAATGTTGGAACGCTACTGTGTTTAGGTGCTGTACGCCACAGACTGCCAACTATAAGCAAAAAGCAGGATCAGCTCCAAAACCACAAGCCCCTAAAACAGCAAACCCAAAACGCTCGCTATTGATTTAGAGGACGTTTTTTTATTACGCTTATACCCGTACCTCGCATTTGCTATAATAGCGCCACTTTGCACGCAAATAACTCCTACCCCTCATTAGCCCCACGGTACTCTTATGAAATTCTCAAAATTCGGTCAGAAATTTACCCAGCCTACTGGTATCTCGCAATTGATGGATGACTTGGGCGATGCGCTAAAAAGCGATCAACCAGTCAATATGCTAGGCGGCGGTAATCCTGCCAAGATTGAGGCGGTGAATGAGCTGTTTTTGCAGACTTATCGAGAGCTTGGCAATGATAATGATACAGGTGAAGCGAATAGCACCTCAATCATCAGTATGGCGAATTATTCTAATCCGCAGGGCGATGCGGCTTTTATCGAGGCTTTGGTCAGCTTCTTTAATCGTCATTATGATTGGAATTTGAGCGCAGAAAACATCGCTTTGACCAATGGTTCGCAAAATGCTTTTTTCTATTTATTTAACTTATTTGGTGGGGCTTTTAAGGTTGACGACAATCAATCTGTCGATAAATCTATTCTACTGCCACTAACGCCTGAATATATCGGCTATAGCGATGTGCATGTCGAAGGTCAGCATTTTGCCGCCGTGTTACCGCATATCGATGAAGTGACTCATGATGGCGAAGCAGGGTTCTTTAAATATCGCGTGGACTTTGAAGCGTTAGAGAGCTTGCCCGCGCTAGTTGAAGGTCGTATTGGTGCGATTTGCTGTTCGCGTCCGACCAATCCCACGGGTAACGTGCTCACCGATGAAGAAATGGCGCGGTTAGCTGAGATTGCCAAGCGCTATGACGTGCCGTTAATCATCGATAATGCTTATGGCATGCCCTTCCCTAATATCATTTATTCAGACGCGCATTTGAATTGGGATCATAATACGATTCTTTGTTTTAGCTTATCGAAGATTGGTCTACCCGGTATGCGTACGGGTATTATCGTGGCCGATAGCGAGGTGATTGAAGCGGTCAGCGCCATGAATGCGGTGGTGAATTTAGCACCGACACGTTTTGGCGCAGCGATTGCGACGCCACTAGTCGCCGATGATCGAATCAAGCAATTATCTGACGACGTGATCAAGCCGTTCTATCAGCAGCAAGCTAAGACAGCAGTTACACTACTTAAAAAGGAATTAGGCGAATATCCGCTAGTGATTCATAAACCAGAAGGGGCGATATTCTTGTGGTTATGGTTTAAGGATTTGCCGATTAGTACCTCTGAGCTGTATGAGACTCTCAAAGAAAAAGGCACGCTTATTGTACCGAGTGAGCACTTCTTCCCTGGTGTTGATATTAGCGATTATAAGCACGCGCACGAGTGTATTCGTATGAGTATCGCGGCGGATGAAGACACGTTGACCAAAGGTATTGCGGTGATTGGTGAGGTGGTTCGTGGGTTATATGATGGGATTAAGTGAATAGTTTGAGCGCCTTATTTTAAAGTAGACGCAGGGTGCGCTTCATCGCACCAACTATAAACTATTACTCTGTTATCGGTGCGCGGGGCGCACCCTACAAAAGCTAAAGCAGTTGAGTATTATTCACCCTATTTTTTGAGTTTGATATAACAGCAAAAAATAGAAAAATGGACTATCAAATAGTCCGTTTTTTTGCGCTATATATATTTGAAAACGATCTAGCCAAGCTCTTTCAATAAAGCCTTGGCACTGATTTTACCAAACTCATTAGCCGCCAATGGCCCATCACCTGAGATCAGCTTTCTATCTTGGTGCGTCTGTCCTGAGGCAAGTTTATTGCTAATCGTGACGCCCAAATCTTCTAACTTTTCTGTAAAGTACCATGGCATAAGTCCCGGTAGATAACCAATTTTTGGCATTTGCTTATCCATACCTGTCGGGAACGCGACCATCTCATAGCCTTTAAAAATAAAGTCTTTATTAGCGTTATTGTCTGCATCTGAGCTATCAGTACTTTCTAAATTAGCCGCCAATAAAGCCGCTGGTCCATGACAGATGGCTAAGGTAAATAGATCCTTTTCGTGACCCCAACGTAACAGTTCACCAAGATTATAATCTTCAGGTAAGCCTAGCATCGCGCCGTGACCGCCGGGAATGAAGATAGCGGCGTAGTCGTCACTTTTAGCCATGTCATTTTTGACAAAGTCAGCAATACTTTTTGGATTATTGAGCTTGGACTCATACTCGCTATAGATTTCTTTAACGTTTTCGTCATCTTCTGGCATGGCCCACTGCTCAACCTTTACCGGCTCACCTGTCGGGGTGAATACATCTACCTCAAAGCCTGCCTTTTTAAAGTGCAGTAACGGAACCATCATCTCAACTGGATGATTGCCTGTATCGAACTTTTTATCATTGGTCATAGTCATGTACTGCTGCTCGGTGCAGACCATCATAATTTTTTTATCACCCGTATAAGGTGTGTCATAATCGGTATTATCATAGTTAGTTTTGCTCGGTGCTGCTATCTTGAGCGAGGATACGGAGGGAATATAAACTCCTTCCTCAATTTGTATTGGTTCTAAACCCAACGTATCTTTAGCCTTATCTAATAGGTCTTGGATATTCATAGTGACTCCTTTTTGATAGGTTTTTTATTATTTGTAGTTGTGGATAGCTCAATCGATAAACCTGATAGGCATATCGATTCAGCTTTTGTCTAAATGTAAGGTAACAAACTAAAAAGGCGTTAAATAGAGGAGAGTTTTTATGTTTCGTAAGCTTTGTAAGGGGTCGGTTGTTAAGTTGCAGAGTTTTCTATGTAACAACTAACCACTCTATAAATCAACTTTTATCCTAATATACTGCGTCTGTGCATTGACGCGACCGCCTATCTGCGTGGCACTAGCGCTATGAGTCACCGCTACATATAAATAGCCGTCTCTCGCCCAAAATATATCAGCAGGATCAGTGATAGGCATCCAATTTTTAAAGCCTGCACTCATAACAGGGATGATCTCTCTGCCTTTAACTTTATAGAGTCCGAGATCGGTATGACCCTCATATGGGTTGGCATAAGCTGAGATGATATAGCGTTTATTTGGTGAGAGATAAGGATAAGCTGAAAACTCTTGAGTTAAGAACCCTTCAACTTGATCAAACATTTGATAGTTTTGACTCTCCCAACGCAGTACTTCAACCAGATGCTGATCTAAGGCATCGATTTGACCGATATAGCGATACGTTTCACCATCATCGTCACTATCGATATCTACTAGATTCACAGAGTCTTTAACCAGTTGAATGGATATGACGCCATCTTGTTTTTTAATCGCGTTTTTATGTGATAAATAATCGACAGCGAGCGGACGTTTTTTCTCAAAAAAGGCTTTATCTATTAATTCAATTTTAAGATAGTCATTGAGTACTTTGCCAGCTGGAAAAAATTGATCTTTTTTGCCTACTGACAAATGCGTTATTCGATTTAACTCATTAGTATCAAGTAATTTGACAGGTACAGGTGTTGCGTGGGCTGATGGTTTTTTAATGGAGGGGTTTGTCGATTTAATGACATTCTGAGCAGCCATTGCCGAATGGTAACTGCCAAAGCTAAGTAGCAAAGCGGTTACTACCAGAAGAAGGTTAGCAGCGTAAGACTGAAACTTTGTGGAGATAAACATGGTCATAGCGCCTCTTTTAGGTTTGAAAAACAACTGCATTAATTTACCTTATTTTTATGGTAATCAGCTAAGATCGTTTTTTTAATAATCTAACGGTTGGCGCAGGTGCGGTGGGACGAAAAATCTTAGTCCATTTATTCAACCCATAAAGCACGTAAGGTATCAGGCAAGTATTGATCAAATCATGGAGACTTGCCTTGATGTCTACCATTCCTAATGCAAAAAGCCCTCTCGGTCTAATGATATGGCGGTTGTCTAAATACTCACCCAATAAAGCAATACCCGTGACGACGATTAAAGCTATAAAGGACTTAATACCTTGCTTTTTAATAATAGGCAGCAGCACAAGCAGACACAAAAGATAGACGCCGACACCGACATAGATATGCAGAGCATCTTTAGCCAGTCCGGTTACTTCAATGATATCGATTTTAAAGGTGGTGAAATCCACTAGAGTATTCCAAATATAAGCAAGTAGAAAATAACTGAGAGTATAGCTAAAAATTTATAACTGAACATAAAAAAGGCAGATTATACAATTGATAATCTACCCTCATACTAAAATAAATATTCATTTCACGTTTAGCGTCTCTCTAAATATTCCATTCGACGAAGTTTTTGAGCAGTTGCAAACCTGCAGTGTGGCTTTTCTCTGGATGGAACTGGGTCGCAAATAAATTGTCTTGAATGATACTGGCACAAAACGGTTGACCATAATCACAGATAGACGCCACTTGTGAGCTGTCGGCAGGCGCACAGTAATAGCTGTGCACGAAGTAAAAATGGGCGTTGTCCTCGATACCATGCCACAATGGATGATCAACATCCATACCGCTGATGGTATTCCAACCCATATGCGGGACTTTAATAGTCGCACCTTGTTCGTCTTGCCACGTCGGGTCAAACGCTTCTACGCTACCTTTTAAAATACCAAGGCAATCTGTACCACCATTCTCAGATGACTGCTCAAATAACGCCTGCATACCGACGCAGATGGCCATGACAGGCTTGTTGAATATCGCCTGACGTACAACCTCATCAATGCCTGCTTCATGCATGCCAGCGATACAGTCGCGCATGGCACCGACACCGGGGAAGACTATTTTGTCCGCCACCGCTGCGATTTTTGGGTCATTAGTGATAGAGACTTCTGCGCCAACGCTCGACAGTGCTTTACTGACAGAGTGCAAATTACCCATGCCATAATCTAATAGTGCAATCTTTGTAGCTCTACTCATCTAGAACGCCTCTTTGGTCGACGGCAAGGTATTCAAAGCGCGCTCATCATATTCGCAAGCCATACGTAGCGCACGAGCAAAGGCTTTAAAGGTTGATTCAATCTGGTGATGGCTATTTTTACCTTTGAGGTTGTCTAAATGCACCGTCATCCACGAGTGATTGACGAAGCCGTAGAAGAATTCGCTAAATAGATCCACATCGAATTTGCCCACGTGTGAGCGAGTAAAAGGAATGTCCATATGCAAACCCGGACGACCTGATAGATCAACGACTGCACGCGTCAAGGCTTCATCGAGTGGCGCATAAAAATGCCCATAACGACGGATGCCTTTTTTATCGCCTAAAGCTTTATTAAAGGCTTGACCAAGCGTGATACCCGTATCTTCTACACTATGATGATCATCGATAAAGGTATCGCCGGTACATTTAATATCTAAGTCAAACAAACCGTGACGCTTGATTTGATCAATCATATGATCCAAGAATGGCACGCCAGTGTCTACAGTGCCTTGACCCGTACCATCAAGATTAACGGTACAGGTAACTTGCGTCTCTGCAGTAATACGCTCAACGGTGGCGATACGTTCAGGGTGACCGTGTAGGTTTACATTGGAAGATTGGTTTTGCCCAGTTGTATTGGCTGTCGTTGTTGAATTGGCGGTCATGGCTACTCTCTATTAATGAAAAGCGGTCAATAAAATAGGACGAAAAAGCGCTTAATAAATGATCATTCACAGCTGCATCAGCTACTAACGAAAAATCTAAGATAAAATACGGTTAGCGTCGACGTACAACAATGAATTACTTGGTTTCATGCATATAAAATGCTGCCCATGCTCATCATAGCAAACCCTAACCACTCCTGCCACGACCGAGCAGTAAACCACGCACAAAATCGTGTCATTCTGCTAAAATAGTGGATTCAGTTTTATCAATCATTACTCGCGCCGACTCTGAGAACCCATACTCTACGGCCCTACACTCCATGACATTGTGCTGTCTCACATTATAGGAACCGATTATGCCCTTAGAAGCGATTGCCATCAACCGTTTGGATGCGCCACTTATCAAAAAACCTGCACGTGAGAATGAACTCTCGGAGCGCTTGCATGATTTGTATGACAGCGATGATAACCAGCCAAGTGGTCTCGAGGTATTAAGCCTCGTTGAGCAGGGTTTTAAGCGTGGTCAAACGCTTTACGTCGGTATGTTCAATGACAAGCCTATCGCTGCTGTTGCCTGCTTTGACGATGGACAGACCAATGCCAAGCGCTTGCAATATCTTACTGTTCATAGCCAAAATCGTGGTCGTGCTATCGATGCCAAGTTTATTAAACTGGTTTATGATGCCGAAGTAAAAAAAGGCGTGCGTGAATTCGTCCCTGTTGATGCGGATATTCATCGTATTATGAGCGAGTATGAGCTACTGCGCGTTAAGGATTAATCTTAAGGTTAAAACCTTATATTTGACTATTTATGCCTTTTTATCGCCTATTATGCAAAAATCACTTGACAGTAACGTCTATATTTAGTTTAATAGCGCCTCAACGAAGACGGCTCGATAGCTCAGTCGGTAGAGCAACGGATTGAAAATCCGTGTGTCGGCAGTTCGAACCTGCCTCGAGCCACCATTCGTTTAAGAATTCTAAAAAGCCCCAGACATTTAATGTTTGGGGCTTTTTTTATGGCTGTCGTTAATAGCATTTATTGTTTGATCCATAGCATCTGTTATCAGAGTCGCCGACGCAACAACACCTCGCAACGCTCGCGTGAATCCAAGTCATAAATAGTGGCACGGTAATCAATACCGTGACGGCCTTCAAAAAACACCACCCGATCGCCCACGGCTAAAAAACAAGAAGTACGCGCGTCATAAATAAAACCATCAATGACGAATGCCAAATCACGATCTATCTCGCGTACCGTATAGGTCTCACCTTGCGGAATCAAACGCTCAAACCATGCGCTATGGGCAACATTGGTGCTTAGCACACTTATCAGCAGCAGCGCTGATATCATAAGTACCCTTTTTAATGACCTCGCAAAAGTCGCGCCAGCTAAGCTGATTTTATTTAGGATATTTTTATTAACTGTCATGACCTTAACCTACTCAAACCTGCCTAATGATTGATTCTGTTCGCTACGCTTCGTATGCTAAACGCTTACTGTCACGGTTGCATAACATTTCTGTGCTGTTTTTTAGACGGCAGTGCTCAGTATACTCGATAGCAATGATAATGCTAAATAAGACAGATAAATGCTAATAGGGATAAGCGATGAGAGAATTTGATTATGATTTGGATTATAAAAACTTAGACTTGCGAGCGCAGCCTGAGCTGTATCGCGTCGGTCGCGGTGAGCAAGGCGTATTATTGGTAGAGCCTTATAAGTCTGAGATACTGCCGCACTGGCGCTTCGCCACGCCTGATATTGCAACTGAAAGCAGCGAGACCATTTATCAGATGTTTTTAGATTATCTGGCTGCCGATGACTTTGTCGGTGCCGATATGGCGCGCAAATTTATCCAAATGGGTTATACCCGCGCGCGCCGCTATGCCAATCATAAAGGCGGTAAAAAATATAAAGGCCCAGTACCTGATGATAAAAAAGGCCAAAGCGGCGCACATGGTCGTGCAGAGTTACCACGGCAAGAGGAAGATCCGATTAAAGCAGAATCTGCCCGTATTTTTAAACAAAAATGGGATGAGTGCCGCGAGAACAAAGATTATCTAAAAATGAAAAAAGAGCATCGTGAACGCTACAAAGATATCGAGTGACTGCTGATGTTTATGATATTAAGAACAGTAAATAACTAAATTGACTGGTCTCAAAACACTACTGTGCTAAGGTATGGCACGATATACCAAACATAATAAATATAACGACTTTCAATAGCGAGGAATAATGGATAAGCAACTTTTAATTTTTGATTTCGACGGCACTTTAATCGATAGCGTACCAGATTTGGCTGATGCGACCAATGCGATGCTGACCACGCTCGGCAAAGAGACCTACCCTATTGACAGCATACGTAATTGGGTCGGCAATGGCTCAAGAATGCTGGTCGAGCGCGCGATGGTGGGTAAGGTAGAGGTGTTAGAAGGTGAGCTGACGGTCGAGGAAGCTGATCATGCCGAGCAGGTATTTTTTGAGGCTTACAATAATATTAGCGGTAGCAAAACTATTGCCTACCCATATGTCGATAGCGGACTAAAGAAGCTGAAAGATGCAGGCTATACGTTGGCATTAGTGACCAACAAGCCGATTCGCTTTGTTCCCAAAATATTACAATCCTTTGGCTGGCAGGATTTGTTTGCTGAAGTGCTGGGCGGTGATAGTCTAGCTGTTAAAAAACCAGACCCCGCGCCGCTACTGCATGTTTGCGACGCTTTAGATGTAACTCCAGCACAAGCAGTCATGATTGGTGACTCAAGAAACGATATATTGGCAGGACAAAACGCTAATATGGACACTCTTGGACTGTCTTATGGTTATAACTATGGGCAGGATATTCGTGAGCTCAATCCTACCGCAGCGTTTGATGACTTTGCCACACTGGTTGATTATCTTTTACAAGGATAAATGATAAATTACTGAACATCACGCCAGCTACTTACTACGATAGCTCAATGCTTCAGACACATGTGCGCTAGTGATATCGGTACTGTCAGCGAGGTCTGCGATGGTACGAGCAACGCGCAAAACTCGATGATAACCACGAGCAGATAAATTCAAGCGTTGCTGAGCCAACTGCAATAACTGCTGCTCGCCCTCTCCTAGTTGAATATATTGATCAATCTCGCTAGGACTTAGCTCATTATTGACCTTTTTTTGCCGCTTTAATTGATGTTTGTGGGCGGCAGCGACCCGAATTCGCACTTGCTCGGAGGTTTCACCCGCTTGAGCATTTTGCAAGTCGGCGATAGGTAGCGCCGGCACAGTAATATGCAAATCAATGCGATCGAGTAATGGGCCTGATAGCTTATCTTGATAGCGCTTAATCTGCTCGGGACGACAACGACATCTTGCTGAGCCGTCACCATCATAGCCACATGGGCACGGGTTCATCGCTGCCACCAATTGAAAGTTGGCTGGAAAGGTCATCTGCGAGTTGGCACGACTGATGGTAATTTGCTTCGCCTCTAATGGTTGGCGCAGCACCTCCAACACAGTACGATCAAACTCCGGTAATTCGTCAAGGAATAACACGCCTTTATTGGCAAGGGTAATCTCACCCGGTTTGGGACGTGAGCCACCACCGACCAAAGCCACGGCTGATATGGTGTGATGAACTTGGCGAAATGGCCTTGTCCCATAATCATAATCACTGTCTGCGACCGAATAGGTGCTAGCAACTTCTAACGCATCCTCAGCACTCAAATCTGGCAAAATAGTCGGTAGCCGCGAGGCCATCAACGTCTTACCTGAACCGGGAGGGCCTGTAAACAACAGCGAATGTCCACCAGCAGCGGCAATCTCTAAGGCTCGCCTCGCATGATGTTGGCCTTTGACATCAGCCAAGTCCACTTTATAACCCGTGTGTTTTTCTATCGCAGCTGGCGGTACAATCGCTAAGCGCTCATAAGTAGCATTTGGATTGGTCAAAGATTGCAGATGATCGCAAACGGCTTTTAGACTATCCGCTGCCAATATCTCTACACCCTCGACACGGCTAGCTTCAGCACCATTATCGAGCGGCACGATTAACTGCGGCGTTTGTGGTTCTTTATCCTGCTCCGTCAATTCTGATTCATCATTATCTGCTGTCTGTAATACTTTGGACGCCAACACTTCCGCCTTTATGGCTCTAGCAACGGCCAAGCTGCCAGTGACTTGCCGCAAATTTCCATTTAATGCAAGCTCACCGATAAACTCAAACCCTGCTAGTACCTCTGGATCCAACTGATCGCTGGCTGCCAAGATGCCAATAGCAATAGGCAAATCCAGCCGTGCGCCATCTTTTGGCAGGTCTGCTGGTGCTAGATTAATCGTCAGGCGACGATTGGGAAACTGAAATCCAGAATTAAGAATCGCTGAGCGCACTCTATCTTTACTCTCGCGCACAGCAGCTTCTGGCAGACCGACGATGGTCAATGCGGGCAAGCCTTGTGACAAATGCACCTCAATAATGACTTTTGGCGCATGCAAACCGACGACTGAACGGGTATAGACTTGGGCAAACGACATCAGCGTTTCCTGATACAGGGAGCTATTGATAATAGAGCATTATTTATCAACGCGCAAATGTCGTGTTTTTTATCATTCGAATGGCTTGATTGCTGCTAAACGTCTATTTTCTAGTACGCATCCTAGACCGTGCCCTCATTTTAAAAATAGTGATAAAAAGGAGGTAAATTACAGTCAAACAAGGAAAACAGCGCAGATAATATCGAGATATTAGCCAACTACTTCACGCCCTCATCTTTTAATAAATGTTACCTATTAAGTTTTTAATGATTAACACCATGATTTGAAAGAATAAAATAATTATTAACTTTTATTTTTGTCTGACAAATAATTTTGTTAACTGACTAGCAAAGTATTTTCTTTTGGGTATATGATTAGTGAGTATTTGTACACTAAAAGCAACAATAGCAATTTATTGAGCGTTTAAAGCAGGCTAGATAAATGGATTATCAGCGCCTTAAATCGTAAAAACTAACCATGGATGGTGAAAACAATGAATATATTGGTCAGAAATCAGCGAGCGCCCACGCTCACGCTACTCACAATGGCCGTGTCCTTAGCGTTATTCGGCTGCTCGGATAATGACAATAGCTTTAACGATGACGATATCGATACCCCTGCCGCGACATATGAGGCCGATATTCAGCGTACCCAGTTTGGTATCCCCCATATTACTGCCAAGGATTATAAGGGGCTGGGTTATGGTGTCGGCTATGCTTTCGCTGAAGATAATATCTGCTCGCTCGCACACGAAATCGTAGTGGCCAGTGGTCAGAGCATGCTGTATCTGGGTGATGAAGGCAATATGGCCAGCGATGTATTTTATACCTGGTATAACTCTCCAGAGAGGCGCAGCAGTTTTTTAGCGGCGCAAGATCCAGAAGTTATCGATGCTGTAACAGGCTATGCGGCAGGTTATAGTCGCTATCTGCGTGATACAGGCGTTGACAATATTGATCCCGATTGTGCTGGTGTCGAGTGGGTACGCGAAATCGATATCAATGATCTGCTCACACTTTATGGCAAAGCCAATCTACGCGGTGGGCTTTCTAACTTCGTCGGCGCGATTGTGGCCGCGACACCGCCGGTAGAAAATAGCGTAATGGGCAGCTCTAGAATGCGTAGCGCTAACATAGATCCAGTCGTAGAATCCGCGCCAAAATTCGATATGACGACGATTAATGTGATGGATGGTGGTAGTAATGCTTATGCCTTTGGTAGCGAGGTCACCGGCACTGACAGTGGTGTAATGTATGGCAATCCTCATGAGCCATGGGAAGGCGTTCAGCGGTTTTATGAGTTTCATTTAACAATGCCAGGCAAGCTTGACGTGATGGGGGTCGGTCAGCAAGGTCAACCCTTCCCTAATATTGGTTTTAATAAGGACGTCGCGTGGAGCCATACCGTCTCTACCGCCAAACGCTTCACCCTTTACCAGCTCAATCTGGTGGCTGGTGATCCGATGAAGTATATCTATAAAAACAGTGATGGTGCCCTTGAGCAGCGTGATATTGAAGCCGTTGATGTGACCATCCAGCTCCCTGATGATCAGACCCTAGTCCGACCCATATACTTATCACAATATGGACCTATGCTAGCGGCCAATACCCTTAGTGATCTTTTGCCAACGTGGGGCGCTAACAATCTGGCTTATACGATTCGCGATGCCGCTTCAGAAAATCCACGTGCGTTAAATCAATGGCGCAGTATGAACCAAGCCACTAGTGTAGAAGATCTGGTCGATAGAATGCAGGACACCCTTGGTCTTGGGTTCGTCAATACCATCGCGACTGACCGTTACGGCAAGGCGCTCTATGCTGATATCTCAACCGTGCCGCATGTGACTAAAGAGCAGCTAGAAGCCTGTAGTGCCAATGCAGGGCCTTTCCTTGGGGCTTTGGTCGCAGCAGACTTGCCAGCACTAAACGGTAGCGATGCTGCCTGCGAATGGGGCACTGATGCGGACTCGCCACAAGCGGGTATTTTTGGTCGCTCAAACTTGCCATTTTTGATTCGTGATGACTATGTCGAAAACTCAAATGACAGCTACTGGTTGAGCAATCCTGAGGAGCCATTGACCGGATTCTCGCCATTATTACGTCGGCGTTTAGTACCTTTCTTAGGGCCTAATCCCGTCAATGGCGTTCCCCTACTGATGCGTACTCGCATGGGACTTACTCAAATATTGGATCGACTAAGCAATAAAGACGAGCTTGGCGGCAATACTTTTAATCTAGAAAATATGCAAGAAGTCGTCTATGGCAACCGTAGCTACGTGGCGGAGCTGGTACTTGATGATGTATTGGCTGATTGTAATGACAACGCTATGTTACCGCTATCCACTGGCGGCAGTATCGATGCCACGCAAGCCTGTACGGTTTTAAGCAACTGGGACCGCCGTGACAACCTTGATAGCAAAGGTGCACACGTCTTTAGAGAGTTTTGGAACAATGTCAACTTCACCGAAACCACTGACACCGCATTTGAGGTCAAATTCGACGTCAACGACCCCGTCAATACGCCACGCGATCTCATCATTAACGAAAATACGCGTACCGCCCTAGGTGATTCGATTGCTTACTTTACTAGCAAAAACATAGCCCTCGATGCAAGTTTGGCTGATTTGCAGTACGTGATTGATGCCGGTAAGAGTAACGAGAAAATCGCTATGCATGGCGGACTTGGTCGTGAAGGGGCTTTCAATGTCGCACAGTCTCGAGGTAGAGAAATCATTAGAAATGGCGTTAAGACGACAACCACAACAAACAGTGACGGTACTTACGGCCCCATTATTAATGGCCCCACCTATATGCAGACAGTGACCTTTGATGACAAAGGACCGATCGTAGAAGCGTTATTAGCGTACTCACAATCAGCAGATAGCACGCGGCCTTATCACCGTGATCAGACGCGTCGCTACTCTGCCAAAGATTGGATTCGTGTCCCCTTTAGTGCTGGCGAGATATCCGCGCAAGCAGTTGGTGATAAGATTGAATTAAGAGAATAATCTGAGGATCATTTGCAGTAACTATCGGTAAACGTATACACAAGACCTCAGATAAATTCTGGGGTTTTTTGCTAATATTATTCGGGGGTATGTTTTCAGTTCAATCTATAATCATCTAAATATATAGTCAAAACATCCTAAAAACGCGACGGTATTGCTGATATCAATTTTTTGTAGCCTCTGTCTACACAGGCACAGCAAGCAAGAAAAATGGATGTCAGCAGTGCCTGATGTATCGATATTACTTTTCATTCACTGTAGCCATCTAAATGAAGATATGCCCTAAAAGAAACTACGCTAGGATTATTTATGACCAATATTAATTACAGCCATTATCTGCAACAACTTGGGTTTACAGCATCAGAGATTGATCAGCCAATCATACCCGACTTAGAACACCTAAAACGCCTACAGCTTACGCATTTAACCCAGTTTCCGTTTCAAAGTTTAACCACCCTTGTAGACCGACCCGTTGATTTAGAAGACCGCTCAATCTATGACAAGCTCATTGAGCGCCGTGCTGGCGGATACTGTTATGAGCTTAATGGCTTATTTTTGGCGCTGCTGCGCCACTTGGGTTATGAGGCGAGAATCATTACTGGGGTAGTGACCATCAACAATCAGCTTGAGAGGCACAATGCTCGCACGCACATGGCCATTATGGTGAGCATCAATGGCCAAAACTATTTGGTTGATGTGGGTTATGGTGGCCTAGTGCCCAGCGCGCCGTTGCTGTTCACTTATAACCAAGAAGACACTAATCAAAAAAATAACGACAGTCAAAATGCTTCGCAGATACAAACCACACCGCATGGTCGTTATAAAATCATCAAAGACAACAGTTTTGAAAATCAAATCGAAAATCCCATATTGCCACATGCCCAAGTAAACTATGAACGCTACCTCTTATGTTGTGAGGTTAAGTCAGAATGGCAGATGCTCTACGTCTTTGACTTATTACCACAAATTAAAATAGATATGGTGGTCGGCAGTTGGTATATCTCCACTTACCCTAACTCCCCTTTTAAACGCAGACTTATGGCTTCAAGGCTTGATAATGACGGCGTAAGGCATACTCTATTGAACCATAAATATCAGCGACATCAAGTGGGCAAACCCAGTAAAAGTAGCATTTTGACAAGCGTAGACGAAGTATTAATGCAGCTAAAACAGGTATTTTTGATAGATATCGCTGACGAGTTAACAGCCAGTGAGCGGCAGAAACTAACGGTCTTTTTAGAAAACAATGAATAGACAACAACGAAATCTTAAGAAGATTAACAAGGGTCAAACACCCTACTGTTCACAAGGATTTGCTATACTAGCGTCTATCTATTTAGACATAAATATGGCTGTGCACTTTGTGATAAATAAACAGCAATATATATGGTCAACACGAGGAATGCCGCATGACAGAATATACCGAACCAAACACTGAGCAACCTTATAATCGTGCCGGAGAGCAGCCGACGACCACACGCCCTGTTATGCAGCCAGACAACCCTTATGCCAGTACGCGCGGCAGTATTATGACCAAGCAGCTACCTGCATTTGATGAAGCGATTATTAATAAATACAATCGTTCAGGGCCTCGTTACACCTCTTATCCGACTGCTTTAGAGTTCTCCCCAATCCCTAATGACTTAGAAATAAAAATTCTGCAGAATCGTGAAGCGCGCGCGCCATTATCGCTCTATTTTCATATTCCATTCTGTCGCCATCTTTGCTATTACTGTGCTTGCAATAAAATTATCACTAAAAAAAACAGCGACTCCGGCGATTATCTGCAATATCTCATCGCGGAAATTAAGCACAAACGGCGCTTATTGACCACGCCAGAGGGCAGCAGTAAACTACTCGTTAAGCAGCTGCACTTAGGTGGTGGCACGCCGACATTTTTACGTGATGAAGAGATGAGTCAACTGTGGGCGTTTTTGCAGACCCAATTTGAATTCTTACCTGAAGATGAAGGCGACTATTCTATTGAAATTGACCCGCGCGAGCTGGGTGATGACACCTTAAAAACGCTACGCAATCTTGGTTTTAATCGCATCAGCTTAGGGGTGCAAGACTTGGACGAAACGGTACAAATCGCGGTCAATCGCGTGCATTCGGCAGAAATGATCGAAAATGTGCTCACTGAAGCGCGCGAGCTTGGTTTTCATTCTATCAATGTGGATCTGATTTATGGCCTACCGCATCAAACGCCAACGACTCTAGACAAGACCGTACGCCGTGTTATCGAGATGGCACCCGATCGTTTATCGGTATTTAATTACGCTCATTTACCTGAGCGCTTTAAATCGCAACGCCAAATTAAAGAGGCGGATTTACCGACGCCAGCTGCCAAGCTTACCATGCTCGGTAACACCATCAATACCTTGAGCGAAGCGGGTTATCAATATATCGGTATAGATCACTTTGCCAAGCCTGATGATGAGCTGGCTATCGCCCAGCGCGAAGGCAAATTGCACCGTAATTTTCAGGGCTATACCATCATGGGCGATTGCGATTTATTAGGCTTTGGGGTGTCGTCAATCAGCCAAATCTCTAATGCCAATAGCAGCTATATTTTGCAAAACCATACGGATTTGCAGGTATATAAAGAAAATATCGATGCCGCGCGTGATAATCCAGCGATAATGCCAGCGGTCAATGTCATTAAAACCTCGATTAAAGATCGTCTGCGTGAATACGTGATTATGAATTTACTCTGTCATGACTATATCGACTTTAGAGACGTTAATCAGAAATTCGGTATCGATGCCATTACTTATTTTATCGATGAAATTCAGCAATTGGGCGAGATGCAAGAGGACCGCTTGATTGACATGGATGCCGCTGGTATTCGCGTCCTGCCAAAAGGTCGTCTATTAGGGCGTAATGTCGCCATGGTGTTCGATGAATACCTTGAGAAAAAACATAAAAACCGCTTCTCTAAAGTAATTTAAAACTTTTTAATCCACCCTTTATAATAAAAAAAAACTTCGCTAATGCGAGGTCTTTTTTATGGTTTGCGATAAATGCGTCTTCTTTATAGTAAATCAGTTAATGGTAAATCAATTGATGATAAATAAACCTACTCTGACGGCATGACAATATATAAGCGGTTGGCATCTTCAAGGGTTTTTTCTTTATCGAGATACTTTTGCTCGACACTACTTTTTGAATTGACTATCTCTGTATCTGTCATTGCAAAATCATCATCATTGAGTAGACCCAGTGAACCATCTTGCCGTAACCATAAGCCCTCAAGCTTATCATGCGGATAATCTAAGCTCGCCAGCACATCGACGACCAAGGTTTTTTTAACGGGCTGAATACTTATATCCTCAAGCATCTGCCAGTTTTTTTCGTCTGTAGCTATATGCTGCTCAAGCGTTTGTCCATTGATAGTCAAGCCAAGATTGTCTTCTCGTTTAATACTTTCGGTGTTTAAAACACCTTCAATATCGGTTGCCTGCAAAATATCTATTTTATAAATGAGTTTTTGTGCCGACTCATCTTGTAGCGGGAACTTGCGGTCATGTTCAATGAGATAAAACTCATGGTTATTAATCGCAACAATGCCTGACGTCACATGTTTTGGACTATCTAGACGATATAAATACTGCGCTATTTGCCCTAAGTTTAGGTTAATCGTAACTAGACGTACCAAACTAGACAGTCGCCCTGACTCATCAGGATTGTCCATCGATGACTCCATGATACCGACAAGCGTGGTTTGGTCGGGGGTGATGGTTAGCGCTTCCATGCCGCGATTGGCACGGCGTTTGGTAAATTCCGTCGATAACAAAATCGGCTTTCCATTGATAATTACATTATTACGCTCATCATTGGCAAAGGCGTTGATACGGGCTGTCTCTACGCCATCCGCGTCATAATGCACAAGATGTGGACCATATTCATCACTGATCCAAAAACTGCCGTCTGTTAGCGCCGCCAGTCCTTCAGGGTCTAAACCGTTGATGTCAGTTTTAATCGGATTGGTCACTGCATCAAAAGGCAATTGTGGATTGACCGTCATCGGTTGACCATTGATATCATAAGGTACTTCATTGGTGCCGCCAAAAGCCTTTGGGTTTGGCAGTCCCGAGATAGGATTGCCACTTCTATCTTTTAGAATTATTTCTTTTACTTTGATAATTTTGCCATCAGCTTGGAGCTCAAACAGTCCAATAGACGGCGTATAATTTGGCACTAAAAACTGCTTACCTTTACCAGCAATCCCGTCAAAGTCGGCATTAGGACCGCGATCGGTAAGGACATAAAACTGATTACCATTGGTTGGGTGAGCCGCTGCATCCGAGCCATAGCCACCACCACGAATCTCTAGTTTTTGCTCAGGATAGGCGGCATTGATATGGGTCGCATCAAGTAGGCTATAGGGTAATGGGCTACCTTGAGGAAAGTCTTTTATAGCCATTATTTCAATATTTAAATCTTGCTCAGTCATTATTATTTTCCTTATTGATTTGCATAGGCGTATTTTTATTATTGGACAAAAAAATATTGGACAAAAAACAGCACCCGCTAAAAACCCACTGAGAGGATTATGTATAAATTAAAGTTAAAAAAATAGCCAGCACGTAAAACGCTCACCGACCATTTTTATATCATACTTACCTAAGCTTAAAACATGCTTAGTTAAACCTTCAGCTTATCGCCGACCATCCCTTTCACCGTACTGAGGATATCAGCCGGTAATACCACCATTTTTGCATTGTCAGATTCAGCTAACTGACGAATCGACTTGATATATTGCTCACCGAGTAAATAGACAATTGGCATCTCTTCTGTGCCCATTGCTGCAGTAATCAAACGAATCGACTCCTCTGATCCTTTTGCCAGTACTACCTGCGCTTCAGCATCACGGCGTGAGGCTTCTAGGCGACCGTCTGCCTCTAGGATAGCGGCTTGCTTTTGACCATCAGCACGGGTCACTGTCGCACGACGTAGGCGCTCTGCCGCCGCTTGCTCTTCCATTGACGCTTGCATGGTTTGCGATGGGTTAATATCTTGAATCTCTACGGTTTTTAGGGTGATACCCCAATCTGCAATATCTTCTGAGATGGCATGCTTTAGCTTGGTTTTGATTTCATCACGGCTAGATAATGCACTATCCAAATCCATCTCACCGATGATGGAACGCAAAGACGTCTGCACCAAATTACGAATACCATATTCATAATCTTCGATACCATATACCGCTTTATCAGGGCGCACGATATTAATATAAGCGACAGCGTTCGCGATAATAACCACGTTATCACGGGTAATCACTTCTTGTGAGGGAATGTCGAGCACGATGTCTTTGGTGGTCACTTTATAAGCGACATCATCAACGTAAGGAATAATGAGGTTTAGCCCAGGTTCTAGCGTTTGACTATATTTACCGAGGCGCTGCACGACCCACTTATAACCCTGCGGTACGATCCGCACGCCTTTAAATACGGTAAACATCACCAGCGCGATCAAAACGATCATGACAATACTGAAACTTTCCATATTCCACCTCTATCATTATATTTGCTTAATTATTATATTTACATACTCTTAGGTATCGCTGCCTGCGACTTCATACTACTGACAACCAATTCATTACCAACGATATCGGTCACGATTACCCGATCACCGACGGCCACTTGTTCTCCTTGCGTGCGGCACATCCATTCAGCGGCCCCAACGATAGGCACACTAAACCGTACCATGCCCGCTCTCTCAGGCTGCGGTGGCACGATAATCATACCGGTCTCACCGATAATAACGCTGCCACCCAATCCCGCTTTGGTACGATCCACTGACAGAGGTTTAATAAATTTAAACCATGCCAATAAAAACACCGCAGAAAGTATCAGCCAAATCACAATCTGGATAGTTAACGAAATGGGTAATAGCCACGACAGTGCTGCGACAATGATGGCAGCAGCGCCAAACCAAAGGCTGGCAAATGTCGGAACGAACATCTCAACAATCAGCAGCACAAAACCCAATACCAGCCAATGCCACGGTTCAATCATCCAGAGAGTCTCCATCATTGATATATTCCCTGTCTTTGTCATTCTAGCTTTCAATGTAGCACATTTCTAGCGTGATAATGCCTTAAAAATCATTAATATACTGCTACCGCTTCCCTGAGTAGAAACAAAAGCTCAATAAGTGCTCATGAAAGCCTGAAACAAAAAAAACGACCACTTAAAGTGATCGTTTTTTAGTCATCCACACAAATTAAAGCTTAGAATTTGTAATGTGCACCAAGAGTTAATAGCGTAAGGTCTTCAGCAACATAGTCATATTCAGCTTCAACACTCATATTAGGATTGAAGTTATAACCCAAGCCAATACCGCCAGCTACACCACTGTCGCTATCGCTGTCACTTCCAGAGTTTCCAAGAAAGTCCTCAGCAGAAACTTCAATCTCAGCTTTAGCAAAGCCTAGTTTACCTTTTGCATATAAGCCAGTATTTGGGAATGCATAACGGTAAGTACCATAAGCACCATAAGTTTTTAGATCAAATTCAGCGTCAATGCCACTGTTACCTGTATCAACATCAGCGTCATTAGAACCTATATACTCAATCTCAGCACCAAAGTTAGGATCGAAGTTATAACCAGCATAAACGCCATATGCGGTTGGATCATCTAAATCATCAGCATCTACCATGAATTGACCAGCTTTAATACCAACGTATGATTGGCCAGCACCATAAGAGATGGCTGCTTGTGCGCTCATGGTCATTACTGAGCCAGCGATTACTGCGATTAAAGCTTTTTGTAGATTTTTCATACACTTTTCTCAACTTTGGATTCAATAAACAAATAGTTTGTTTAATATCAAATGATACTCAACTATTTTCTACTTGTTATTAGTAGTGGAGGTATCATACCAACTTATTTACCAAAGTAAACATGTGTTGCAAAAATATTTTACAGGCATAAAAAAACGACCATATAAAATGGTCGTTTCTTCGTTTTCGACTATAGGTATAAATACGCTATATTATCTTAGAACTTTAAGTTAGCGCCTACAGTAAGCAGCTTAGTATCTGCATCACTATCCATCATGGCATATTCTGTTTCAACATTGAAGTTAGGATTCACCGCATAGCCAAGACCGATGCCACCAGCAATACCAGTATCACTCACTGAATCACTGCTACCGTCGTTAAAATCAGCTTCTAGCTCTGTTTTAGCGATACCAAGCTTACCTTTGGCATACAGTGCAGTATTTGGGAACGTGTAACGATAAGTACCGTACGCACCATAAGTTTTCGTATCATAATCGCCAGCATTATTGTCTAGATCAGCATCATCTGAACCAACATATTCAACTTCCATACCAAAATTAGGATCGAAGTTATAACCAGCATACATACCATACGCAGTTGGATCGTCGCCGCTTACATCATTATCGAACTGACCAATCTTAGCACCAACATACGGTTGACCTGTATAGCCATTACCATAGTTAACGGCAGCTTGTGCACTGACAGTCAGTAAAGAACCAGTTGCTAGTGCAAGTAGAGTTTTTTGTAGAGTTTTCATAATTAGCTCCTTTAAAGAAATTTGGACAAACAAGTTATTTATTTATATTGGCCTTATGGCCCTATCGCCTTGTCTGCTAACGATGAATACATAGTAACAAACTATTTCAGACACTCTGTCAGTGTTTAATGGTACGAAAGTTAAGATTTGAAAGTGTTTATCAGTGTGTGGGTTACAAAGGCTTAGATATGAAACTTTTTGTTACAAGTAGCCAATTTGTGCAATACTTCCTACTCATCAAGCACTCTATTCATGCCAAAAAGCCAAAAATAAAAGAAGGAATATTTCAATATGGCAAGTTCTATAGTGGCGCAGCTGCACGAATCATTGATCCATTTGAAGTCCCAGCAGCAATATCGTTGTTTGCCAAGCCTAGAACATCAAGGGCGCTATGTCGTCAGCCAAGGCAAGACACTGCTGAATATTGCCAGTAACGACTACTTAGGCTTGGGTGGTGATACTGAGCTGCAAACTGAGTTCCTTGAGCAGATACAACAGTTACCAGTGGTGAAGCGACCTAAGATGAGTGCGACTTCCTCGCGGCTGCTCACAGGCAACGATACCCAGCTGCAAGCACTGGAATGCGAGCTGCAGGAATGGCATCAAGCCGCTGCATGCAGACAGGATATATCTGCCTCAGAACCAGAATCATACTCAAAGTCGGTATTGGTATTTAACAGTGGTTATCATGCCAATATTGGCATTTTGCCAGCTCTAACGACGTTACCAGTCAAGACGCTGATTTTGGCTGACAAACTGGTCCATGCCAGTATTATCGATGGCATGCGTCTGAGCCAAAGCAAGCTGGTCACCTATCGTCGCTATCGTCACAATGACTATGAGCATCTGGCTACATTTATCGACCAAGCAGATCCAAGTGTTGAGCGTATTATTGTGGTCACTGAGAGTGTCTTTAGTATGGATGGTGACCGCGCTGACTTACAGCAATTGGTACAACTAAAAGCCGCAGACAGCCGCATTGAGTTGTATGTCGATGAGGCACATGCCATTGGTGTCTTAGGAGATACCGGATTGGGGCTCGCAGAAGAAACACAGACGTTGGCGGATATTGATTATTTGGTCGGTACCTTTGGTAAAGCGTTTGCGTCAGTTGGCGCTTATATCATGTGCGATGACATCGTCAAGCAATGGCTCATTAACACCATGCGTCCGCTGATTTTTAGCACCGCCCTACCGCCCATCAATCACGCCTGGACGCGCTTTATTTTAGCAAAAATGCCAAACCTCATTGACCAACGTGCCCACTTGGCTCAGATCTCTATAAAACTCAGTCAAGCCATCGCCCAACGACATCAGGAATCACCGAAGACTCAACATACCAGCTACGACTCTCCCATTATCCCCTATATATTGGGCGATAATGGACGTACCATTGCCAAAGCGCAACAATTACAAGCAGCAGGGTTTTACGCCCTCCCTATTAGACCGCCCACCGTTCCTGCAAACACTGCGCGTATTCGCTTGGTCATGAATGCCAAACTAACCAACGAAGACTGTGAGCAGTTGATAGAACAATTATAAATCTATTGTCTAACAACAGCGACGTCAGTCCTGCTATCGATTGATAATTGGCTCACTTGGATATAACAGACTCTATGCAAATACTCGCCACCGCTGATAATTTCAGCGCTAGAAAACAAACCATCGCTCGCCACTTTGCCAGTGCCCGCGACTATGACCAGCATGCCCATATTCAGCAGCAAACCTGTCACTACTTATTAGCCAACATTGCTTATATGCAGCAAGATAGTGTCTTAGAAGTGGGAGCAGGCAGCGGTCAAATGACACGCCTACTAGCAGCCCATATACACAGCCAGCGTTGGCTGATCAATGAGCTGTGCACTGAACAAACTACTATCTTGCAATCGATTTTACCAACAGCTGAAATCATGATTGGTGATGCTGAGACCATGGAGCTAGAAGGAAAGCATAGCTTGATAATCAGTGCCAATGCAGTGCAGTGGTTTGATGAGCCTTTAAGTTTCGTCACGCAATCCGCGTTACGCTTACAGGCGGGCGGTCAACTGCTATTTAATACCTTTACCCCCAATAACTTTTTGCAAATAAAGACACTGACTGGTCAAGGGCTGTACTACCCCGACAGCACTGAGTGGCAATTGGCACTGGTCAATGCAGGTTTTGAAAATATCGAACTAGCGACTCAGCGCATTGATTTACCTTTTGCTAATCCCTACGCTGTCTTAAAACATATGAAGCTAACAGGTGTGTCGACCAGCCAGACACAAGTACAATCAAACAGTACCCAGCCCTTTATGTGGACAAAGGCGGGTCTGCAACAATTTGAGTCAGAGTATTGGCAGCATTTTTCTGCACAAAACGAAGATGGCCAGCCTTGTGTTAATTTGACTTATGAAGTACTGACCGTGAATGCTTTTAAACCCTGAATAAGAAAAATGGATATCAGCAGTGCGTGATGGTTCGATATTACTTTTCACTGACTATACCTAATAATATTACTAACAGAATGATAGCCATAAAAAAACGCACCCCGAAGGATGCGTTTTTTTTAACTTAACTACTTACTAGTTCAGCAGTATTACTTCTTATCTTCGTCTACTTCAGTAAACTCAGCATCGACTACGTCATCATCAGCTTGGCTGCTATCTGCTGCACCCTCAGCACCTTGTTGGAACTGGCTTGGATCCATACCTTCTGCACCAGCGCCCGCATCAGCATAAATCTTCTGGCTGACTGGCAAGAAAGCATTGTCTAATGCTTCAAGCTTGGCTTTGATGTCATCATGATCGTCTTCTTTCGCCGCTGCTTCAAGCTCAGTGATAGCCGTTTCTACTGTTGATTTTTCTTCATCAGACACTTTATCTGCGGCTTCTTTCAGTGCTTTTTGTACTGCATGAATACGGCCATCTGCTTCGTTACGAACTTGCGCAAGATTAGCAAATTTCTCATCTTCAGCAGCATTGGCTTCAGCATCACGAACCATTTGTTCAACTTCTTCGTCCGACAAACCAGAATCCGCTTTAATTTGGATGCTCTGTGCTTTACCAGTACCTTTGTCCGTTGCTGAGATGTTCATGATACCGTCAGCGTTGATATCAAACGTTACTTCGATCTGTGGCAGACCACGTGGTGCTGGTGGAATATCTGTCAAGTCAAAACGACCAAGCTGTTTGTTTTGGTTAGCGATTTTGCGCTCACCTTGATACACCTGAATCGTTACTGCTGGCTGGTTGTCTTCGGCAGTTGAGAATACCTGTGATTTCTTAGTAGGAATCATAGTGTTTTTCTCGATAACTGGCGTCATTACACCACCCATCGTTTCGATACCAAGGGTCAATGGCGTCACATCAAGTAGCAATACGTCAGTTTTATCACCAGATAATACCGCGCCTTGAATGGCTGCACCAGCTGCTACCGCTTCATCAGGGTTTACATCTTTACGTGGCTCTTGACCGAAGAATTCTTGTACTTTTTGCTGTACTAGTGGCATACGAGTCTGACCACCAACTAGGATAACGTCATCGATATCACCAATTTTTAGACCAGCATCTTCAAGAGCAATTTTACAAGGGCCCATAGTACGCTGTACTAGTTCTTCCGTTAAGCTTTCTAGTTTTGAGCGGCTGATCGTAACAACCAAATGCTTAGGACCACTGCTATCAGCAGTAATATAAGGCAAGTTCACTTCAGTGCTTTGAGCACTTGATAGCTCAATTTTTGCTTTTTCTGCTGCTTCTTTTAGACGCTGCATCGCAAGAGAGTCACCTTTTAGGTTAACGTCTTGGTCTTTTTTGAACTCGTCTACTAAGTAATCAATCAATGCTGAGTCAAAGTCTTCACCACCAAGGAATGTATCACCGTTGGTTGCTAGTACTTCAAACTGCTGCTCGCCATCGACATCAGCGATTTCGATGATTGATACGTCAAAAGTACCACCACCTAAGTCATATACAGCAACCGTACTGTCGCCTTGCTTTTTGTCCATGCCATAAGCAAGGGCCGCTGCTGTTGGCTCGTTGATGATACGTTTTACATCAAGACCAGCGATTTTACCCGCATCTTTAGTTGCTTGACGCTGTGAATCATTGAAGTAAGCAGGTACCGTTACTACCGCTTCAGTCACGCTTTCACCAAGATAATCTTCTGCTGTTTTTTTCATTTTTTTCAAGATTTCAGCAGAAACCTGTGGTGGCGCTAGTTTTTTGCCGTTGACTTCTACCCATGCATCACCGTTGTCTGCTTTGGCGATTTTGTAAGGCACCATGCCGATGTCTTTTTGCACGACTTTGTCATCAAAACGACGACCAATCAGACGCTTAATCGCAAACAAAGTATTGTTTGGGTTGGTGACGGCTTGACGCTTGGCTGACTGACCAACGAGAATTTCGTCATCCTTATAGGCGACGATCGATGGTGTAGTACGAGTACCTTCAGCATTTTCGATGACTTTAACCTTGTCACCTTCCATCACTGCCACACATGAGTTGGTTGTACCTAAATCAATACCAATTACTTTACCCATAATCAATTGCTCCTAATTTGTTTTTAAATATAAATGTTTGTATTGCTGACCGTATGGGTTGCCTGCACTTATTCAGCCATGCTGTATGAACCATACGGAACTTTACATATCAAACCTTTGCATATCAGACCATAGTCGGTCACTTGTTGCTTTATATCGGTTTGACCGTACATTTTTTCAAGTCAATAACCACGCAAACACAGTCTTTTGTGTGATTTTTTGTCAAAACCCTTAATTTAAGTAAGGTTTAACCATTTAAAATCAAGTGTTAAGTCCTATTGACCGACACGAACCATCGCAGGACGCAAGAGGCGGCCATTCAAGCTATAACCTTTTTGCAGTACTGTACCGACGGTATCCGCTTCAGCGTCTGGGTCGATGCCTACCGCTTCATGAAAATCAGCGTTGAACTTTTCACCTTGTGGTTCAACCACTTCTACGCCGTTTTTATTCAAGACAGCGACCAATGCTTTGTGAGTCAGTTGCACCCCTTCGGCGACTGGATCATTTGCATTCGCACTTTCGATAGCACGCTCTAAGTTATCAACGATTTCTAACAACTCTTTGGCAAATTTTTGTAAGGCGAATTTTTTACTTTTATCCGCTTCTTGTTCCATACGTTTTTGCGCATTATAGGCTTCAGCATTGGCACGGGCGGTACCTTCTTTGGCCTGCTTAACCTCGCCTTCTAACTCAGCGATACGCGCTTTAAAGGTGTCGATATCGATGTCATTTTCGATCGTCTCATTGGCATCAGCGTCTGAGTTGTTTTTTGGATCAAATTCTTTCATGGTTTCTTCTAAAATACTCTCAGCATGCTCAATATTGTCATGCGACACATTGTGCTCAGGGGATTCGTGATTGTTATTCTGCTCGCTCATGGTAGCTCCTTAGGATTATTAATAATAAAGGTTGGTTTTAAGGCACGATAAACTGACCAAACACTGGTCATTGTGCTGTTATTAATGGCCTAACTGTTTTCGTTCATTCTTTTTGTAAATGCGCTTCAATAGCTGCTTGATAAAGGTGATGAGCATAAATTTCAAGCCTAACCTAAGGAATTTTTTGTTTTAGCAGGATAAATCATTGCAAGGCGTAGGGATTATCGTCACTAACACTATAAAAAGCACTCAACGTTAAGATAAATGACGGGTACAAATGATGATGTTTTTGTCACCGAGCCACGCTTAACTTTATGGTGACCAGCTTTTAAGATAGATTGGAATGTAGGGTCTGTTGAACACTCAAATGTGGCACTGGCAGTGGCTATTTTTTAGACAATACGCAGTGAAATTTTTGACGCCTAGTCATTCCAGGTTAGATAATTTCGCCATGTATTGGCAAAAAATAGCCCTGCCCCAAAGGGCTGATGCTAAAACCACCCCAAACGTTGTTGTAAACCTAGCTAAGGTCTCGACATTCTCGTCGGTTTACGCCTAGTTTGATGCGATTTTAGCGATCAGCAGTCCTAATATTTGAATGTTCAACAGACCCTCATATAAATCTTATGATTAACTGCTATATTAATCGTTCACTTATAAAGCCTACTAATTTTGTTTAAACATTCATCAGAAAAGAGGGTTTATGCCTATTTTACCAGTGCCATCGCTCAATGCTTTATTGACAAAAACAATCAAGACCATCAAAACTGGGGCCGCTAAAAATGCGCACCAGCATCATGTTTTGCACCATACGCTAAAAGGGCTGGATAATTTGCCAACGCCGCTACTCGAACGAGTTAATCACCAATTAAAAGCGTCTACAGCGGAGCAATATCCCCTCGCTGACGCCCATCTGCGCCTGATACTTGCGGTCAGTAATAAGCTCAAGCGCCCATTAGCACTGGATAAGCTACCCAACCTACGGCAGAAATTTGGTACAGATGCGGTGTCGTTGCAAGCGCCTAGCGTTTGGCAACAAAATGCGAATGTCTCAGGAAATTCAGAGAACGCCGTCAGCTGGCAAGATAGAACCATTGCCAACGCTGACGGTGGTGACATGACCGTGCGCTGCTACCAGCAGACGAAGCAGAATAATGAGGGAAAAAGTGCGGATGAAGTCGCCATGCTGTTTTTTCATGGCGGCGGATTTTGTATTGGTGATATCGACACGCACCATGAGTTTTGTCATACGGTCTGCGCCCAAAATGGCTGGGCAGTCGTGAGCGTCGACTACCGCATGGCACCTGAATATCCAGCGCCAACAGCCCTTAAAGACTGTCTGTCGGCGTATGCTTGGTTGGCTAAACATTCTCAGTCACTTGGTGCATTGCCATCGCGCATCGTATTGTCTGGTGATAGTGCGGGTGGTTGCTTGGCAGCACTGGTGGCGCAGCAGGTTATTAAGCCTATCGATGCACTATGGCAAGATAATAATCAAACTGCTGAGACTGATAAAAAAACCAATGATACTTTTAAAAATTCACTGGCTGATTTGCCGCGACCTTTAGCCCAATTACCGCTATATCCGGTCACTGATTATGAGGCTGAATATCCGAGCTGGAAGCTTTATGGTGAAGGCTTGCTGCTCGATCACAACGATGCAAACGTCTTTAATACTGCCTACACTCAGCATAGTGGTCTAGCGCAGTCTCACCCGCTTATCTCAGTCATGCACGGTGACAATGCGCACCTGTGTCCCAGCTATGTCGTCGTTGCGGAATTAGATATCTTGCGAGATGAAGGGCTGGCTTATGCTGAGCTTTTGCAAAAAGAAGGCGTTAAGGTAGAAACTTATACAGTGCTAGGCGCACCGCATGGTTTTATTAACTTGATGAGTGTCCATCAAGGTCTTGGCAATCAGACAAGCTATATTATCAAGGCGTTTGCTTGTTTTGTGCAAGACCTACTGACCAGTGAGGGTGATGAGCCAAATCTCTGAGCGCGAGCCCAGTCGAAACGGAATGCCCCAAAAGCCGTAACCAGATGACACCACAAAGTGACTGTCATTGATAACCTCATAGCCATAACCCAAGCGGTTGATGGCACTGACAATGAAGTTGGCGGGGAATATCTGACCGTTATGGGTATGCCCAGAGAGCTGCAAATCAATCGGCATTTGGCTGTGCTCAGCAATATCACTTGGTCTGTGGTCTAACAATATCAGCGGCTCAGCGCTATTGACCTGCGCCAGTAGCTCAGTCGTCGGGACGCGCTGACGCTTATGATTGTCGAAGCGTCCCATCAACCAAAACGCTTGCCCTTGGTGCGTGAGGCGTATGACTTCGTCATTTAACAACTGCACGCCAGCAGCACGCAACGCTTGGACAATTGGCTGCTCGTGCCCGTACAAATCATGATTGCCTAAAGTTGCATAGACCCCATACGGCAGGCTTTTGCATAACTCAGCCAAGTTTTCTGCCATTTTATATGTGGTAAATGCCTGTATATTGTCATCCATGATATCGCCTGGCATCAGCAATATGTCTGCTTTATGCTGCACAATAAGACGATGCAGCCTATCTATTGCGCCAATCCCAAACAATCTCCCGATATGCAAATCGCTAGCGACCGCAATACGTAGCGGCTTGGCCAAAGGCTTATCAATATCAATAGATAACTCACGCACCACAGGCGCATAAGCGCTGTATAGAGCATAAACAAATAACCCGATAAATACTGCCAATGCCAATATGCGCAACCCAAAATCGACGGTAGCCGATGTAGCCAGCACATCACCGGTTAGCAATGTGATTAGCCAATAGCCACCATAAAATAGGCTGGTAACTAAAGCCGTCAATAGCATAAAGTGCATGGCCAACATCCAACCACTGATCCAGCGATAGCTATTGGCAAATGCTCTATTGACACTGAGTAGCAGCAAAGCATTAGTAATAACAAATATGATGACCCATACCGAAGTTTGCAAACCTGCTGTCTGCCAAGGTTGTAACCACCATTACACGCTTAGAGCAGCGCCGACACTAAAGAGCTGCAATAGCGCAAAAATGGTAATGAAAAATGCGTAGCGCATGAAGAATCCCTGAGTATGACGGCGTCAATGCAGTATGTTTTTAGCTAACCAGACAAGCAAAGTAGCTATTAACCAGCCTAGCAGCAAATAAAAGCCTCTACCATTTAGATATGGTAGAGGCTTTATCATAAGGGCAACACTATTTATTTAAATAGCTCATACACCAGACTGCAACGTAATTATCCAAACCTCAGAACGCGTACCCAGTCTAAATGGTACGGGACCGATGCCATAACCAGAGGTCACCAAAAACTGCGTATCGGCTATTTTTTTGCTGCCATAGTTTAACGGTGTCAACCAATCCATCAATATCGTTAACGGGAATATCTGCCCGCCATGGGTATGCCCAGACAGATGCAAGTCAACTGGCAGGGTGCTGACCTCATCCATCGCGCTAGGACGATGTTCTAAAAATAGCACTGGTTTGTCTGTCTGTACTTGCGTTAATAACTCCTCAGCTGACAGTCTGGTACGATCGATGTCATCTGAGCGCCCCACCAGCCATACTGAGTCATTTAATAGCACACTCTCATTATCAAGCGCTTTGATGCCAGCCTCTTCCACCGCCTCAGTGATCTGTTGGTCATAACCGAAATAATCGTGATTACCTAAAGTCGCATAAACGCCAAGCGGTGCCTTTAACTTTGATAGCTGCTCTTGCATATTCGTATTATTGTAAGCAATGGTATTATCATTCATAATGTCGCCAGCGATAACCACGACATCAGGATGTTGCGCATCGATAAGGCTTACCATTTTCTTTATCTGTCGATTGCCAAACCATCTGCCCAGATGCGTATCAGAGACAAGCGCGATATCCATTGGTTTAGCCAGCGGCTTATCTATAGTGACTGTTAAACGATGTACGACGGGCGAATAAGCATTAAATACCGCTAAGCTAACAATGGCGACATAAACTTTAATGGCAAAGGTACGCAAGAGTATTGGACGAGATTTTCGCTTAAAAAGCTGATAAACGAGTAGCGCCACCGCAGCCGTTATCAGACCAGCATAAAGCATAAAACCTTGCAAAATACTGACGACTAGATAGACATGAAAGCGCTCACCCCAAAACTCAGTCAAACCATAAATGAGAGCACTATTATTAATAACAAAGACAGCTGCTACCAGTGCAGCTTTTGCAGCAGTAGTTTTTGGCTTTACAAACCAGCAAATAAGAACGCTGGTCATAACAGCTAGCAACTGAGTAAAAACGATGAAGAACCACATAGTAAGGTCTAATCAGATAGAGATAACGCTATCTTACGTCAAAAGCTGGATGCTCTGAATGTATTGTCTTTTTTTCCACAAAAACTTCATATGCTTTGCCTCTAAAGTGCTATTGCCACAAAACTAAATAGTGGCCAATAAAAGCCCTTTAACGTTTATCTGGTGCAATTTTGCAAATGCCATTGTCACAGGCTTGCATCACTGCTTTACCATAGACCAACTTGGTCACCCAATTCGGAATTCTATAACGATTGCGCGCGACATACGGATAAACAAAGTCACCCAGTTGTTTGACCACTGGCAAAAATAACAAGGGTGACCATTTCACGCCGCCCGTTCTGTAGAGCAGTCGTACGGCATCCATGTGCGTATACCAGTTATCGTAGCTGTCTTGCACACACATATAAGTCATCGCATCCTCACGGCTAAATCCTGCGGCGGCTAAATTATCAAGCCCCTCTTTCACAGGAACTAAGCGTATCTTCTCCGGCTGACGCACTTGCATATTATGCGCCTCGGTGCTGCATATCACGCACGCATCATCGTAGTACATGGTAATGGACAAATTCGCTTGCTCTCTATAACTGTTGATATGATTTTGAATAATCATCTTATGACTCCTTTCTGAGTGATATAGTCAATCCTATATAAATCAGATACGGTGTCAGGCTCGCTTAGTCTACTATTTGTAGTACTTTCACTCGCCTTCCTTGTATCCAAATTATATTGAAACGACTATAGCTAAACATCAAAGTGATGCGAATGGGCATTGGATTTTTCAGTCACCCTAGATTCTTGATACTGATTGGCTGGGGCTAAAAGAGGAATGACTGGCTGCTGCGTCCACTGCGGAGCGGTAGCATCTAAGCGCTTGGCCAGTACCGGTAAATGATTGGTTGGCACCGCTGGGAATAAGTGATGCTCGATGTGATAGAGTAAGTTAAAAGTCAGTAAATTAATCAATGGATGACGCTCACTGCGCGCATATATCACGTCATCACAACCATGATGGACGCTCCATACTGCAAAGAATCCTACCATCGTATTGGCCAATATCATCACCAATACGTGATACACCAATACTGGATGCATCGTGATAAAAGCGGTGGCAATCACTGCGAAAATGAGCAACATATCACAAGCAACCAGAATACGATTACGACGGCTGCCATGCGTCAGGCCAAACCACTGAATCATAATTGAAAAAATACAACCGCCTAATATCGCCTGATACCAAGGCAGACAAGCCCAATTACCCTCGACATCGCTGTCTCCAAGTGGATCTCTATGATGATTGAGATGTGTGTGCCGAATAGCATGCGTGCTACAGAGCATGGTGATACTGAGAAAAAACAGCATGGTTTCAGTAGCAAGCTTCCCTACTCCCAACGTTCGATGATAACAATCATGGGCTTGTCTCAGTGCGGCAGTAAAAAAGAAAAAAGTCGCCACAAGCGCAAGTAACCACCAGCCTTGCCACGCGCTCCACCATGACAATAATAAAAAAGGTAAAGATAAGAAAATATTATAAACAGTCTCGCCAAGACTAAGCTGTCGCAAATCTTGCCATTCAATATTGGCTAACGAAGGATGACGCATGATGTTCTCCTTACTTGGTGATAAGCAGTAGCTGTCTTGCTGGCGCGACCACTTAATTTAATCGGCTGTTTTAATTTACTTTATTTCTGTCAATAATGAAATTTAAAGTTAAATTTTATTTGTGTTTAGGTAATGCGATAAGACCTGTAATCACAGCGCTGGCTCCACCTATCAAGCTAAGAACCAATCCAAATATTATTTTCTCTAAAAAAACATCTGTTGCTATAATCCAAACTGAAAATATAAAAGTACTAAAGAATCCAATGAAGAATAACGGTACTATTTTTAGTATGGAGTCAAAGACTATCTTCAACTTACATATAGTTAATCCAGCTACTAACGTAGGGAGCAAACCAAAAAAGAATCCGCCTACAATAGAAGCTAATAGCATTTTGAAAATATCTGTTAACTCTTGCCTAAAAATATTACCGTCAATTACAAGCATCACAATCATATATAAGCAGACAATCAGACCACCTATCGCACCTCCCAACAATCCATAAGTTCCTATTACCTTAGCTTTAGGATAGCTGGATGCTGTGGCTGTAGCGCTAATCTCAATATCACTCATACACACCTCTATTTAGGTTTCACATGAAACAAAGCATCATGTAAATAATAATGATGTTTCACATGAAACAGTCGCTTAATGATTTACGAACTCTGCTCTTCTAAAGCTTGCTTCAGTGTTGGCTGTTTAAAATCATAACCTGCGTCCTGTAATGCTTGAGGCAATACCTTTTGTCCATCTATTAGTAGCGTCGACATCTCACCAAATATTAGCTTAAGCAGAAAATTGGGTAAAGTAAAAAAGGTGGGCCGGTGTAGCCATGCTCCAAGCGTTTTGGTAAAAGTATGATTGGTCACTGGATTAGGCGCAGTGAGGTTATAAACCAGCACTGGCGTATCATTGATAGTTTCTAACGAGTGCTCATCGGTAGTCTGAGTGTCCGCATAATTAGCAAGATACTTTTCAATGATGAATATCACTGCCCCAACCCAGTCTTCACGGCTGATCCAGCTCATGATTTGTTTGCCATCACCCAACTGTCCGCCGACACCCATTTTAAATGGGGTTAATAACTTACCGAGCATCCCGCCATCAGGATGGATAACCACACCCGTACGCACGATAGCCACAGGCACGCCATGTTCAGTGGCTTTGAGCGCTAACTGCTCCCATTCATGACATAATTGATGGGCAAAATCAGTTTCAAAACCACTGCTTTCGGTAAGAGGTTTATCGCCTTGTGCGCCATACCAGCCAATCGCAGAGCCGCTGACCATTAGCTTGGGCTTAATACTGGTGCGCTTAATAAATGCCAATAAGGATTCGGTAGGCTTGATACGGCTGGCGAGCAACTGCTCTTTGCGCGCATCGCTCCAGCGCGAGTCAGCAATGCCTGCGCCTGCTAGGTTTAAGATAACATCAAAGCTTTTATCCGAACTCGCCAGCTCATCATAAGTCATCATGTCGATATCATTCGGATGGGCTTGGCTGCTATCACGCGTCAGCCAAGTAATGTGCAGCGCTTTATTTTGGGCACGGTAACGCGCCATAATCTCATCGCTAAAGGCACTGCCTAAAAATCCTGAGCCACCACTGATTAAAATATTCATGTCCTATTCCCTATATTTCTTGCTTATCGTTTAGTAAAACTTAATTCGCTATAGTCATCGTCTTCTTTTTTAACTTTTATATCAAAACGACTTTTACATGCTTTTGGTAAAGCAATACAGCCAGCGATAGCTGCATTGATAGCGCCAAATAGTCCTATACCAATCATAAAGGCCAGTAGCACGCCAACCTCTATCAATGAGTTTATGCCTAAATATAAGACGATTGCACCCATATAACCTGCTGACGTTATAAACCCAATCAAAAATGTCGTGCGTAGACTCTTATGATCACCGCGCCATATATTCTTATAAGCGACGATAACACCCGTTAATAAAGCAGGAATAAAACCAAGCAGACCAACATATAGCAATGGCTGATAACCAATCTGCGCAAAATCCGCATTCCTAAAAATGAACAATAGAGCCAGCTCTGCAATCAATCCACCAATCATACTACCAAGCCCTGCAAACAAAATAATCACTTGTAGATAAGGATACACACCTAACTCATTATTCCTTTTCATTCTATTTATCCTATTAACATTCGTTGTTAATTAAGTATAAATATGGCGTTGCCAAAGCCAATGAAATTCCTGTGGATAATTGGTGGATAAGTATCTTGATTTTATTTAGCCTACTGATTAAGCAAAACGCTTACGAATAGGACAGTCACTATCATTACTATTTTGAGATTTATTCTTTAATTTGTTCCAACGATGATTAATAAAGTCCATCGCAACAGCGGTATTTGGCAATACATGCGCTTTGGTCAAGTGTGGCGCTGCCTCATCTAAACGCTTGGCTAATTCAGGTAAATGGTTGGATGGTACAGCAGGGAAAAAATGGTGCTCTGCGTGATATAACAGGTTAAAAGTTAGTAAATTGACCACTGGATTACGCTCGGTGCGAGCGATTGTCTCATCACAATCATGGTGCACGCCCCACACAGCAATGATGCCAACGCTAGCATTGGCCAACATCATGGTCAATATGTGGTATATCAATACTTGCGCTAACATGGTCAAAGCAGGAACAGCGACAGTAAATACGGTCAGTACGAGGGCAACCAAGACGACTAAAGCAATCAAGCCAAATTCTAGCCAAGCCAAGCTTTGATTGCGACGGCTGCTTAAACGCAGTCCTTGCCGATAGATAGCGAGCCGATAAGTTATCCCGCCGAGCAGTGCTTGCCACCATGACACATTTGCCAGACTGCCTTCAATATCACTATCGCCCAGCGGATCACGATGATGTGCCATGTGCGTGGCTCGAATGCTGTGCAAGCTGGTCATTAATAGTACGCTAAGCAATAATAATATGGCAGTGGTCGTACGCTTACCTGTCCCCAAACTATGATGATAGCCATCGTGCGCTTGACGGAATGCAGCAGCAAAAAACAAATAAGAAGCGCCGCATGCCAGTACATACCATGATTGGCTGGCGAACCACCAAGACAGTAGTAAGAACGGATATGGCAAAATAACATTGTAAGCGATTTGACCGCGCGTTAACTGACGCAAGTCTTGCCACTCGATTGAAGCAATAGCCTTTTTAATGACTTGCTCTTTATTCGCGTGTGTTTGATTGACTGTCATTTTACACATCCATTTGTCGTTGCTATTGTCATTAAAGCTTGACTAAAAATTATTTTTATTACATTAATTTCTGTTTAAACAGAAATTATATCGCAAATTTTTTATTTTAAATCATACAGCTTACTATTAACGTAAAACCTTTTTAATACTCGCGCCCAATTTGAGGACTTTTTTAAGGATACTTGTGGGTAGCTTCAGCATCTCAGACGACCATGTGGTCAGCGTGTTGACGAACTCTTGGGTATCCTTTATCCGCGCTTTTACTTCGCTATTTTCATGCTCAAATTCAGGACTGTCCATAAGTTCTTGTAAGAACTGCACCGTTGGCTCAAGCTCACGTTTTTGACGCTCAACGACGATAATACGTGCCAACTCCCAAACGTCGGTATTAGTCGTAAAATGATCGCGACGATCGCCCAATATCGATACTTTCTGTACTAGCCCCCAGTTTTGTAGCTCTTTAATACTGTTTGAGACATTAGAGCGCGCAACGCCAAGCGTCTCGGTAATCTCTTCCGCATTGAGCGGCTTACCGATGATATAAAGCAATGCATGAATCTGTGACATAGTGCGATTGACACCCCACTGTGAGCCCATTTCACCCCAATGTAAGATAAATTTTTCGGTCACAGGATTTAGTTTCATAGTATTTATTCGCTTAATATTTCATATAGTTTGGCTAATTTCTTAGTTCATATTGCATCATTCTTTTATTTCTGTCAATAATGAAATCAGAGAGTAATATCTATTGCTTGATTGCCATGCTCTAACGGACGATTAAACCTGTGATTGCATCACGTATTTGACTGGGTAAGGTATAGCCTAACGTCTCCGCCTGTAAGTAGCGGATTTGCTCGTCAAAATACCCATAAGCATCCGTAAGAGTCATAGCAGGCGGTTGCCCTGATGGATTGCAGCTTGTAGAAACCAACAGTCCAAAGGGATTATGCGCGCTGACCAACTGCTGGCATAGCTGACGGATAATGGGGTGAGCGATAACTCTGACCGCAACTGTCCGATGCTGCCCGGTTATCCAAGGAGGAATAGTAGTAATCAGCGCCTGCGGAATGGGTAACAACCAAGTGTGCGCTTGTTTGCATTGTAGCTTTATATTGTCACTATCCGTCTGCCAGCTATTAATGATTTGTTGGCGCTGACTGTCTTCTAAAGTATCTAATAAGGGCGCTAAACGCTCAGCACTGTCAGTAACGACAATCATACCTTTAGCTTTTGGGCGCTGCTTGATATCCAAAATACGCTGCACGGCTGCCTTATCATAAGCATCACAACCTATCCCCCAAACGCTTTCGGTTGGATAAGCAAGTAACTGTCCTTCTTTTAGCCACTTGGCAGCTTGAACGACAGAATCAGTAGTAAAGGATGCGGATTTTTTCATGGTTTGAAGGCTTCGAAAAGGTAGGAGTTTAAGCATTAATAATAACATAGGAGAGAAGCTGACTAAGTGAGCGACATTTAAATATTTATAAAATTGGGCTGACCTTAGCACCCTTAGAGGTATCAAAGCATAGCTATCGTTGTAAACACCCAAATAGCCTATACGCGTAAATAACGCCCACCTTGCACGCTGATGACGCCTAGTAACTCAAGCTCCATCAATTGTCCAATCAGCTGCGGTGGCGTAAGCTTGGTACTGACTAACAACGCATCTAAATCTTGTCCATGCCAATCAAGCTGCTCATAAACCAGCGTTAAATGCTCAGGGGCGACGATAGCGCTTTTAGGAGATTTGATATTAGACGGTATCGGTTGGCTCACCGCTGGCACAGAATCTGTCTCTGCAGCATTAGCAGACTGACTGTTAGTCGAGGGCTTATGGTTTGAGTTGGTCGTCTGTGCTGTTGGTCGATAGCCATTATTGCCATAAGCCAGCTGACCATTGACGTCCTCAATGACTTGCTGAGGATGATAAATCAACGTCGCGCCTTCACGTATCAGATGGTGGCAGCCCTCAGCATTGCTATTATCAATATGACTGGGAATCGCAAAGACTTGCTTGCCCTGCTCCGAGGTTAGGCGCGCAGTAATCAACGAACCACTTTGGATAGTCGCTTCGGTGACAATAGTGGCTAAGCTGAGACCTGCCACCAAGCGATTGCGCCGTGGAAACGTATGCTTGTGCGGCGGCGTATCCGGCAACAGCTCACTGATAATACAGCCACCTTGCTCGATAATTTGCGCAAATAATTTATCATGATGATTGGGATAATACACTTCAATACCAGTGCCCATCACCCCAATGGTTCGACCTTGATAATCAGCATCTGTCTGCGCCAGTGCTCCTAAATGGGCGCGCTTATCCACACCCATGGCCAGACCGCTAGTGATGATATACCCTGCCTGTGCTAAATATTGTGCCATATCAAAAGTAATTTTTTGCGCATGGGCGGTGGGTTTGCGACTGCCGACGATGGCAATTTGTGCTTGCTGCAAACGCGCGCGCTGGCCACGATAAAACAACAGCGGCGGCGGATCGTATATTTGTAGGAGTTGGGCGGGATAATCAGGCTGGTCGGCAAATAGCAGACCGTAGCGCCCCTCGATGAGCGCTTGCTGAATTTTATCGATACTGGCTTGTGTTTGCGCTGGCTGTTCATGGCGGGCAAGATGCGTATGATGAATACCCAATTGCCGCCAAGCGTCTACTTTGGCTTGCCAAGCAAGCTCTGCTACCCCAAAAGAAGTCATAAGCTTATGATAAGCCGATAATGACGCGTTCACCTCAGTCCACAGCGCCAATATTGCGCGCTGCTCGTCGGATAACATTGGAGAAACTGCCGTCATAATAGTCTGACTCGCATTTACGGATTCAACTGACTTAAAAAGTCTGGCTTATAGATAAGGGGGTGGTAGTAGCTGATCACCCACGTTGAGCGGTAGCTCAGAATCAAGCACATAGGCGTAGCTAATATTATCAAAAGTATTGAACACCATCACCATACCGCTCTGCTCACTGGGCAAGCGTACAGAGGCATCATTATCTTTGGTATCGCGTACCAACGCCCCTTTTTGATAGACAGTCAATACATCACCGGGTTTGGCACCATCAGTGCGACCCAAATTAATCGCGACCACACTACCCTTCGCCGCAGAACTGATTGAGTCCATGACACGAACAATCATACCGCCACGGCTAACGGTTGCAGGCGTTGGGTAAAATACGGGCGGGATAGAGTTGTTCAGCTCAACAAAAACGCGATCACCTTCACGGACTTCTTTGCCGTAGCTGTCGGTAAGCTGCAAGCTTGTGACGCCATTACTTTCTGTAGACGTAACCAATCCAGTCGCTACTTGGGTGACTTCAAGTCCGATGACTTGCTGAGTCTTTGGCTCAACATACATCTCACCTTCACGGTAGATACCATAACGCTGACCGACGATAAGTGGCACGCCTTTGGCGTAAACTTTGTCACCGCTTGCCGTGATTAAGTTGCCTTTTTTAGACGCTAATATATATGGTGTGGTATTAAAGTCTGCTGGATTAACGATGATGGTTTTATCTAGCCAATGCTGGATAGCAGACCATGGGATAGGCGGAATGCTATTGGCCGTCGACGTGACTGATACCGAAGTGGTAACTGAAGTACCGGTCAATTGTTTTTCAATCCCAGCACAGCCCTCACCCGTATCGACACCAATCAAAGTCTTACCTTGAATCACACATAAGATAAGAATATCGTTGGGATAAATAAGATTAGGGTTTTTGATTTGCTTATTGGTTGCCCAAATTTCTTTCCAGCGCCATGGACTGTCTAGATATCGTCCTGAGATATCCCACAATGTATCGCCTTTTTTAACCGTATAGCGGTTGGGCGCATCCGCTTTGATAGTAGGCGGTGGATTGTTAGCGTGGGCAGCATTCATTAGCATTGCACTACTAAAGGTCGTGATCAACAAGGCTTTTGCTATCGTTTTTAAGCTCATCTTCATTGTTATATCCACAATATGTACCGCTGTTGTCGCCATAATCAATACTATTTAGACCCTTTATTTAATCTCAAGCCTTGAGCATTATTAAAATTAATGACAAGCATAAAAGGGCTTAACAGTACGGTTATCATAACGCCTATAGGGCAGCTGTTCAGTGTAATTGGCTGGTGGGATTGCTAAAAAAGCGTCTAGCAAAATGATGAGTCGCCGACGCTGTTTCTAATATTACAATTATATCTACCATAACACAATCATAAACACTTTATTACAATGGCGTAACTTTTATGTGGACGCTTGTTTAATGGTTAAACAAAGCTAATAACAAGTCCAGCATTAATTCAGGCTGGATTTGGCGTCACATGTTGACGAATTTGCTCAGCGACCAGCTCAGCGTTGTTATCCAGCACCACCACGTGCTGTGGTAAGCTCTCCAAGCCTTCGGTATGCGCTGGCCGAGCAATGTCTATTGGCCCAATCGCTTCAACGATTGTGTCAGCAAATTTGACGGGTAACGCTGTCTCCGCACAGACAATGATTTCACCCTCTAACTGTAGCTCTTTAGCAACCTTGATACCGTCAGCTGTATGCGGATCAACTAGCTCACCATGCTGCTCATAAAGCGCTTTAATGGTTTGCAGGCGGTCGCTATGGGTCGACTTGCCAGCAGCAAAACCGTAACGGCTGTTGACCGCATCCATCAAGTCAGACAAGTCAAAACCTTGACCAGACTTCACCCCTTCAAACAACTCATGAACGCGCGCGCTGTCTTTTTCTAGTAGCAAATAAACAAAGCGCTCAAAGTTAGACGCTTTGGAGATATCCATCGATGGGCTTGAGGTAATGTAGGTTTTTTCAGTCGGACGTGGCTGATAAGCACCTTGGTTAAAGAAGTCATTTAGCACATCGTTTTCATTGGTGGCGACGATTAAGCGCTCAATTGGCAAACCCATTTCGCGGGCAATATGACCGGCACAAATATTGCCAAAGTTACCTGATGGCACGCTAAAGCTGACTTTTTCATCGTTATTTGAAGTTACGGCAAAATAGGCTTTAAAGTAATAAACGATCTGCGCTAGGATACGACCCCAGTTAATCGAGTTGACGGTTCCGAGGTTATAAGCGGCTTTAAATTCGGCATCTTGCTGTAGTGCCTTGACGATATCTTGACAATCATCAAACATACCATCGATAGCAATGTTATGAATATTATCATCGGTCAAACTATACATTTGCGCACGTTGGAATTCGCTCATTTTGCCATGCGGTGACAGCATAAAGACTTCGATGTTTTCTTTACCTCGCAATGCATATTCTGCCGCACTACCCGTATCACCACTGGTCGCACCGATGATAGTAATACGCGCATCTTTTCTTTTTAGCACGTATTCAAAGGCATTGCCCAAGAACTGCATGGCAACGTCTTTAAACGCCAAGGTCGGACCATTTGATAGTCCTAAAATATATAAATTATTGTCAAGCTTGCGCACAGGTACGATTTCTTTACTACCAAACACCTCAGCGGTATAAGTACGCTCGATAATATCTTGCAAATCAGCGGCAGGAATATCGGTGGCAAAGCGCTGCATAATCGCCAGCGCCAGCTGTGGATAGCTAAGCGTACGCCATTCATCGAGTACAGCGCTATCAATGTTTGGATAATGCTCAGGCAACATCAAACCACCGTCTGGGGCAAGACCCATCAAAAGCACATCACTAAAGTCCATCGGTGCTGTCTGACCACGGGTACTGATATATTTCATTAGATTGTCCTGTCTATAATGAGGTTATTCAATATTTAAAACGATTTATTCAGCAGTTTTATGAAATTGTCTTATGCAGCAACGCATAATAAAAACCATCGCCACTCGCGCTATCGATTGGTAAGCACTGACGACCAATCGCTTGTTCGATACCCCAGCTGCAATCCTCTGTAAACTCAATCGCTACTGCATCATTATGATGCGTGATAAAGTCCTGCATTTGCTCGACGTTTTCTTGCTTTAAGATAGAACAGGTCACATACAGCAGATAACCACCGGCTTTGAGTTGTGGCCATAGATTGTGCAAAATATCTGCTTGCAACAGTGCCGTTTGCTCGATGTCTTCTTCGGTACGAAGGATACTGATATCAGGATGGCGACGAATCACACCAGTCGCGGTACAAGGAGAATCTAGTAATATTGCATCAAAGACGGGTTCATTGGTAGCCGCTTTTTTGTTTTTTCCATGCTGCCATCTGGTCGCATCCGCACAGACGATATTGAGTGCGACACTTTTCTCTGCTTGCTGCAAATCGTGCTGACTTAGATTTAAGCGCTGTAAATTCTCACGAATACGCTCAATACGTGGTGCTTCGTTATCGATAGCTGTTACTTTGATATCAGCAGTCGCAGACGACGTTTCAGCATTATCTCGTTTCACGTGAAACAATGATGACTCGTTCTTAGAACTTATAAGCTCTAACCAGTGAGCCAATTTACCACCAGGTGCCGCGCAAGCATCTAGAATGTGTATCTCATTATTATTACTTTCCTCACTGTCGCTGTCAGTATTCGCAATTTCAGCATTGATCTTAGCCATCAATGCTTTATTGATAATTGGTGCAGCTAGTTGCGCATGCATGTCCTGTACGCTAGCCGTTCCTAAGGCGAAATCAGGCAAAGCGTTGACGGCAGTGCTTTGATGCAGTCTAAGACCTTTGGTTGATAGCGTGGTAGAAGTGGCAGACCCTGATGATTTTGCTACCTTAAAGCCAGTCGTTAGCTCAACGATATCTGCATCAATTTCTGCCCCGTCCAATGCATGCTGATAGTCTTCTACCGAAGTAACCGCCGAGTTCACTCGTAAAAACATCGGTGCTGGCTGGCGCAAGCCTTGGGTCAGCTCATCATACTGCTCGCTCCAATCTTGCTTAAGTTGATAAGCGAGCCAATTCGGTAGGCTGTGTTTTTTATCGCACTTCTTACGGAATTTGCTTGGATTCTTGGCGACTTTGCGCAAAATAGCATTCACCAAACCAGTTGAATGAGCGAACTCAATCTCTTTGGCTGCTTCAACAGTTTCATGAATCGCCGCATGATCAGCCACCTCTAAATACAGCAACTGCACTAAGCCTACTTGAATGGTGGTACGCACCTCAACCTCATCAATAGGGTTGTCTGCTAAAGTATCGAGCAAACGTGCCAACGCATGCCACTGGCGCAATGTCGTGAGCAGCAATGCATGAGCAAAGCCTTTGTCACCATCATGCAAACTATTCAATAATGGATCAAGGACGCTTGAGAGCGACTGACCGTTTTGAATAGCCAGTAAAGTGCGGATCACGCGTACGCGCACGCTGCCATTCATTATAAGGTTGCTTGACGGTTTGAGCTTGTTGTTTCTTGGCGCAGTGCTGGTTTGTCTCATTAAATTTGATTTCCTTGACGCCTAATCGATAGCGCCTTGTGCAAGTAGGTTAAATATAAGTAAAAATTAGTTTGATTCTTTAGTGAACTGGTCACCATCATTTAATTGGTTGCCATGGCAAATTTGCTCGGCGGTCATCGGCTTACCACCCGCAAACTGTAAGTCGGTGATGGCTAAAGTGGTGGCTGATGATTCAGCTTCACTCTCTTTACCACAAGCGACTAGAACCGCTTTTCGGCCAACGCTCACCACAATACCAGCAGGCTCATTGGTTTGCTGCGATGCATTCACAGGCAAGCTGGCCAATATTTTGACCCGCTGCCCTACCAAAAAAGTATAAGCGCCCGGCCATGGCGTCAGGCCACGAATTTGGCGTTCAATCTCCGTGGCGGATTGCGTCCAGTCGATTTCGCCTTCGGTTTTGACCAGTTTTTCGGCGTAATTGGCTTTACTGTCATCTTGAGCTACGGCTTGCGCTTGATAAGGTACCAAGTCTTGTAGCACGGTACTAATAGCTGCCGCGCCTAGTTCAGCCATCTTATCATGCAGGCTCGTGGCGGTATCACTGGCTTCAATAGGAGCACTGACCTTGTAGAGCATGTCGCCCGTATCCAAGCCTTTATCCATCTGCATGATAGTGATACCTGTCTCGCTATCACCTGCCAATAGCGCGCGATGAATCGGCGCTGCACCGCGCCAGCGTGGCAACAATGAGGCATGAATATTTAGACAACCATAAGTAGGCGTGGTCAATACACCAATCGGCAATATCAGACCATAAGCCGCAACAATCATGATATCTGGCTGATAAGTGCGCAAAGTCTGACGCGCAGCCATGCCTTCGGTGCTAGATTTTTTAAAGGTAGCTGGTTGTTCAACCACAATATCATTGGCCAAAGCAACTTGCTTGACCGCAGACGCTGATAGCTTTTGCCCGCGACCTGCTTTGCGATCAGGCTGTGTATAGACCGCGACAATCTCTATATTAAGTGTGTCCTGCTGGTTGATAAGCGACTCAAGGCTGACAGCAGCAAACTCAGGCGTACCCGCGAATATCACTCTTAAGGGAGCGATACGCTGCTGCTCAGCAAGCGTAGATGTCTGTTGCGGCTGGGTAGAATTTGTAGACAAATCAGAGGTGGAAGCAATTGTGGTCATAGTGGTGCATTATGTATGATTAATTCGTCCATTATAGGTGAGTTTACGACGTTGTGCCATGATTGTAATAGTGACAATCCAGCGTTACTAATGACACTATTTATCTTTATAATAGTAAAAAGCTCAGCTACTTATTCATAAATAAGCCAGAGCACGCAAACCTGTCAGATTTATCATTATTTTACGATCTGCCATCATGCCGACTTATTGTCGACTTAGGGTCATGCTTTTATGCAACAGTTTCAGTCTTTACAGCGCTTACTGCTCTTTTATACGTTGACACTATTGACCATGTTGTCACTGTACTACTTTGCGTTGTTTGACGATATTAAGACAGACAATAAGCAGCGGAGTATAGATACCTTTGAAACATTGCAGCATGCCGTTACTGAACACGCGCAGCCCCTAAACTCTGAAATCCAAGAAATACTGAGCGAGCCGTCTTTTGCAGGCATTAGTTATCAGATCATTTTTATGATGCCATCAGGGCAGACTCATATCCATCGTTATGTCCGTCCTAATGAGCGTGCATTTCCCACCGTCACCTTTCCTAATGTTATTACCTCATTGCCCTCTGATAGCAACAACTACGGCGCCTATACGCTCAACCCTCGCAACTTAACAGGAACGATTGAACTTGAGAGTGGTCATAAGCTCTATATCATATTGCGCCATAAACCCCTTGAAATAGACTGGATCTCCTATCGCTACTGGCTACCGCTAATGACGGCGATCATGTTCTTTATTATGGCGTTACTTTATACATTAAATCGCCAGACTAACTGGCAACAACTGATAGTTTATACCGATAATTTAAGTGCCAAAGCAAAGGATGCTTATTTGCCACCGCCGTTTGTTGACAAAAAATCGACGTCTGAGTTTTTGCGTCTAGGTCACGCGCTCAGTCGTATCAGTTACCAACTTCATAGTAACCATCGACGTATACAAACCTTGCAACATCGTCTTGAGCGTTTGGTTGAGCAAGCGCCGTTGCCGATGGTCATGATTATGCGTCACGGGCAGATTAGCTTTTTTAATCAACGTTTTGAGCGAGTATTTGATACATCATTCCAAAGTGATACCACCTACCAATTAACAGATTTTGTCTCAGCTGACGATGAATCGGTTCAGCTACTGCTCCAAAAACTCTCTAGCTTGCGCGTTACCCGCACTCTAAACGTTCGCGGTATAGAGAACCAGCAAGCCTATCAATTGCATATTACCCCATGGTTTGGCGAACATGGACAAGTACATGGCTTTACCGTGCTACTAAATAATGTCAATGAGCTTGTCAATCAGAACACTCAGTTGCAGCAAAAAAATCAACAGCTACAAGGCAAGATTGATGAACTTGGTGAGCTTAAACCCGCGATATATCACGAGCTGCATCAACCACTAGAGACGATAATCGACACCCTTGAAGCCGTCAATACTGATACTTTTTCTATCCAGCAGCATACTGTATTACAGACGTTAACGAGGTCGAGCGACGCGATGTTGACGAGTCTTAATGACATGCTGGGCATGGAAGAGATTGACGTCAAAAAAACGCACCTTAAGATTGAATCTGTTGATATCTATAAACTGGGACAACACATCAATGACTTAGTCATAGAGGATGCACGGCGCCAAGGGCTTGAGCTGCTTTATTTTTTTGATCCTGACTGTCCGCGCCATATTGACACTGATCGCAAACGCCTTTGCCAAGTCTTACTGAGCTTACTGGATAACGCCATCACCTCTACTCTTGCAGGCTCTGTTTCCCTAACGATCGAAGCCTTTTCTGACGCAGCTTTACCACTAAGCGTCAATGACAGTGTACTGGTTAACAATGACGACATGACAGCAAAAAACCCGCATAACTGGGTAAGGTTTAGCCTGCAACATACAGCTGTAGATAACACTTCGCGCAAACAAACACCGCCGCTTACTTACGTTAAGCAAACTGATGTTGCAGCTAATGACCAAATACAGCAACCGCTTGTGCAGGCAAATCTTGCACACACCAAAGCCAATACTTTTGCGCAATTATTGGGCGGCTTCCTTGAGTCAAATAGCTCGGATAATGACTGTAGCACCATCAATTTGTATTTGCCTTGTCGTCGTCCAAGTTATCAACCGGTCTATCACCTTAATGAGCAATTGACCAAAGTCCATCTGATTGCAGTAGTCAATCAAACGCTTGGTGCTGAGCATTTGCAACGTTTATGTGACTACTTATCTATACCAGCTTCTATTTATACCACTATCAATAGTGCAACTATTAAGCAGTTAACAAAACAGCTCGCAAAAGATGGGCAAACACTGGCACCCGTTCTGCTGTTAGATTATGAATATTATGAGAGCAACGCAATCGTATTCCCTAAGCCAGCAGCAGGGGACGATAAAAACATCAATGATAGTAGACGCAAGAGCTTGAGCCGCTTATTGGCTAATATCTCGCTACCAACGATACTATTGAGCATGAAGCCTGAGCGCCGCATTCCTTCTATGCTATTAGATCAATGCGATGGTTTTTTGGCTAAGCCACTAGACAATGCTTTATTATTATCTGAGCTGCTGCGTTTGACACTACCAGTCAGGCAGACGTTGGTAACCGCACAAAGCACTGATACTGACAAATTTGATACCGATAATCTTGATAATGATAATCTTGATAATGAGAGTCGGGCGCTGGTCACCGAGGTAGATGGCGCTACCATAGATATTTCTGACCACAAAACTACCAACGAGACCGCGCCACCGCTTATTTTGGTGGTAGAAGACAGTCCGACCAATCAAAAAATAGCGTGTAAGATATTAACCAAGCTTGGCTATCGTACCGTGGTCGCAGAAGATGGGCAGCAGGCGTTGAGTCAACTGCAAGCGCAGCATGAAGAGATTGCTCTTATTTTGATGGACTGCCGGATGCCGGTGATGGATGGCTTACAAGCGACCCAAGCGATTCGTGCGCAAGGGGATGATATTCCTATTGTGGCGTTGACAGCGAATAATACTGCAGAGGATCGCGATGCTTGCTTTGAGGTAGGCATGGATGAATTTTTGACCAAGCCTATCGATAAAAATAAGCTGCAATCGGTATTACAGAGTCTTATTAAAGATTAGGGCGTGCCCTCATTTCATCGTTATCAAAATGAAGACATGCCCTAATAGGTATCTTTGACACTCGCGATTTAAATTGGCTTGCAATTTAAACCAGAAAGAAAGTATGTATTGATAAATGTCACTTACTATCTCATAAAGCCGTTATCTGCTAAAAATGTCTCAGTGATGTTACTTGGTGTATTTTGCGCTGTCGCACTTGCACTTTGTGGCTTGGTTAGCAACCGCTCTAAATAGCGCGCGACAATATCCACTTCAACATTAACCTTATCGCCTACCAACCAATGCTGAGCAATATTGGTGACTTGTGCGGTATGCGGAATGATATTTAAAGAGACGATATTGTCGCGTACCAAATTCGTCGTGAGACTAATACCGTCAAGCGTAATCGAACCTTTGGTCGCTGTATAATGCGCCAACGCTTGCGGTATTTCGATCTCAATATAGATAGAGCGCGCGTCTTTTTGCAATTTACGCACGACGCCGACACCATCGACGTGACCGGCGACAATATGACCACCAAAACGGGTGGTGGGCAACATCGCCTTTTCTAGGTTGACGATATGACCTGGTTTTAGCTCTTCTAACGCTGTATGCGCAATTGTTTCACGTGAGACATCAACCGAGTAATGATTGCTGCCAAAATCCACAACCGTCAAACAAATACCATTAGAAGCAATAGAGTCACCCAGTTTCACATCACTGAAGTCTAAATCATCAGACTCTATCGTCAAGCGTATGTCACCGCCTGTAGGCTGCATGGATTTGACCTTTCCGACACTTTCTATAATTCCGGTAAACATATCAACCTCATCTCATTATTATATTGCCGCGATAGACAACGTATTAGTATGTATTAAGAAGGCGTTTGTCTGCCTTTATCTTTTAGTGAAACATGCGTTTATTTTAAGCACAGTATGGGATAAGTTGTGGATAAGTAATGAAAAATCAACCCATACACCGTTAAAAACCTAGGTTTTGACCAAGTTATCCACAGTAGAGCAAAGTCTAAGAATAAACCTGTAAATACTTAAAGACTAATAATAAGTAATTGATTTTAAAGGATTTAATATATATTCTATATAAATTAAGGTCTTTTTGGTTTCATGTGAAACAAAGTTATACACAGTTTCATGTGAAACATCACCTGAATTTACTAACTTATCCACACTTAGCACATATTTAGTACAGACTGTGAGCAAGCTGTTTATAAGTGTTCATTTCATAAAGGCAATAAGGTCAGTTTAAGATCAGCACCAACTTGTTCATAACTGTCGATATCAAAACGCAGCTGCTGCGCCAACGATAGTGGATTAAAGTTAACCATCGGGCGCGCCTGTGCGCCTAATAAACAAGGCGCTTGATAAACAACCAGCTCGTCGACCAACTGCTGGCTCAAAAAACTGCCTGTTACGCTAGCACCAGCTTCAACCAATACTTCATAACACTGATGCTCGCTGACTAAATTGTTTAATAACGCAGTTAAGTTATCCTCATGCCAATAAATCGTATCCGCTCGACGGCATAACTGATAATCAGACTCTACGCTGTGCGCTAAGCGCTGACGCCTATCGAGTACGACAACCTTGGGAGCAGGAACTTGCTCAAGCGCTATACCTAACTGGTTTGAGCGTACATTTAATTGAGGATTATCAACGATGACGGTTTCGCTACCTGTAATAATGGCGCCACTGCGGGCACGTAGCTTTTGCACATCCTCGCGAGCAGCGGCACCTGTAATCCACTTCGACTCCCCTGTCGCCATCGCCGTACGACCGTCAAGACTGGTGGCTATTTTAAGCCGTACATAAGGCATCTGGGTACGCATCGCCTTCAAAAATCCGCGATTTAAGGCTTCTGCTTGCTGCGTTAATACACCAATAGTGACGTTGATGCCCGCCTCTTCTAGTAAACGCACACCACGACCAGCGACTTGTGGATTGGGATCTAAACCTGCAATCACTACCCGCTTAACACCCGCAGCAATCAGCGCAAGCGCACAAGGCGGCGTACGACCTGTATGACTACACGGCTCCAGTGTCACATAAGCGGTTGCGCCTACTGCTCGCGTACCTGCTTCTTTCAGCGCAAATACCTCGGCATGAGGCTCCCCTGCTTTCGGGTGAAAACCTTGACCAACGATATCTTCTGCCTGAACAATGACACAGCCTACCGCTGGATTGGGCCTAGTAGTATAGATACCATGCTTACCCTGCTCGATAGCAAGCATCATAAAATAGCGGTCTTGGGCATCTCGTTCATGGTTTGAAAATTTATGATTTGAGATTTTATGGTTTGAAAGCGTCATAAAGAGGGCACACTTAATAAAAAAATAGCTAATAAAGGCTACTTAACGTTGTCGTCCGTTTTTTCGCTGGGACGAATGTTAGCAATTTCTTGGTGAAAGGCATCGATATCTTGAAAGTCGCGGTAAACACTGGCAAAGCGTACATAAGCGACGTCATCGAGCGTCTTAAGCTCGCTCATAATAATCTCACCTAAGACTTTGCTGCTAATTTCGCGCTCACCCATTTGCCGTACACGCTTTTCGATACGACTAATCATTGCCTCTTGCTCATCAATGGTAATGGGACGTTTTTGTAGCGGCAAGAGTATAGAGCGGCGCAGCTTTTCGTTATCGTAAGGCTCAATCTTACCGCTTGATTTGATAATTCTTGGCATCACCACCTCTACCATCTCAAACGTGGTAAAGCGCTCTTGGCAACTATTACAGGAACGGCGGCGACGCACTTGCGCCCCTTCTGCTGCAAGCCGTGAGTCAATCACTTTGGTCTCTGACGCATTACAATATGGGCAATGCATACTATTTTCCTTGTCTTAATACATTAAAGGCGGCAACATTAAAGCCATATTGAAGCGCTAATTAGGATGAATGTATGAAACTTTTTAACCATTATTTTCCAATAGAAAAAGACTTAACAAAGCTATTTACCAATACAGAAACTGCCAAAAATTTTACCTAGTAAATCATCAGCGCTGAACTCACCAGTAATCTCACCCAAACTATGCTGAGCTTGACGTAAGCTTTCAGCCACCAATTCACCGGCTTGAAAGACGGTTAACTGCTCGTGCGCTTCTGCCAAATAATTTGCCGTGCGCCTGAGTGCATCCAAGTGCCTTGTACGGGCAATAAGACTGTTTTCGGGCGGATGGAAACCCACTTTAGCACACAACGCTTCGACCAATGTATCGATACCAGCGCCTGTTTCACATGAAACATTGACTTGTTCATAACCACGATTTTTTATTTCAATCTGTGAAGCGGACATGGCATCCTCGTCACTCAAACCGTTTAATAAGTCGCTTTTATTGGCAATGATTAATAATCGCTTAGCCTCTGGTAGCTTGCCAAATAACTGCTCAGCCAGCTGTAGTGGCGTACTCTCTTCCTCAAGGTCGCGGGTCACGTCATAGACCATCATCAACATATCAGCCTGCGTAATAGCGGTACGCGCGCGCTCAATGCCAATACGCTCCACGGTGTCTTGCGTCTCACGTAGGCCAGCCGTATCGGTTAGGTGCAGCGTTAGACCGTTGAGTACTACGGTCTCTTGTAGCGTATCGCGTGTGGTACCTGCGACGTCAGTGACGATAGCGCGCTCTTGTCCTGCTAGACGGTTTAGTAAGCTTGATTTGCCTGCATTCGGCCTACCTGCCAATACCACATGAATACCATCACGTAATAGCTGACCTTGTTTTGCGGTCGAGAGTACTTGCTGGATTTTTTGTTGCGTGTTCTCAAGATTGGCCTGTATAACGCCATCGGATAAAAAATCAACATCTTCTTCATCGGGGAAATCAATGGCGGCTTCAACATGTAAGCGCAGATGAATAAGCTGCTCCAGCAATTCATTGATTTTTTGTGAAAACTCACCACTTAGCGAGCGTATAGCACTACTGGCAGCGGCAGCACTGGTCGCATCAATCGCATCAGCGATAGCCTCTGCTTGTACCAAATCCAGCTTATCGTTATCAAAAGCGCGGTAAGAAAACTCGCCAGCACTGGCTTGTTTGGCACCCAATTCAAACACGCGCGCGAGTAACTGATTTTGCAAAATCATGCCGCCATGCCCTTGCAGCTCAATCACATCTTCACCAGTAAAGGAATGTGGGCCTTTAAAATACAATACCAAGCCTTCGTCAATGGTCGTGCCATCAGCCTGATAAAAACGGCAGAAGCTGGCCATACGCGGGGTAAACGCCGACTTACCCGTGAGCTGACAAGCAATGGCATAGGCACGTGCGCCTGACAGACGAATAACCCCAACACCCCCGCGCCCAAGCGGTGTAGCAATGGCGGCAATGGTAGCCAATCCAGATGAATCAGTTGGGGCTAACGCCGCTTTGACAGAATCCACACTTATTCTCATTAACTAAAAACTCCATTATAGACGGCTCGGCGCAGGCTGACAAAACAAACTTTAAATAGCGGTATTTTGCGCTTTTTAACACGTATCAACATAAGCAAACATTAGGTTTGACGTATAAAAAAACCACCGCTTGTGCGATGGTTTTATTCATTATAAAGCAGACTGCTTGTTGATTAATCAAGCACCTTGACGGTACGACGCTTTTGCTCTTCGTCGACTTTTTTATTCACAATATATTGCTGAGTCATACTAAACAAGTTGTTCACCGTCCAGTATAGAACCAGACCTGCTGGGAAGAACAGCATGAAAGCGGTAAAAATAATCGGTAAAAACTTCATTACCTTGGCTTGCATCGGATCAGCGGGCTGCGGGTTTAGCTGCTGCTGTATAAACATCGACGCACCCATGAGCAATGGTAATATAAACCATGGATCCATCGCTGATAAATCCTGAATCCATAAGATCCACGGTGCATGACGCAACTCAACACTTTCAACCAGTACCCAATATAACGCTAAGAAAATCGGCATTTGCATTAAGATAGGCAAACAACCCGCCATCGGATTGACTTTCTCTTCTTTATAAATCGCCATCATCTCTTGCGACATTTTCATACGATCATCGCCGTGCTCTTCTTTGAGCACTTTGAGTCTTGGTGCAATGGCACGCATCTTCGCCATTGAGTAGTAGCTCTTGTTTGAGAACCACATCAGCGCAATTTTAACCAAGACAGTCAGTAGAATAATTGACCAACCCCAGTTACCAATGACTTTATGAATGCCTTCCAAGATAGCAAACAAGATTTTTGATATTGGCCATAGCAAGCCATAATCGACAGTTTTGTTCAAACCAACTGCCACATCTTTGAGCTCAGACTGTACCTTTGGCCCAGCATATAGCGTTGCATTTAACGTCACTTGCTTGTTTGGTGCAACATTGACTGGCTGACTGTTAAAGCCGATAAAGTACTCATCAGCCGTTTCACGACTGAAGAACTTACCCGTGAAGTTTTCAGGCGTCCATGCAGAGACAAAATAATGCTGCACGATGCCAACCCAACCTTTATCACTGGTCGTAGTCAACTCACCATCACTAAAGTTACCAAATTTCAGCTTATTGTAAGGATCATCAGGGGTGCCCCAAGCGCCGCCCAAATACGTCGCCATGCTTAGCGCGCCTTTGTCAGACATGCCAGGATCTTTACTATCATCACGTTTTAACTGAGCAAACATCTGCCCTTGCCAAGCAGCGGCAGAGGCATTTTGAATTTGATAACTGATATCAATCGGATATTTGTCTTGCGTAAAGGTAAAGGTCTTAGTAATCGTCACGCCGTCTTTTTTATAAGTAAGCGGTACAGATAACGTTTGCTGCCCTTTTTCCATGACGTAATTATTAGCAGTATGACTGTAATTGGCACGACCTTCTGCGGTGTCAATACCATCTTGACCAATCAGGCCAGACTGAGCCACATAGACGCGATTACTATTATTTTCTAACAGTACAAAAGGCGTCTCGCTATCGAGCGTCGCGTTATACTGCTTAAGCGCAGCATAAACGATATCACCGCCTTCTGGATTGATTTTTATATCATAGCGATCAGTGGTGACTGTGATCAGCCCAGCATCTTTCGCAGGGGTAGCCGTCACAATGCCGTTATCGGCTGTTACGTTATCCACCGTCTGTACCGGAATATCACCTGCTGCGCCAGTCGTAGAGGGAATATCAGCACCCACTGACGTTGCAGCTTCTGGTGCCGTGTCTACAGCTGGTGCATCGGCATAATCATCTCGCCATGCCAAAATCAGCAGATAAGCGGTGATTAGCATCGCAATGATGATCATCACCCGAAATATCTTTTGCATAAACCTTTCCTAGATTAAAAAATTAGGGAATGAAAAATTAGGGCATGTGTCATGACCACGGATCGCCGTTATCTATTAGCGCTGTGACAACGTACTAGCAGTCATTTACATAAAATGTGCATCATTTTACTAAAAATCCACCCTAAATGATACCAACAGTGTGGATAACTTGTGGGTAACTCAATAGATATCCACAAGTTATCCAGTTACTAACACGTTTTACGGCTGTCTCATCATATGGTTTAGGCGAGAAACATAGCTTGTAGTGTCTTTACCAACATATAAACCTTGAGCTTTAACAATCGCTAGCTCGATAGGGGATAAATATTGATAGAAATAAGAGGATAAGGGCAGCGGTACAAAATCGATGCCGTGGCCGCCTAACGGATGACAGCGGCTAATACGTTTTAACAAAAGCCAACTGCCTGACCAGACACCATGCCACGCTACCGCTTGTTTACCATAATTAGAACAAGTTGGATAATAGCGACAACGGGCAGGGATAATTGGACTTATTATCTTTTGATAAAAATAAATAAAATAATAAATCAAAAAAAATAAATATTTATTTATTTTTAAAATAATGAAATTCATTTTATTTTTTTTCTATTTTTTTTAATATATTATTTATCTCATTTATTAATTCTTTATTATCTAAATCTTTAATAGATTTTTTAACAATGAAAACAATATCCTTGTTTTCTAGTTTTGCAGATTTTACGCGGAACTGCTCACGTATTTGACGCTTGATTAAATTTCGCGCCACCGCAGTAGGTACTTTACGCTTGGTAATAGCCATACCGACTCGCGGCTGCTCGTGAGCATTGGTACGTATAAAAGCCATCAAATGGCTCTGGTGCAGCTTGCGCTCTGGGGCATCAAACACCTCACGGAAAGCTGCAGGCGTCAGCAGGCGTTGCTGTTTAGTGAAGCGGGCGGTCAAGGTAGCTGGAGCAGTATTGGACATAGTACAACCTAGTATCAGAGCGGGTGACAATATCAGAAGAATCATAAAATATAGAGACAAAAAAAGCGCCGATGTGGGCGCTTTTAATATATGGCTACGTGTCAGTTGCGATGATTGACTATCGCAATCTATAAATAATAGAAACACAACAAGCACTATTAGCCATGCTCATCGTCATCTACTAATTATACAGTAAGACGATGACGTCCTTTAGCGCGGCGACGAGCTAAGACCTGACGGCCTTTTTTAGTTGCCATACGAGCACGGAAACCGTGAGTACGTTTACGCTTGATCACGCTTGGTTGGAATGTACGTTTCATAACTCACCTATCAAAATAATGGACTAAATTCGTAATAACGGAGGATTATACCACCGCATAGTATCTTGGTCAATGAACTAATTTAATCGATGTTTAGATGAGTAGAGTACATTGTCTCTAAAGCCGTTTTTCTGATTACTCTTGCATCATCAATCTGTGGCTAGTGAATCCAGTTTAATTCCCTAGAAGTCCTTCTTTGTTAATTTAAACTTTTGAAAGTTATCCACAGAAAACTTTGAACTCTATAATAATTAACTATTAATATATATAAGTATTGTTGTTATTGGGAGGCCTATTATCTGTGGTTAAGTCAAAATTACCCTTTATTATCAAAATACTAGACTATGGGTAACCCTGTGGATAACCTGTGGGTGGAATATGGATAACTCGTGTTGTTAACTTATCCACAAAACTATCCACAGCCTTATCCACAAAAAACAGGATGTTATCCACAGGGTATTGTGTTAGATTAACACCCTACTTGATATGTGATTTTGCATATTCTCTAAGAGCGTTTTTGAGGTGATATTCATAGGCAATATGGATGTTGGTTGAGCAGTTATGCCGTTTAGGGCATTTTATTATTTCAGATTATGGGGTTATTATTTTTCATGATAGACACAGCAACTATTTGGGATAAGTGCCTAAACGATTTGCGTTATAACGTCAAAGATAACGTATTTACGATGTGGTTAAGACCCTTATCAGCCCATCAGGAAGCGCAGACGCTCATTATTCTTGCACCGAACGATTACTTTGTAACGTATATCAAAAAAAACCATTTGAAAGATATTCAGCAGCTGGTGGCCAAGCACAGTCAAGGTAGTATCGAGGAAGTGATCGTGCGGGTCGATAATGCAGGTCGTGAGTCGAACGACAATAATCAGTCGCAGTCAGGTTCGCTATTTGTAGAAGATAACCCCTCCCCTCCCCCTGACGAGCACAAATTTGAATCCATACATCAGAATAATGCGCGCGCAGATATCGATGCCAACATGCGTCATGCTACCCTAGCAGAATCTGCTGATGCCAAATCATTAAGCTATCTAAATCCTGATTTTACCTTTGAGACCTTTGTCACTGGTAAGTCTAACAACCTTGCGTACAAGGCTTGTTATGAGCTTGGTAAGCGTCAATCAAAGAATCGTCACAATCCTTTATTTATATATGGTCCTTCAGGATTGGGAAAAACTCATTTAATGCATTCGGTAGCGCACCGCTATTTAAAAAACAATCAAAGTTTTTATTATTTCACTTCTGAAAAATTTATTAATCAATTGGTTTATTCATTAAGAAATAATAAAATAGAAGATTTTAAAAAGAAAATAAAAAAAGTAGATTTGTTAATTGTAGATGATATTCATGTACTAGCAGGAAAGACCAAGAGTAGTAATGAGTTTTTAACGTTATTTGCGGATTTTACCAGTGGTGACAAGCAACTGATTTTGGCATCAGATCGTCATCCATCGCAGATGACGGAATTTGATGAACGTTTTAGATCGCGTTTTTCTTGGGGTTTGACGGTGGCTGTTGATCCGCCTGAGATTGATACACGAGTACAAATCTTACAGAAAAAAGCAGCATCACACGGCATGACGCTCCCTAAGGAATGCGCTTTATTTATCGCTCAAAACGTGGTGTCAAATGTCCGTCGTTTAGAAGGTGCTCTAAATCAAGTATTTGCCAATGCTAACTTGACGGGTGCACAGATTACTCTTGAAATGGTGCAATACGCGCTAAAAGACATCGTCGCGATGCGGGTGCAAGCCGTCAATATGGATAATATCCGCAAAGTGGTCGCTGAATACTACGATGTGACTATCAAAGACATGATGGGACGCAAGCGTACGCGTAGTATTGCTAGACCACGGCAAATAGCCATGGCATTATCACGTGAATTGACCAGCGATAGCTTTCCGGAGATTGGACAGTCTTTTGGCGGACGGGATCATACGACGGTGATGCATGCTTGTGATAAAGTTAATGAGCTACGCGCCGCCGACCCAGCGTTTGATAAAGATTACAAGACACTTGCTCTGATGTTACAAGCAGGTTAAAGCTATATGTTACGATTAATTTTAGGCTGTAGCTACGCTATTTTTAGGCCGTGGTTACACTGTATTTTAGTCGGTTGATATGGTTTATAATATTGCGAGTACCAACCGGCAGATACCTTGTGGATTATCGTCAGTAGACAGGGTATTATTAAGCCATTATTTTACATCTATATAAAAAGAATCATTCAAATAAGAGTAACCAAGCATGCAATTATCGATTAATCGAGAGTCGTTACTAAAAGCTATTAACTTGATCGCCAAGGCCGCTGACAAACGCCACAATATGGTTATCTTGGGTAATATCAAGCTACAGTTGTCTGAGTCAGTGCTTATTTTGACAGCCTCTGACTTAGAGGTAGAGCTGACATCGACGTTGAAATTGCCTGCTGGTGCTTGTGTTGAAGCAGGAACAACCACTTTACCTGCGACAAAACTTAGAGATATCTGCAAATCCTTACCCGCACAAGCACAAGTTACGCTTGCCACCCAAGAAAACGAGCGTTGTTTGCTGACGAGTGGTAAGAGCCGCTTTACCTTGGGTACATTGCCTAGTGAAGATTATCCAAGCTTGGGCAATCCCGAAAATATCACGCCGTTGACCATTAGCCGTAGCCGTTTGACGGATTTGATTCATAAAACCCAGTTCGCCATGGCCATTCAAGATGTGCGCTATTATTTAACTGGTATGCTGTTTGATGTTTCACAACAGCAGCTAACCACCGTTGCAACTGACGGCCACAGACTGGCATTGGCGCGTAGTGTCATTGATGTGAGTGCAGATTTGAATATGCAAGCCATCTTGCCGCGCAAAGCAGTGATTGAGCTTGAGCGTTTGGCTTCTGAGCTTGGTAAGATGTTGGGTGATCAAGATAACGCAGTGACGCTAAGCTTTGGTCGCGAGTTTTTGCAAGTAAGCTTGCCGTTCGGTGAAGTGGATAGTGCAGGGCAGGTGAGTGATAATCTAATGGTGACCTTTACCGCACGTTTAATCGACGGTAAGTTTCCTGACTATCGTCGCGTCATGCCAAGCAATACCGATAAATTGGCCTTATTTAATCAAGAAAAAATGACAGATGTGCTACGCCGTGTCGCGATTTTAAGTAACGAAAAATCACGTGGCGTCGTCTTTAATTTCGCCAGCGATGGTATGGTGGAAGTACGCGCTAATAACGCTGAGCAAGACGAAGCGGTTGAGATGATACAAGCTAAGTATCAGGGTGAGCCGATGGAGCTGTCCTTTAATGCTGCCTATTTGCAAGATGTGCTAAGTGTCATCCAAGGGGATCTGCAAATGCATATGAGCCAATCTAACGCCTCAGTACTAGTAAATCAGCTAAATGATGAATTCCATCAATATGTCATCATGCCAATGCGTATATAGTGCTTTTTTTTGTAGAAAACGGTGCAGTTAGACGGTAGCACTTGTCCAGTGAGACGAGGTCGCTGTCTTTGTAGTATTGTTTTTAAGCCCGTTTTCATATTTAAAACTAACCTCTGCAACCTCGCAAAATCTATAATTAATTAAACTTTTGCCTGCTAATAATCGGATGGTAAAAATAGGCGGCTGTCGATATTATGATTGAACGTCTACAAATTTCACACCTACGTAACCTCAGTCAAGTCAATCTACCTGCCACTGCTTGCAACGTCATTATCGGCGCGAATGGTAGTGGTAAGACCTCGCTATTGGAAGCGATATTCTTGCTATCACGAGGTAAGAGTTTTCGTCATCACCAGCCTAAACGCTATATTCAGCACCATCAAAATAGCGCAACCGTACATGCTAGACTCAATGATAGCAGCACTTTAGCGATTCAAAAGCAAGCTGATGCGACGACGATACTACGTCTTAATCAAAGCACCGTTTACAATCAAAGCATCTTAACCGAACAGCTCCCCACACTATTAATAGATCCCTCTACTATGGATATGTTAGAGCAGGGCAGTGCCAGTCGTCGGCAGCTGTTGGATTGGTTGGTGTTTCACATGAAACAAGGCTTTCATCCACAATGGGTAGCTTATCAACGGCTATTAAAACAGCGCAATAGTTTGCTAAAAAAATCACGCCACTTGACCCAAGTTCAACTTGCTGAGCTTAGAGCATGGGACAGAGGTCTGAGTAGTCATGCGGCACTTATCCATCACTATCGCGAACGAATATTTAGCGAATGGCAGCCTTATTTTGCTCAAAGCATTGCTCAGTTATTGCCTGCTTATGCCGAGCAATTGAGCTTGAGCTATAGTGCTGGTTACGACACCAGTGTTGCGCTCGATGTACAGCTTAATGAGCGCTTAGAACAGGATTTGCAGCTGGGCTATACCCGCATCGGTAACCACCGTGCCGATATTCATGTCCATTGGCGCTCTAGCGAGCCGCTAGCCATACATGAAGGGCAGGAAACTAAAAACACGACAGTAGAAGGCGATATACACACGAAATTGCCCGTTTTAAAAGAGCAGGCCGCTAATGTATTATCGCGCGGTGAAAAGAAGCTATTGATTACCGCATTGCGCTTATCACAGTTGCCGCTGCTACTTAATACTGAAAAAGATGCGGATATCTCTAACAATGATTTTAAATCGCGAGTGACGCCCGTGGTATTGTTAGACGATATCACTGCAGAGCTTGATGATAGGGCGATTGAGATTTTATTGTCAACGCTAGCACAGCTGCCTTGTCAAGTATTTATGACCAGTTTGACCGATGATATCGTACCGCTAGTCAATACATTATGGTCAAAACCTAATATGTTTCATGTGAAACAAGGTCAAATTTCTCCTGACAACTAAGCATAAATATTGATATTTTTGTTTTAATTCCTCCTCGTCAACTTTGCATTTCATCCATAATTTACCCTCTTATTTTTCGGTAATTCTTACCGACTTAAAATACCTGATAGATAACGATAAAACTGCCAGTAAACAGTGACTTAGAAGCAAAAAAATGCTAAAATAGGGCTTTATTTTTGTCCTATTCTCAGTAAGTTATCTTATGGCGTGATATAGAGTTTTTTTATTATCTATAAAATTCTAAGTGGCTGATAAATATGTGTTTTATTTATTTTACTTGGCTTTAATAATGTTTAAAAGAACAGAAGCTAGTATTAAAAATACCGAGCGCTAATTTTATGTCTGTAATGACATGCCACAAAGTTGTAGCTAACACTGTTTAGCTAATGATACGCATGACAGGCTTTGACCATAAAACGTTAAGTCTAAGATAACATCGTGAGGCGTCACCGTAGTGGTGCGCCCGTGATGGGCTGATAATGGCTAGATTAAGGAATGCACATGAGTGATTCATTACCTACCGATTACGAGCAATTGACGGCCGATACGACAGTTTCAGATGCTATGGTGTCGGATACTGTCGTTGACACGATTGTCCCTGCCGCCGCTCAAGGATTACCCTCTGATTACAGCTCCAAAGATATCCGTGTTTTACGCGGTTTAGAAGCCGTGCGCGTGCGTCCTGGGATGTATATCGGTGATACCGATGACGGCACCGGCTTGCATCATATGGTCTTTGAGGTGGTGGACAACTCTATCGATGAAGCATTGGCCGGTCATTGTGATCAGATCGATATCGTCATTCACGAAGACGAATCGGTCAGTGTCATGGACAATGGTCGCGGCGTCCCTGTTGATATCCATCCAGAAGAGGGGGTGTCAGCGGCACAGGTTATCATGACCGTGCTGCACGCAGGTGGTAAGTTCGATGATAACAGCTATAAAGTCTCAGGCGGTCTACATGGTGTCGGCGTCTCGGTCGTTAACGCCTTGTCCAAAAAGCTTGAAATGAATATCTGGCGTGAAGGCTATCACTACCATCAGACGTATACCGATGGTGTGCCTGATGCTGACATTCAGCAAATGGAAGCAACGGATAAAACGGGCACCCAAATCCGCTTTTATCCTAGTAACGATGTCTTTACTGGCACTATCTTCGAATATGATATTTTAGCCAAGCGTTTACGTGAGCTGTCGTTTTTGAACTCAGGTGTACGCATCGTCTTGACCGATGAGCGTATCGATAAGCGTCATGAGTTTGAACATAAAGGCGGATTGTCAGAGTTTGTCAGCTATATTAATGCGGGCAAAGATGGCGTCAACGAAGTCTTCCATTTTGATAGTGAGCAAGACGATGGCATCAGTGTCGAAGTGGCCCTACAATGGACGGACACTTATAACGAAAAAGTATTGTGCTTTACCAACAACATCCCGCAGCGCGATGGTGGTACGCATTTATCAGGCTTTCGTTCGGCATTGACCCGCTGTCTAAACAGTTATATGGATCGTGAAAACTTATTCAAAAAAGAGAAAGTGACGGCGACGGGCGATGATGCGCGTGAAGGCTTGACGGCGATTGTCTCGGTTAAAGTGCCTGATCCAAAATTTTCTAGTCAAACCAAAGACAAGCTGGTCTCAAGCGAAGTAAAGTCTGCTGTTGAATCAGCCATGCATGATAAGTTCAACGACTTTTTGTTAGAGAATCCAACGGCTAGTAAAGCCATTGCGAATAAAATCATCGATGCAGCACGAGCACGTGATGCCGCTCGCAAAGCACGTGAAATGACACGTCGTAAGACTACTTTGGATATCGCCGGTTTGCCTGGTAAGTTGGCGGATTGCCAAGAAAAAGATCCAGCGCTTTCAGAGCTGTATATCGTGGAGGGTGACTCTGCGGGTGGTTCAGCTAAGCAGGGTCGTAGCCGTAAGACCCAAGCGATTTTGCCACTAAAAGGTAAAATCCTAAACGTTGAGCGTGCGCGTTTTGACAAAATGTTGTCGTCTGCGGAAGTAGGTAACTTAATTACTGCGCTTGGCTGTGGTATCGGTCCTGATGAATATAATCCTGATAAAGTACGCTATCACAAAATCATCATCATGACCGATGCCGACGTTGATGGGTCACACATTCGTACCTTGCTGTTGACCTTCTTCTTCCGTCAAACGCCAGAGCTGATCGAGCGTGGCTATATTTATATCGCTCAGCCACCGCTATACAAAGTGAAAAAAGGTCGTCAAGAGCTGTATCTAAAGGACGATGAAGCCTTAAAAGCTTATCTATTGTCATCAACGATTGACAATACCAAGCTGCATATTAGTGCTGATGCGCCTGCCATTACTGGGCAAGCATTAGAGACGCTATTGAATGATTATAACCAAACGCAGCTGATCAAAGCCCGTTTGCAAATTCGTTTTCCAGCGGTAATTTTGGATGCTTTAACGCATACGCCAAAGCTTAGCACTGATATGACTTACGATAAGTCTGCTATGCAAGCGTGGCAAGAAGCCATGCAAACTCAACTTGAGCACTTTGGTAGTGATCTGAGCCCTGAGATTGAATTGGTCAATATTCATGCGCCGCAACCAAAGAATATGGATGCTGCCGCTGCAGACTTATTGGGTATGAGGCCTGCGGTAGAAATTGCAGATGGCACAGTGTCTGATAGTGAGGCGTTATCAGCCAAGGCACAATGGTTGCCACGTATCACTGTTTATGTGCATCAATTAGCCCACCATTATCTGCTAGATGCAAGCTTTATCAACTCAGGTGAATATACCAAGTTGCTACGATTATCGGCTGAATGGAACACCTTACTTGAGGAAGATGCCTTTATCCGTCGTGAGGCAACAGCAGGTACGACCAAAGATATCCCAGTGCGTGACTTTGATTATCTCTGGCAACAGATGATGCTGGATGCGCGTCGTGGTTTGGCAATCCAGCGCTATAAAGGGCTAGGGGAGATGAATGCTGATCAGCTTTGGGATACCACTATGGATCCTGAAAACCGTCGCATGCTACGCGTCACGATCGAAGATGCTATCGCGGCGGATCATATGTTTACCTGCCTAATGGGTGATCACGTTGAGCCACGTCGTATCTTTATCGAAGAAAATGCGTTAACAGTGTCTAATTTGGATATTTAGCTTTTAAGTTTTGAGATTATAGACCTTGAAGTTTGAATATAAGTATTTATTGGTATAAAGTCATCTTGCTCGCAAGGTGGCTTTTTTCATATGAAACATTACCAGTAAAATAGTGAGGGTAACACTATGCTAAACGCAGAACAAAAGAAGTATTTGTCACAACTATCAAAAACGTCTTTAATTGATTTTGTCTCTGATGTGTATGGTGTAGATAAAATGCTCGATAAAAAAATTGAGCGTCTGCTATTACAATCAGATAAGCCTAAACTTATAAAAAAGTTAACCACTACACTAAAAGGACTTAGAAGACGAAGGAAGTTTGTAGATTACTGGGAGTCTAGCGAATTTGCTACTGAGCTTCAGCACTTAGCCAGTGACATAATGAGCCTTTATCCTGAGCAACCACAAGAATGCCTGACGTTACTTGAGTTATTTATAGAATCTACTAATGCTAGCTTAGGGCGTGCTGATGATTCCAACGGTTATATTGGTGATATTTATAGGAGTTTGACTGCATCTTGGCTGACAGTGGCTAGCACATGCTATGAGCAAGAAAAGCGAGACATACCTGTTGATGAGCGCGATATACTCAGCCATGCTTGGGTAAATAAAGTAAAAGTGCTGGCTGACGATAATGATTATGGTACTAAAGATAGTTTATTAGAAGATATTAATGAGCTGTTATCTGAGCCTGAGATACGTGGATTGATCGCTGATTATCAACAAGAGCGTGAGAATATCCAAACAAAAAAGGCAAACGAAGATACGCTCAATGAAAGGCAAAACAGCCCTTTAAGCGATGATGCTTTTTCGATTAACTATGAAAAAATGGTAATTGAGATCGCCATAAAAAATCTATCAAGGGCGCTAGGTGATGTGGGATTTTTTGAAACCATCTTTTTTGAGATGCAAGAGACTAGACCAGTTCATCCTCGAAGATTAGAAGAGTTGCTAACATTTTTGCTAAATCAAAGAGCTTTTGATAAGGCACTACACTACTTAAATGAAGAGTGGCAAAGCGATGGTCTGTTAGATAAGACCAGACGCTTGGATTGGCTAAGTCACATATATCACATGCAAAAAAACACCAATGCGCTCATGGAAGTGCTAGGCGAGGTATTTGAGCTGCAACCAAGCCCTTTAAGGCTAAAAGCTATCATGGCTGAGGCCAGTCCTGCTCAGCAAGCTCAGTGGCGAAAAAGAGCTTATGAGCTGGCAGAGCAACAAGAAAATGTATTTATGGCAACATCACTACTGCTAGAAATAGGAGAGGTTGAGCTTGCCAATCAGGTCGCAGTTGCCCGTTATTGCCAGTTTGCTGATGTACATTATACAGCGCTAACCGGCATGTTAAAGGAGTTGCCAGCTGAGACTGATTTACTTCAAGTTATTATTTATCGCACTTTACTTAATGATATTCTAGACAGCTCTCGCAGCAAAGCCTATGGTCACGCGGCTCGCTACTTCAACCGTCTAACAAAGCTTGATACGATTATTAGTCAATCGTCTAAGCCTTACAGCGAACTTGCAACCCATAAAGAATATGTTATTACGCTTAAAGATAAGCATGGCAAAAAGCGTAGTTTTTGGGAAAAGGTAAACGATTAAATCGATGTGATGTTTCACGTGAAACTTCACTAGATAAATCATTATAATAAGTGGACACCAAAATGATTGAAGTTGTGTTGCTGGCTATCGCTTTAGCCATGGATGCATTTGCTGTCGCGATTGGGCTGGGTGCTAAGTCGCAAAAACAAAGCAAGCAGTATTTGTTACGTTTAGCTGTTTATGCGGCGTTATATTTTGGTATTGCGCAGGGCGTGATGCCATTGATTGGATATTTGTTAGGCGCAGCACTTTTAGGCTGGTTGGCTGCTGCTGCACCTTGGATCGGTGGGATTATACTGATCGGTCTCGGTGGCAAGATGCTTTATGAGGTGTTTACTGGTGATGGGGAGGATGCGGTAGACAGTGCGCTTCACCTAAAGGCTGGTGCTATTGATACGACTGGTGATACCGTTGCCGCCATAGGCAGTGGAAACGGCAGTATCAATCATCGCACTATGTTTACGCTCGCAATTGCCACCAGTATTGATGCGATGGCGGCAGGGTTTACCCTTAATTTATTGGCATTGAATGCATGGTTAGCATGTTTAATTATCGCTGTAGTAACGGCTATATTTGGGCTATTCGGTGTTTATCTAGGCTGGCGCTCTGGTACATGGTTAGAGGATAAAGCCGAAGCATTAGGTGGTTTGGTGCTTATTTTAATTGGTATAAAAATCATGTTTTTTGGCTAAATAACTAGGGCGTGTTGAACATTCATAAATGAACACTGCTGATCGCTAAAATTGTTCCAGACACGGCGCAAGTCGAAGATTATGTTGATACCTTAGCTCGAATTGCAACACGGTATGGGGCAATTTTAGCATCAGCCTAAAAGGACAGGACTATTTTTTGCTGATTTTTTGATAACAAGAGACGCTTAGAATGACTAAACTTACTATTTTTATCTTTGAATCGCCTAAAAAATAGTCTCTGTCAGTGCCACGATCGAATGTTCAACACGCCCTATAATGAGTGAAAAGTAATATCGATAAATCAGCAATACCGTCGCGTTTTAAGGTATTTAACTATATTCCATTTTGACTTATTTTCTCAATAAAAAGCACCGCTCTGGGTTCCAGAGCGGTGCTTTTTTGTTTCACGTGAAACTTTAAGAATTAAAAACAGTAACTACTATTCTTCATCAGTGTTAAAACGCCATGCCAATATACGGGTGTTTTTCTGTCCTTGGCTCATCTCAATAATGCGCATCTGTGTGACATCAAGCTGCTTTAGCAATAGCTGTAAAGGTTTTACGTTTTCGGACTTCGAGACTAAGCTAGTAAACCAGCCAACATGCTCAGCGAAATCTTGGCTCTCTTTTATCATCTTAGTCAAAAAGGTAATCTCGCCACCTTCACTCCATAGCTCTTTATGCTGACCGCCGAAGTTTAGGTTTTGTGCCGCATTGCCAGATTTCGTTGAATGTCGGCTTACTTGCTCGTTTTCATTCTTGCCACGATGGCGTTGCAAATTATGCTGCTTGCGGGTATTGGATTCCATCGCTTCTTCTAGTGACGCATGGAATGGCGGGTTGCACACGACCACATCAAAGTAATCTTGACGACCGATGATACCTGCAAAAAACTTCTTCGGATTGGGTTGTAGTTTTACTTTCACCGCGCCTTTTAGCTTTGGATTGGCTTCACAAATCAATGCCGCGGTATTGACCGAAATAGGGTCGATATCGCTCGCGGTAAAGCGCCAACCGTAGCTTTGGCTGCCGATAATAGGGTAAATAGCACTGGCACCAGTACCAATATCTAAGGCATGGATTTCTTTACCCATCGGCGGTGTATTATCGTCATTCATGTGCGTGGTTTGCGCCAATAAGTCAGCGATGTAATGAATATAATCGGCACGCCCCGGAATCGGTGGACACAAATAACCTTCAGGAATGTCCCAAAATTTAACGCCATAATAATGGGCCAATAGCGCCTGATTAAGCACTCTTACCGCTTGATGATCAGAGAAGTTAATCGTTGGCTCGCCATTAGGATTGGTAATCGTATGCTTGGCAAGCTCAGGCAAAGCGCGGGTCAATACCGTAAAGTCATAGCGGCCTTGGTGCGGATTGCGTGGATGCAGCTGGCCTAATTTTTTGGCAGTCTCAGGTGATCTGTTTCTGTGATTGTTAGCGGTCGGGCGACGGTTCATAGGCTTACTGGTCATAGTATCGGGCTTTGATGTTTGAATATAATCAACCATTTTAGCAGATTTCGCGGCTAACGAATGTCTTATCGGCTACGTAAAATCAGGTTTAATCCCAATACGATCATCGCGGTACCTAAGATGCGGTCAATCCAATGCTCAAAGCGTTGAAAGCGACGATGTATCGCAGGAATGGAGAGTAACATCACTACGGTGCTAAACCATGCCATCTGTAAGACCATCATCCATACGCCATAAATGGAAAGCTGCCAAAGTGGTATATTAGGTGACAATACTAAGGTAAATATGGCGACAAAATAGACGGGCGCTTTTGGGTTAAATACATTGCAAAAAAAGCCGCGACGTAGAATGGCGAAAGTTGAGTCGCTATTCATAGAAGGTTTTTTGGTAGAAGGCAGCGCTGCTTGCTCGGTAGGCGCAGCTTGTGAAACATCAATGACTGAATCTGTTGGCTCTTCTGAATTTGCTAACTCTGACGGCTTTTTAGGTTTGGCTTGAATGCCTTGCCACCCTAGATAAATAAGGTAACTACCGCCCAACCATTTAATAGCGGTCAATAATGGCTGCGAATGAGCGATGACCGTCGCCAGTCCTAGCACTGAATAGATAATATGTATTGCTAAACCAAAAGTGATACCAAGGCTACAAATCAAACCTGTGCGCCGACCTTTTGCCAATGTCTGCTGTGATACCAAGACAAAATCAGGCCCTGGAGAGGCAGCAGCGAGTAGATGAACGCTGGTGATCAGCAAAAAACCGTGCCAAAATTCCATAAAAAGCTCTGAGTCATGTCTTAGGTTGAATAATAGTTGCACTTATCGCAAATCAGGTCAACTGATATTGAGGTCAGCTGTTGATGGAAACGCTAAAACGATGCTTGCGTTGCAAAGAGCGTATGTCTATATTGAAAGTCAGTAGTATTCACTGAAATAAGACGATTTTGGCGTAGGGTGTGGTTAACGCAGTGTAACCCACCGTCTTATACTTTTATAAGGTTTAAATGGTGGGTTACATTTTATCTTCATTCTCTACGAAAACTTGATAAAACTAACCGCACCCTACCACAACTACAAATATAAAAAGGATAAAACCATGAGCATGCAAAACGATACTGACGCTATTGGCAAGCGCATTACCTATGAAACTGACGGCCATATCTGCCTAATCGGACTCAATCGTGCGGACAAGCGCAACGCCTTTGATAGCCATATGATCAAGCAACTCTCTGAGGCGCTTACCAAGTATGAAAATGACGCTAATCTGCGTTGTGCGCTTATCTTCGCCCATGGCGAGCACTTTACCGCTGGTCTTGATTTGATGGAGCTACAAGATAAATGGGATAAAGGCGCGTTTGAATTCAATGATAATAAAATCGATCCGTGGGGTATCGGTGGCAAACTGCGGACCAAACCTGTGGTCGTGGCAATACAAGGCACTTGCTTTACCGCAGGCATTGAGCTGATGCTAAATAGTGATGTGGTCATCGCTAGTGATAACTGCAACTTTGCACAAATGGAAGTGCAACGCGGCATCATGCCGTTTGGCGGGGCGACGGTAAGATTTGTCGCGGCAGCAGGCTGGCAAAAAGCCATGCCGTATCTACTCACTGGTAAAGCATTCGATGCGCAAACGGCTGATAGGCTGAATTTGGTCAGCGAAGTCGTCGCCAATGGTGAAGAGTATGAGCGCGCACGCACTATCGCTAAAGAGATTTGCAAGGCTGCCCCGCTTGGGGTACAAGGGTTGCTGTCTTCTGCGCAAGATGCCAGTCACAATGGCGCAAAAGCAGCACTCGCCAATATTCATAGCTATCTGCCGCATTTATTTCATTCAGAAGACGCAAAAGAGGGCGCAATGGCGATGGTTGAGAGACGTGAGGCGGAGTTTAAGGGGCGTTAGGGTTTTTAGTCTACCTCTCGTATGATCATAAGAAACCATCATTAAAATTTCATTTGAAGGATACCGCGGTGCAACAAATTATCATAAAGAATGATGACTATAAGGGTCCATCCCAAGTTACTAGGGAGGAGTGGCTACATGTATTGTTAGATGAAGACTTTATGTCTCTTAACTATAAATTCTTCTTGATCACTTTTTTCTCAGAGCCTGAATACAAGGCTGACTTTGAGTATCTGGCAAAGCGATATAATCTCTCGAAGCAATCTCTAAGTGGCTATATAAGTCAATTTAATATGAAGGTGAAGAAAAGATTTTCGAAGTTGCAAAATGTCGATACATCAAGTTTGTGGCTAATTGCTATGAAAGGTAGTGAAAATGGTGAATGGCAGTTGCGCGACGAGCTAGTTGGAGCAATGCAAGAGCTAGATTACATCAATGCTAGCGCTATAAAAATCGACAGCATCGGTCACTTGGTTGGTCTTATAAACCAAGACGTCAGTGGTCTGAAAAAGGACTTTCTTTTCGCTAGAAAAGAGCTGACAGGTAATCAAAGAATTACTAACTCAAAGTTATTGTTCAAATACGATAGCGAAGACAGAGAGTGGGCGATCAACGAAGGTGCGGGCACCGAAGTCCAATACCACATCTACTTATCAGACAATAAAATTGGTTACGGTTTAGGATTTAATACGCTTTACGTCAGATTTAAAGAAGAAAAAACACCAATAGAATATATCAAGCCGTTTATGGATGCTTTTATAGCTTTGAGAGACAGTGAAGAGATTACTAAGCTTGCTAAGAGAGGCTTTACATTAAACACGGATGAATACGGCTTTCAAAACCCTGTCAAAGACGAGCATTACTTATTCGGTCGAATAATGGAGTTAGATTATGAACAGAAACTGTCTTTGCTTGATTACTACAGTATCATCAATGATCTAAAAGGCGATTTGTTTGAAGCTTATAAAAATGTTTTTAAGCTTGCTAATAAGTCAATTATGAATGAACAAGTAAGTACTTCAAACGCTCAACCACCTATCACCAATCCTTTGCTACAAGAAATCAGCGAGCTACTGTTAGCCAATAAGAATCTTATACTTACAGGAGCACCAGGAACGGGTAAAACCTACTTAGCAAAAGCGCTGGCTAAAGCTTGGGATGCAGAGCACAAGCTCATTCAATTTCATCCGTCCTATGACTATACTGATTTTGTCGAAGGTCTAAGACCTATTCAAAATGAAGAAGGTGAGGTTAGCTTTGAGCTAAGAGATGGAAGCTTCAAGAAGTTTTGTAAAGAAGCACTCAAAACTGAAAGAAATCAAAATATTAGTAATTTTGAGGAAGTTTATGAAATTTTTATTGATGATGTAGTCGAGAATGGTTTAACGCTCGAAACACCTTTTCATAAAAAACGTTTCAAAGTAGATATTAACTCTAGAAAAAGCTGTGTGGTTACTCCTGAAACAGATAGACAAACACAAATGACCGTTAGAAAAGAGTTCTTTAAGGTCTATATTGAAACTGACGAAGTACTCGACTGGAAACCGTACACTGTCGCAATTGGAGAGTATATAAAAAATAAATACGATTTGAAGGTTACTTCAGTTGATGATCGAAACAAGAAATTCATTCTTATTTTAGATGAAATAAACCGTGCCGAAATCTCCAAAGTCTTAGGCGAGCTTTTCTTCTCAATTGACCCCGGCTATCGGGGCGAGAGTGGCAGAGTCACTACCCAATACGCCAATCTGCAAACCGAAGAAGATGTTTTTAAGAACGGTTTTTATATTCCAGACAACGTCTATATCATCGGTACCATGAACGATATCGATCGTAGTGTCGAATCATTTGATTTTGCAATGCGCCGCCGATTTGCTTGGAAAGAAATCAAAGCCGAAGATAGGCTTTCAATGTGGGAAGGGCAAATAGATGAATGGGCAGAAGAAGCTAAGCAACGGCTTATTAATTTAAATAGTGCTATCGAATCTGTTCAAGGCTTGAGCGATACCTACCATGTCGGTCCAGCTTACTTCCTAAAACTGGCTAATTATAATGGGGATTTCGATAAACTCTGGACGTACCATCTACAGTCGCTCCTGTTTGAATATCTGCGTGGCTATCCTGATGCCGATGAGCAGCTTGCTAGTTTAAAAAGTGCCTATGATAATACCTATGACTCGGTTGGTTATGATGATAGTCACGACTGACAATACAGCTTTAGAGCTGACGGCAATGGATCAGGTTTATAAGGATAATATAAGTCTGATTGCTAATAAAAATATTAGCGAGTTGGTAAAAGCAAATCCTGATTTACTAATATTTCCTGATTATCTTAAGGACAACGAAGACGATATTGCTAGCGAGCCAATCTTTGAGCTAACTCTTAGTGATTCTAAGATAATTTTAACAACGGGTAATGTCATGGGTTTTATTGGCGTACAGAATACGCAACTAAAAATCCAATCGCGTTTTGCTCAGAGTGTTATCGATGAGGTTAGTGACGTTGGTACTGTAACGAATAATCAAGAAGCCAGTATTGAGGACTATTTTTTACACTATATGCTACAAAAGGTACTGTGCTTTAATTTATTTGATTTAAAGCATAGTCGCAATCAAACCAATGTCTTTGATTTTTTGGTCTATTTATTTCCTTATCTACTAAAAAAAGCGCTCTCGCAAGGCTTGTATAAAGAGTATCAAAAGAAAACTTATAACGATAGCAATCTTAAAGGTGCTATCGATATCAAAGCTCATTTGCAACGAAACCTGCCTTTTCGAGGTAGCGTTGCCTACCGTGTACGCGAGCACAGCTTTGATAATCCGCTTACTCAGCTGATTCGTCATACCATTGAGCTTATCAAGCAAAAACCAAACTTGCGAGACGTGTTGCATAGCGATAGCGAGACCCTAGATTTTGTTAATCTGATTGTCCAGCATACGCCGTCCTATCATGCGCGAGGTCAGCAAACTGTCATTAATGCCAACCGCAAACCTTTCGTCCATCCTTATTTCACCGAATATAGTGGTCTGCAAAAAATCTGCCTACAAATCCTCCGTCATGATGGTCTGAAATACGCCAGAAATGATGATAAAGCCTACGGTATCTTGTTTGATGGGGCTTGGCTATGGGAGGAATATTTAAATACCCTTCTGCGTGATATCGGCTTTAAACATCCTACTAATAATAATCGAAAAGGCGGTATCAAGGTTTATGCACAGAAATTTTCGGGTAATAACGTGCGCCGTTATCCTGATTTTGTGAAAGATAACCGCATTATTTTGGACGCGAAATATAAGCGCATGAAAGACAATCACATTAGTCGTGATGACCTCAATCAAATCCTATCTTATCTGTTTTTATATCGAGCTAATATAGGAGGCTATATTGCGCCTACGGTAGATGATAATTTAGCTTTGAATATGGGTGTCTTAAATGGCTTCGGTGGTAGTATTCATAAGTTTAAGCTGGCGATTCCGCAACAGGTCGCCAGTTATCAGGCGTTTAAAACAGCTATTACTGAGAATGAAGCGAAGTTGATTAGGGCTATTGAAGCGTTGTCATTTGAACAAAGTGATGATGATTCACTTGCTATAAGTTAAACTTTGCAAACAAAAAATAGCTGACTTAAGACGCGTTTTAGCCCTGACAGTAGCGGCTATCCTGCTGAAAACAATGGCGATGCGGATTGTGGCTGGGAGTGATGTCGAGGCAACAGCAACGCTACCAGCGACTTTAGTCCGCACGCCATTGGCTAAGCAGATAATAGCGGATGGCAGGATTAGCTCCAACCCATTATCCTGATTAAGACTACCTTCAATTTCTAGATAATTCCCAATCTATTCGGCGTGTTAAGCCGCGCTAACCATATTCTAAGAGCTTTCTAACACTTTTAACCTAAACAATAAAAACCCCGCCGTGGCGAGGTCTTATAGTTTTGTCTAGGATTGTTAGTTTATCGCTTAGCTCATATCAGCAACTAACCGATTAGCGAGCTTTTTGGTAGTAATCAACCATCATAGTACCTAACGTACCATTGTCATCGATAGTGACGATTCTGACCGTACCTGACTGTGCTGCGGTACTGGACTGCACTTGTCCGGCATTACCTAAGACCACTTGGTTGGTTTTGGCTGCCATTGCTCCGTTACCGATAGCGATGCTGTTCATGCCGCCTGCCATAGATTTATTGCCTAGCGCGACCGAGTTTGCACCTTGTGCGGCTGCCGCTTCACCAACTGCGGTAGAGCGTACGCCACTAGCATTGGCGATATGACCAAACGCTTGCGCGCGTTCGGCGGTGGCTTTGGATTGCCAACCGATAGAGGTTGAGCCAAGACCTGCGGCGTTGGCTTCACCACCAACGGCGGTTGCGGAGTTTAGACCTGCATTGGCTTTGTTACCGACGGCGACGGTGTCGTTAGTGCCACCAGCCATGGCGGCTTCACCGACTGCGGTAGAGCGAACACCGCTAGCATTGGCTAAGTGACCAAAGGCTTGCGCGCGTTCGGCAGTGGCTTTGGATTGCCAACCGATAGAGGTTGAGCCTAGGCCTGCGGCATTGGCTTGACCACCGACAGCGGTTGCTGAGTTCAGACCTGCATTGGCCATATTACCGATAGCAACCGTGTCGTTAGTGCCGCTAGACATAGCACTATTGCCTAAAGTAATGGCAGTAGAGTTAGCGTTTGCCATCATTTGAGCGTTTGCAGTAACAGGTTGAGCCTCAGCGCCTGTGGTCATAGCTGTACATGCAGAGGTCGCGGCAACGGCGAGAGTAAGCACGCTCATTTTGAGTGCTGAATGTAGTGAAAAGTCCATTTTCATTGATAAATCCTTTTTAAAAGCCCAAAAGGCTAATTGGTTTGGTTTTGCTGGAGTTGATGTATATTTTAACGCTCGCACTATCAACGTATTCTGACGTAAACAACTGAAAACCATTCAGAGTTCGCAGTTTAAATGTAGCACTAATGGTGGAGGGCAATTCAACTATTGTTAGTATTACTCCTCCAAAGGTCGTTTAAGCCGATGGATAGATAATGACGGTTGAGTAAAGCTTAGATTTCTAAGGCGTGTCCTCATTTTTAGCTCATTTAGGCGCTTTCGTCCAGATTGAAGATAGGCCCTAATCATTTAAACAGTAAAGACAACGCTATTATCTAGACTTATAATAAGTGACCACTATCTTTTAGGAAAATGTCAGTGCTATACAACTTTGATGAAATAATCGACAGACGAGATACGGGATCGGTCAAATGGCATTACTTTGATGACACGATTCCGCTATGGGTCGCGGATATGGATTTTAAGGCTGCCGCGCCAATCTTAAACGCGGTTGAGCAAGTCGCACAGCATGGCATATTGGGCTATACCAAACCCACTGCGACCTTGTTTGATGCGATTATTAACTGGCATGGCAGTCGTTATAATTTACAGCTAGATAAAGAAAACATCTTGTTCTCGCCGGGTGTCGTGCCAAGCCTCGCGCTGATGATGCACATCTTTACCGAAGTAGGCGATGCGGTACTGGTCAATGATCCCATTTATACCCCATTTATGACTAAGGTGAAGCAAAATAATCGCACGCTAGTGATGTCGGCATTAAAGGAAATTGACGGTAAATATCAACTGGATTTGGACGATATCGAAGCTAAGATAATTGAGCATGACGTCAAGCTTTATCTACTCTGTAATCCGCACAATCCGGGCGGGCGGGTGTGGACGAGAGAGGAGCTTAAAGCGCTGCTTACGCTATGTAAAAAGCACAATGTAGCGATTGTCAGTGATGAAATTCATCAAGATTTAACCTTAAGTGGTTATACGTTTACGCCTTTGTTAAAGCTAGCAGAAGCCGAAGGATACGCGCATAAAGTGGTCAGCTTAACCTCCATGACTAAAACCTTTAATGTAGCGGGTATCAAAGGCTCGATGATCTTTGCTAAAGATGAAGCGTTACTGAAAAAAATCAGTCAGCAGCAGAATTTAAATGATGAATACGAGCTGAATTTATTTGCTTATACGGTGATGCAAAGTGCTTATGAAGAGGGCGGAGAGTGGCTAGAGCAGGTACTGACTTATATTGAGAAAAATATCGAGATCACGCTAGACTTCTTAGCAGGGCATCTGCCTGATATCAAGGTGATGCGCCCAGAAGCGTCGTACTTGATTTGGCTCGATTGCTCGGCATACGGTGAGGACAATCAGACGCTTTATGACAAATTGCGAGAAGCGAAAGTTGAGCTAAACTCGGGTATTAAATACGGTCGCGAGGGACATCTAAAAATGCGTCTTAATGTGGCTTGTCCTGAGGCGCTACTTCGTGAGGGATTGAATCGGGTTTATGCGGCTTTTGGTGATGTCGTTAAGGACTCATAAAGCTGTTGCAAGATTTGGGCTATAACGGATGAATAATAAAAAAGGCTGGGCTACCAACGTAGCCCAGCCTTTTAATTTGATACTTTTTAATTTGATATTTTAGAAAAAGCTTAAATACAGTCACTTTAGATTAGCTACTTATCATTTCCATTGTTTTCAGCATTTTCAGTATCCTCGCGCATTTGCTCCCATTCATCTTGCTGTGCCAATATAGAGCCTTCAAGCGCTTCTGACGTTTCGCCTTCTTCCCACGGTGCATTATCAGGCAGCTCTTCGATATGAATGGTTTTTAGACCATAATCAGGCTGATAAGCGAGATCATAACGCGCGGCTTTAATGACCGAAACCATCATCATCGATAGAATGATAATGAGCGGCGCGCCAGCGATAATAGAGGCGGTCTGCAAGGTTTGCAGATCTCCTAAGAACATCAAAATAGCGGGTAATAAACACAACGTGAATGCCCAAAATAGGCGGTTCCAACGATGCGGCTCATCGTCCACTTCTACTTGCACGACAGACGCTAAGATATAAGAGATAGAGTCAAAGGTCGTGGCGGTAAAGATAGTGGCTAAAAAGGTGAAGACCGCGATGACTAAATAAGACATCGGTAGGCTATTTAAGATTGCAAAGATGGCGGCAGTGGGCGACTCATTATTTAGGACGGCAACCACATCGACGGCGCCCGTCAATTGCAGATATAAACCGTAATTACCTAAGATAATCATAAACATCGCACAGCCAAGCGAGCCATAGAACATCGAACCTATGACCATATTACGAATCGTACGTCCTCTAGAGATTTTGGCAATAAACAGGCCAATCGTCGGCGCAAACACCAACCACCACGCCCAATAGAAAATCGTCCAATCTTGCGGGAAGGTCGTGTGTTTAAAACCGAACTCTTGGAAATCTTTAAAGGGTTCTATATAGGTCATCATGCGCGGCATTTCGGTGATAGAGCGCCCGATAGCTTCTAAGCCCGTATTTAAAATAAAGACAGTCGGCCCGACAATCAGAATAAATAATAAGAAAACGACGGCCAAATAAAAATTGATATTGGAGAGTTTTTGAATCCCACCTTTTAGCCCCTGATAGGCACTATAAGCGAAAATCATGGTGGTAATTAACAGCACTACAATCTGCATGGTGATGTTACGCGGTAAACCAAAGAGATTGTATAAACCCTCGTTGATAAGCGGAGAGGCAAGACCTAACGTCGTCGCGCCACCGCCAACCATGCCAAAGACAAACAACACATCGAGCATTTTGGCCCAATTGCTGCTAGCCAGTTTTTCACCTAATAATGGCATGAGGGTTTGACTGACCTTGAGTACCGGTGTCTGGCGCACATAATAAAAGTAAGCAATAGGCACCGCAGGTACTAAGTAGATAGCCCAAGCGACAGGCCCCCAGTGAAAGATGCCGTAAGTGGTCGCCCAGCGGATAGCATCGGGTGAGCCGCCTGCTATATTGAAAGGAGGGCTTTGATAATAGTAGGCCCATTCAATCAAACCCCAGTAGAGAATACTGGCACCAATGCCGCCGCAAAACAACATCGATGCCCAAGAAGCATCGGAGAACTCAGCGGTTTCTTCTGGACGGCCCAGCTTGATCTTACCAATATCAGAAAATACGATGTAAATAACGAATAACATGGCAAGCACGCCAAAGGCTAAGTAAGCAAAGCCAAAGTTGTCCCCGACAAAGCTACGCGCTATGCCAACCCAAGCTTTACCTTGCTCGGGGAAAAGTATCAAAGGTATAGCAATACTAAAAAGGATGGCGAGCACCATACCAAAAGTGAATTTGTCGATACGGGTATCGGGTACGTGATCCGGTCGCCATTGCGGAATGGACATCCCCACATCAAAGGTGCCTAAATGTGGCGGCTTATGATGCTTTGAGCGTGCTTTGACATAATCTGGTAGATATTCTTTTGAAGATTTGCTCATGCTTTTATCAGGTTTTTGGCTATTTGGCATATTGTTGGGGTTACCCATTATCTTTTCTCTTTATATGTGGCGTTATATTTTATACCTCTCCTAGATCTGCTAAGTCTACAAATTCCTTTTTGCCATGAATAGTATACATTCTGCGCTTGATGTCTGGATAATTGCAAATATCAATTGCCGGTCTGCTGCCGCCCATGAGGTAAACGGCGTCTGTATCGCTATCATTACGCATAGAATGTGCTGCGCCATGCGCTGGAAAACCCACAAAATCACCAGTATTTAATTGATAATGCTCATCACCATAACGTAGCGAAAGTGTGCCCGATAGCACATAAATAAACTCATCAGACTCTTCATGATAGTGATGCTGCGTGGTCTCATCACCCGGCTCAACACGTACGAGATGTAAGCCAAATTTAGTCAAACCAACGATGTCACTCAATGAGACTGTATACCGAATAGCATCCTTATTGAATTGATGGACATGTTTGGTTTCAGAAGTATGGTCAATAGCAGACTTGGTTAGGATGTAATCTCGGATACTTTTAGCTGTTTCTTGTAGTGGCTCTTGCAGTGGCTTAGTCATCGTCTATCTCCATTATTCTTATGTTGCGCCTAAGTCTATAATAGCTACAGTGGATTCAATTTAGAGAAGATATCTGTAGCCACAGAGTGACGATGTATAGATGCTAGTTCAAGCGAGGTTAACACCGTCATTTTTATGGTGATTGACTAGAAGCTTGCTTCACTTGGCAGGATATCCTGTGATGTCTTGAATGCTTTGGTATAAGGGTTTTAGGCGCTCGTACATCTTCAGATAGACCTCGTTATACAGACGCTTATAGAGTTGTACGTTGGCTTCAATCGGGACGAATTCGTCGCCTAAATGGGTCATGGCTTCGCTGGCTGTAGCGTGGTCAGGATAGACGCCGAGACCCACCGCGCAGTTGATGGCAGCGCCGAGGCCAGTAGCTTCAAAAGTGTGCGGGCGGTAGGCGGGCATGGCAAAGATGTCGGCGGTGAGCTGCATGGCGGCGTCACTTTGGGAGCCGCCGCCTGAGACGCGCAGGTGTTTGATGGGTTTGCCGGTACGTTTTTCGATGGTATCAAAGCCAAGTTTAAGCTCGTAAGCCAGCCCTTCTAAGATGGCGCGATAAATATGCGCGCGTGTATGCACATCACCAAAACCGATAAGTGCGCCTTTGCCTTCAAGCCCCGGATGACGGACACCGGGTGACCAATACGGCTGCATCATGAGTCCCATACAGCCGGCTGGAATGTCTTTGACGGCGGCATCGAGGAGTTTTTCGGTGTCGATACCTTGGGTTTTGGCAAGTTGCTGCTCGTAGTGAGCGAATTGTTCTTTAAACCAGCTGACCATCCAAAAGCCGCGATAAATCATGTACTCGTGGTTGTAGTAGTGCGGGGCGGCGGCGGTGTAGGCGGGCATGTGTTTGAGGATTTCGACGTAATCGGGGGAGATGGTATTGATAGTGGCGGTAGTGCCAAAGCTAAGACACGCGGTGTCGGCGGCAAGTCCCGCTGCGCCTAGGGCTTCGCAAGCTTTGTCACTGGCGGCGGCAATCATCGGTGTGCCTTTTAAGATACCCGTAGCTTTGGCTGCTGCCGCGCTAATTTGACCGAGCTTTCGCCCCGGCGGAATAATTTTGGGCATTTGCTCTGGTCGACAGCTGAATAAGCGCCACTTTAAATCTTTAGGTTTTAGCCATGCTTGCGCTTTGAAGTCATAAGGCAAGTAGCCAACCGAATGGCCTGTCGAATCAGCGAGTTCGCCTGTGAGTTGATAGGTGAGGTAGGCGGAGAGATTGACATAGTGCGCAGTCTTTTTCCAGATTTCAGGCTCGTTTTGCGCGAGCCAATTACAGCGCGCTTTTTGCTGCGCTTCTTGCACCAGCTCGCCCATGCCGATGATTTTGGTTAGCGGATTTAAGTAACCAATATCATTGGTTTCAGCGCGGCGCAAATCCATCCATACAATAGCAGGGCGTAGCGGCTGTTTGTCTTTATCCAAACAAATCATCGTATAACGCTGAGTGGCGAGACTGACACCGGCGATTTGCTCAGGAGTAATGTCAGACGTTTGCCAGAGTTGCTGGCAGGCCTCAGACAGCTTTTGCCAATAGTAGTCGGCGTGCTGCTCGGCATAATTGGGCTGCTCGGAGAAATACGGCTCGATAGGCACGCGCGCTTTAGCAATCTCAGTGCCAAATTGATCAAAGATAAGCGCTCTGACGCTTTGGGTACCATTATCAATGGCTAAGAAATAAATAGGGTCATCAAGGGTGGTCATAGTCGTCCTTAACTATGTGGTGATAAAAAACATTAAGCCGCAGGCAGATGATAATAATGCTGCCATAAGTCTTGATAGCGAGCGACTTCTTGCTGCCACTTTTGCTCATCCCAGCCAAGCTCTTGCTGACAAATTTGCTTCAGTCTGGCACTGATTAATGGCGTCATCGCACCATGCGGCAGTATCAACCCTAAGCGCGTACGACGCAGTAGTAGGTCATCCAAATGAATGACTTGCTCATAGCGTGCAGCAAAACGAATCTCCGCCCAAATGGTATTGCTGTCGGTGACATAAGCCAAATCGTCGTCATGGGCAAGTTCAAGCAACCTATCGAGCTGTAGACCGTAAAACCCTTGTAAGCGCTGTTGTAGAGATTTTGGTAAAGTGGCGAATTTGGGGTTGGTTGGGATTTGATTGCTAAAGACTTGGTCGCTGTCTAGGTTGTTGTTTTGAACAACTGATTCATCAAGGGCGAGCACTTCTTGACACTTTTTAAGGACATCAAGCGCAATGAGGCGAAAGGTCGTGAGCTTACCACCGCTGACGGTCACTAAATTATTATCTAGCCACACGCTATGATCGCGCTTTTCTTTGCTCGGACTGACGCGCTTACCGTCGCCACCTTCTGAAATCAGTGGACGCACGCCCGCCCACGTGCTGATGACATCCTCTCGATTGAGATCGGCATCATCAAACAGCGCATTGGTCGCCGCTAGTAGGTAATCGACCTCTTCGCTAGTAATACCGACCTCTTCATCGCCTAATGGTGGATGATCCAAATCGGTGGTGCCAAGGACGGTGCGGTTTTCCCACGGAAAGACGAACACCGCTCTTTTATCGACAGGGTGTAAAAAAGTATAGGCCTGATGAATAGGCAAGCGCTCTTGACTGACTACCAAATGACTGCCGCGTGAGGGACGGATCTGCTTATTAAAGGTTTGCTCCGTTTGCTTACTGGCTTGCATCCGTAAGCTGTCTGCCCAAGCGCCCGTCGCACTGACCACCACTTTGGCATGAACATCGTAAGTCTGATCGCTATCTTTAGAAGCAGTGTCTTTTAAAGTTGCACCCACCACCAAGCCCTGCTCATTGGTGATTAACGATTCAGCTTTGAGATAATTAATCGCCTGCGCACCGTCATTGATTGCTTCGTCTAAAACGCGCATAACTAAGCGCGAATCATCGGTGACCGCATCGCTAAACTGGCTAGCCCCCAAAAAATTATTTTGCTTGATATGAGGATTCAGACGCAAAAAAGCGTCCTTTTTAAAGTAGGTAAAATAGCGCTTGCCTGCGAGCCTATCGTAGACACGAAGCAAAGTATTAAATATCCATGGCGGTGGGAACTTGCCTTTATAATGCGGCATGACGAAATGCATCTCGTTGACCAAACCGCCAGCCTCACTCAGCATGCGCTCACGTTCACGCACGCTAAGCAAAGTCGTTTTATAATCGCCTGAGGCAATATAGCGCAGCCCACCATGTACCATTTTACTAGAGCGGCTGGACGTGCCCCAAGCAAAGTCTTTTTGCTCAATTAACAACACCGCTAAGCCGCGCCGCGCTGCTTCGCGGGCAATCCCAGCACCAGTAATACCGCCGCCAATAATGAGCATATCCCAAGGCTGCGTTTGAGATAAGGGCGCTAGGGCTTGCTCACGTTGTTTAGTTTGGTTCATAGGTGATTCATCTTAGTTATCCATTGATATGACATAGGCAGTTTTAAACAAAAAAGCGTCATGATTACGGTGTGCGACAGCAATATTTTTTCTTGCGCGCTGCGCCAGACAGAGGCTGCGTAAAAAATATTGCTATAGCACTTATCATTCCTCTTTTTAAGCAATCACTCTTCGAGCAACACACCCGGATTCATACGCTGCTCAGGATCTAAGCTTTTGATCATATCGCTGGTGACTTGCAGACCAAGCTCGCCTTTTTCGGCAACGAGATAAGGCGCGTGATCACGGCCAACACCATGCTGATGCGATATTGTCGCTGTACCATTGGCCAAACTTAAACTGGCCGCCTTTTTAATTTTTTGCCAGCGTTTTAAGGTAGCAGCATGATCTTTTGCCGCTCTAAAAAAGTAAGTCGTATAAAGACTGGCACCTTGTTTATAAACGTGCGAGATATGAGTAAACGCCATGACGTCTTCGCCTTCATCTGCTAGCGAAGTTTTCACCGCATCCTGCATCTGTGCCATTTGCTCATCGATATTAATCCAGTTGGTCGCGGTCTCAAAGGTATCGACCATGATGCCTTTTTCCCACAGAGTGCCACGAAGATAAGGAAACTTAAAACGCCCGTGTGCCCAGATATTGCCCATGATATCGGTCAGCTTACCCGTGACACTGCCGTGCTGCTTTAATAATTTATTGAACTGGGTCAGCGCGAGTTTATTCTGCGCTTTATCGCCTGAGACGCCGTAAGTCAGCATGACTTTATCTGAGCTAAGCCCGCGCGCTTTTAGATAAGTGCTAATAGCCAAGAATTGACTCGGCGTAGTGCCCAGATGTAAGTGTGCATCGGTCTCGACTGCATTACTGAGACGTAGCATAGACAGACGAACATTGCTCTGCACCGCTTGTTTTAGTACGGCTTTACCTGCTGCCCAATTGGGTAAAAAGGCAACTTTAAATAGCTCTTGTTCCGGTTGTGACTGTACGCGCATTTTTACTGTCGTAAAGATGCCGGCGCGACCTTCGGTGCCCATCATCATCTCACGCAAATCAGGCCCTGCGGATGAAGCGGGAATATCAGCGATATTTAGTACGCCTTGTGGCGTGACTAAGGTACCACCCGCAAACATCTGCTCGATACGCCCGTAGCCCAACGACTGCTGACCACTAGAGCGCGCGGCAATCCAGCCGCCAAGGGTTGATAGCTCCCATGACTGCGGATAGTGTCCTAGACGGTAACCGTGCTCATCCAATTGCGCTTCAACAGCTGGCCCTTGTGTGCCTGCACCAAAAGTCGCGATTTGGCTCTCGGTATCCAAGTCAATCAGCTGATCCATCTTGCTCATGGCGATGGTCAGTACGGGACGTGAGCCCTTTTGTGGATTGATATGACCAACGACGGAAGTACCACCACCAAAAGGAATGACGATAAGATCATGCTCTTGGGCTAATTTAAGTAATTGCTCAACATCATCAGTCGATTCAGGGAAAGCCACGCCGTCAGGGAAGACTTCAAAGTCGCCACCGTGCATAGCGATCCAATCGGGAAAGCTTTGCCCACGCGCATGTCTGAGTCTGACCTCTTGATCGGTCGATACCATATTGAGATCGGTAAGCTCAGCAGGGAGTCGTGATTTGGGTACGGTTTTGAGCACTTGCTGCAAGCTGACAGACTTTAGCTTATTGGTTGTACCGATGTGTGATTTGATTAATTTCGCACCGTGTGGTGAGACTTTTTTGTTGATACTGACATTGCCCCAACCATTCCAGCGCGTTTGCTCGATGGGTGTATTTGATTTGGAAGTCATATCGAGACTGGTATTGTCGGTATTTTTGCTATCAGAGGTGATTGCAATAGGAATACTTTTATCATTTTTGCGGATAAGGGATTTGATTTTGCTCATAGAAGTTTAGCCTTTCGATTTATTATATAGTCACATTTTATATAAATCGGATGCGAGGTCAGGCGCGCTCAGTCTACTATCCTGTAGACACTTCACTCGTCTTCCCTGTATCCAAATTATCCTGAACCGACTATCACTTTTATTTAGGTTTGGATTGAGATCTGGTGTTAATCATTAGAGCCAATATAATGATCGCTTAACGGCAGATAGTGAGCGACAGCTAGCGATGCTATAACCTACCTACTATCAAATCATTACAACGTCAACCTCGCTGACCATACTAATGTATAGCTTGTACTCGATTGCTTTGTATTAATATATATTGATATCATTTGCGAATGACTATATATCTACCGTGCTAACGTTAAACTGCTTATCATTTGAGCATATCACAATATAAACAAAACGTTTATACGTACTCGTCATTTGTATAATAAAAAATTATCATTTTTGTTAAACAGTCCTATTATTAGGACTTACTCGAATATAAATGTCATCTCCACCTAGCTATTTATTAAGAGCTATTTATTGAGCTTGCTGTCTCTTTTTTTCCCACGCTTGCCTTCTGACATTCAAATAATCGTCAATATTCGCTAATAACGGGTCATCGCTATTGATAACTAGCAAAAATCGTCAATAATTAACCATCTAATAGCCAATAGAGGGCGTAAACTTGTTAAAATAGGCCACCAATTTATTTATTGATGGACATCGATTTATGACCACTGCCGCTGCCACTTCTACAATACCAACTATCAAGCAAGACCGCATTCTTATCCTCGATTTTGGCTCGCAATATAGCCAGCTTATCGCCCGCCGTGTGCGCGATTCTGGGGTGTTTTGTGAGATGCTACCCTTTGATATCGACACTCAGCGCATTACTGATTTTGGTGCCAAAGGCGTTATCTTGTCAGGCGGCCCTGAGAGCGTACACGCAGAGAATAGCCCACGTATCAACGATGCCGTGTTTGACTTGGGCGTGCCAGTATTGGGCATTTGCTACGGTATGCAGGCGATGGCAGATCGTTTTGGCGGGCAAGTTCATGCCAGTGATATCCATGAATTTGGCGCAGCGACGATTAACGTCAATGGTCATTCGCAGCTGACCGATGGCATAGAGGACAAGACGACGGAAGAGGCGACTACTCAGCTCAATGTCTGGATGAGTCATGGCGATAAAGTGATTGAAGCGCCACAAGGTTTCGATATCATCGCCAATACGCCAAGCTGCCCGATTGCGATTATGGCTAATGATGACAAGCAATACTACGGTCTACAGTTTCACCCAGAGGTGACGCACACCCTACAAGGTCAAGCGCTGCTAGGTCGTTTTGTCCATCAGATTTGCGATTGTGCTGGTGAGTGGACGCCAGACAATATCGCTGATATGCGTATTGCGCAGCTCAAAGAGCAAATCGGTGACAAGCAAGTATTGCTCGGACTATCGGGCGGCGTGGACAGCTCAGTGGTAGCAGCGTTATTGCATAAAGCGATCGGCGATCAGCTTACCTGTGTATTTGTAGACAACGGCTTGCTGCGTCTGAACGAAGGCGACCAAGTGATGCAAATCTTTGCAGAAAACATGGGCGTTAAAGTCATCCGTGTTGATGCAGAAGATTTATTCTTAAACGCCCTAGCAGGCGAGTCTGATCCAGAGAAGAAACGCAAAATCATTGGCAAAACCTTTATTGACGTATTTGCTGAGAGCGCCCGTCAAGTGAGCGAGCAGAGCGATGGTAAAGTCGTTGAGTTCTTGGCGCAGGGAACGATTTATCCTGACGTCATCGAATCAGCTAAATCACATCAAGGCAAAGCACACGTGATTAAGAGCCATCATAACGTTGGCGGTTTGCCAGATGATTTGGCATTTAAGCTGATTGAGCCGTTACGTGATTTGTTTAAAGATGAAGTCCGCAAACTGGGTGTTACTTTGGGTCTGCCAGCCAAAATGGTCTATCGTCATCCGTTCCCTGGTCCAGGTTTGGGCGTGCGTATCCTTGGCGAAGTGAAAAAAGAGTATGCAGATATTTTGCGTCAAGCCGATGCGATATTTATGGCAGAGCTAGAAAAATCAGGCTGGTACGATAAGACAGCACAAGCATTTGCGGTATTCCAACCCATCAAATCGGTCGGTGTGGTCGGTGATGGCCGCCGCTATGCATGGGTAATCGCGCTACGTGCAGTTGAGACGGTAGACTTTATGACCGCGCGCTTTGCACATCTGCCGTATGATTTGATCGAGACGGTATCGAACCGCATCATGAACGAAATCGCTGATGTGTCACGTGTGACTTATGATGTGTCGAGCAAGCCGCCTGCTACGATTGAGTGGGAATAACACTTAATAAAAGCAAACTAAAAATCTGATTAGCGTCGTCAAACTCGTTCAGCCTACTTGATGTAGTGCTATCACTCGTTTTCCTCGCTACTCAAATTTTTTGAATTGATATACAGCTTATCGTCAATAAAAAAACACTCAACTTGGTTGGGTGTTTTTTATTGCTTAAAATACGCAGGTGATTATGAATACCATATTTTTTTATTGAACATTTGTCTTTATTGTCTATAATATGGTCGACTTTAATCGGTTTTATTTATCATTGAAGTTGAGATAAAACTACAAACCGTTCAGTAAAACTAAGGGATAAGATGCTTTGTAATAACTGTGGTCAAGAAAACTCAAATGAAGCGGTTTTGTGTTCAAACTGTGGACACAATCTGTCTGACATTCAAGGACAAACACCACCACCGTTAACAGCGGTCAATATTTCTAAAGATGCGCAAAGCATGCAAAACACACCATCATCTGACTCTCAGACAGCTGATACTTTACTGGCAGCTTTTGTTGGTGAAAAGTATGATGATTTCTACCGTAATAAATGGTTTAAAGATAGTGAGCCACGCCTAGAAGTTAATAACGATGGTTCGAGCATTCACAGTTTTAATATTGCCGGACTTCTCCTGGGAACGTCTTGGTTGTGCTATCGTAAAATGTATCTAGTCGCTTTTTTTATTGTACTTGGCATTAATGCAGTTGATTTAGTCTTAATGCATCTGCTCGGTATGGAGGCGTATAGCTCTATAGGTCAAACCAGCTTTTTTGTCGCATGGGCAGTATTGACGGGTATGTTAGGTAATTATTTTTACTTCAGTCATAGCGTTAAAAATATTAAAACAGCCATGAGTAGCACAGCAGATCCAGCTACGCTTAAACAAGCATTAGCGGAAAAAGGTGGTACATCATGGGTTGGCGCCATCGTGGGTAGCATATTATCAGTATTGCTATCTATGGGTATGTCCTATTTGTTTGCCCCTGATTGGTTTTGGTTGGTGTAGCTAGCTTGACTGATAAATAAAGATAGTGTCAAATTGAAAAGGTGGATAATCAATGATGAACTCATTAAAACAAGCATATGATTTGGAGCTAACGGATAAAGATCATGGGCAAGGTTGGGCTTTTGGTCGCCCAGTCGGCATCACCACGGATCAATGGCCGCGAAGCAGGATTAACGGTCTACCGATGGCGCACTTATGGACGATATTAGTGCCTGAAGCGTATCGCGTAAAAGGGAAAGATCTCGTGGCAATATCGCTTTTTCAAGCGGATGATCATGTTGAAGATAGGGTAGACGGTGTTGAAGATATGATTGCTAACCTCACTGAGGTGAATCATACAGACGCTGAGAATTTTTGGACATCACTGAGTCGCTATGCTAACCATCGTCACCCTCAAGAAATCTATCTTGAAGATATGATTGGTGGTGGCTGGGCATTGATTTGGCTAACCAAGGAGGAGTTTGAAGGTGAAACGACAACACTGCCTAACAAAGAAAATGGTATATATCCAGACTATGAAATTGAAGAGTGGAGTAGTACTTGCTTTGTCAAAGATGCACCTGCTCAGTTTATTCAGCACGTTGTCCGAATAGATGATCCTAATGTCGGAAAAATGCTTGATGAGTGGCCAGATGAAGACGATGAAAATGCTTATATTCCGATGTTTTCTACTAAAGGCGATTCATTAAATCTTGATAGGTTTCATGCAAAAAATCACTTTGGTGGTACGGCCAATCCCATTCAAGCGATGCCAGAATTTAGCCCTTTTTATATTGAGTTTGAAGAAACGCTTGGCGATGCCAATATGGGCGGTGGTAACGGGCAAATTGATTTGCTGAATAATGAGTTTGATTGGGCGTGTGGCTAGTTGTTGATAATGTAGAAGTGGCTTATGATGTGTCGAGCAAGCCACCTGCAACGATTGAGTGGGAATAGGTTACCTAGCTGATAGGCTAATAATATTGTACCGTCATTTTCCTTATTGAAAAGGTCAACTATGGAAAGTCAAACAGTTGAATATAAGTCTGATATTCCAATTAAAAGTAATCCTTTTAAAGCGGAAATTGTCGCTTTCCTTAATACAAATGATGGGACGATTTTTCTTGGTTTTGACGATGATGGTACTCTTATTCCCGAAAAAATTGATCAGTATAAGCAATGGGAGTCGTGGATTAGTGATTGGATTCATAGCGCCTTTAATGTACCAGTGCAAAAATTTGTGACCATTGAAGTGTCAGCTCAAAACTTTGCTATTCATATTAAACAAGGTGATAAACCGCCTTACTATTATAAGGATGGCGAGGGTTTTAATAGTAAAGGTATTTACATCCGTAATGGCAGCAGTAAGCGACGTGCGACTGATGATGAGGTTAGGCGAATGTTAAAAGCTCAAGTTGCTAATGAGTTCGAAAGTGAGCCATCTAGCGTTCAGAAAAGCTTAACCTTCCATTATCTTCAAGACAAGTTATTGGACAACAATATAGTATTTGATTCTAAAGGATTAAGACTTCAAAATATCGACAATCAATACAATAACGGGGCATTACTATTAAGTGAACAAAATTCTCGGGTTACTAAGATTGCGGTCATTGATGGATTAGATATGTCGGCAGACTTTTTAGCAAAAAAAGAGTTTAACGGGTCATTAATTAAACAAATCGATATGACACTTGAGTATATTTCTCTATTAAATGATAGAAAAGTATCTTTTACTGGTGCAGCTGCGCGTTTAGAGCATGAGAGCTATCCATCTAAAGCTATTAGAGAAGCAGTCATAAATGCTTATGCTCATCGCGATTATTCATTATCAGCTGATATAAAGGTTGAAGTCTATGACGACAGAATAGAGATATTTTCTGCAGGTGGTTTACCTGATGGTTTAAGTGTTGCAGACATCAAAGAAGGTATTAGTGCTCAGCGCAACCCTAACATTGTCCATGTCTTAGATAAAATTAACTATATCGAAAATTTTGCAACAGGTATTAGGCGAATTTTAGCAAGCTACAAGGATTTTGATAAAGAACCAATGTTTATTGTCACGCCCAACCAGTTTAAGGTTATTTTGTATAATAGACACTATGCTGTAGTTGATGATGAAAAGCAGGGCTGGGTGAATAACAACTTGAAGAAAAATCTAAGCGAAGCTGAACAGCTTGAATTAGGTTTTACTCTTCAGGATAGTCTACTAGAGAACGACACAATGGTAGTTGGTGTTAAACAATACATTGATGCTAATGACGAAAAAATTATTAAAATTTTGACGTTAAATGGTGATAAATCACGTCAAGAAATTCAGGATTACTTACAAGAAAGTAAAACAAAAGTTCATCAAAGATTAACAAAATTAATAGAATTAAATCTTATTAGTAAACGTGGACAGAGCCGTGCTATCGTTTATTTTGCGAACGCAAATGAACGCAAATGAACGCAAATGAACGCAAATGAACGCAAATGAACGCAAATGAACGCAAATGAACGCAAATGAACGCAAATGAACGCAAATTTAATTTACTAAAAAAGCAGCACCCCAAAAGGAGTGCTGCTTTTTTTATCAATACTGATTGCTTTAAACCTAACCCCGAACATTCACCACATAACGCCCAACTGTCTTGCTCGCCATAAAGCGATCTAAGTATTCTGGCGTTTGCTCTAAGGTAATCTCTTCAGCATACTTTTCGAGATCAGGCAGTTTCATATCGGATGAAACACGCTGCCAAATAGCCTTTTTATCGTCTAATGGAATATAAACCGAATCGATACCGAGTAGGGATACTGCACGAGTGATAAACGGCATGACCGACATCGAAAACTCAGCGCCACCCGCCAAACCACAGCTAGTCACCGCGCCGCCCGCTTTGGTTTGCTTGAGCAAGTTGGATAGATAATCACCACCAATTGTATCGATAGCATTTGCCCACAGTTCACGACCAATAGGCTTGTTACCGATTTCATTGATGGTATCGCGATGACGTACTTCGCTTGCGCCAAGCTCTTTTAGATAGTCGCTTTGCTCCGGCTTGCCAGAGAACGCAATCACCTCGTAGCCGAGCTGCTTCAATATCGCGATACTGATGCTGCCCACGCCGCCCGTTGCGCCTGTGACAGCGACTGGGCCATCGCTTGGTTTTGCGCCCATTTTTTCTAACTTTTGCACACTTAAAGCTGCGGTGAGACCGCCCGTACCATAGATCATCGCCTCTTTTAGGCTCAACGCTTCTGGACGGGCTACCGCCCAATCGGCAGGGATAGAAATAATTTGACCAAGACCGCCATCGGTATCCATACCGAGATCATAGCCGAAGACCAATACTTCTTGCCCCGCGGTAAACGTACCTGATTTGTCACTGACCACGACGCCTGCCGCATCAATACCAGGGGTGTGCGGGTAGTTTTTGGTGATTCTTTTATTTCCCGAGGCTGACATCGCATCTTTGAAATTTAACGATGAGTAATGCACTTCGATTAATAAATCATTTTCAGGTAAATCACTGACGTTACGTGTTTGAATGCTTTTATCGAACGTACCGTCGCTGGTTTCTTCGACGACTAAGGCTTTAAAGGTTTTGTTATTAGACATTGTCTGGATCCTCTTGTATTGCTCTTTTATTTGAGTGGATTTATAACGAACTATATTAAGGTTTTAACAATACTTTGCCCTTTTTGCCAGATTGCACCTTACCAGATACCGCTTCGTTAATATTATCCAGCGTATAGATGCCGCCTGTTGGTAGCTTTAACTTACCGCTAGCGGCGCGCTCGATAAGCTCTTTTATTAAACGGCTTTTATTATCTGCATCCATCTTTTGCATCATCGCACCGCCCCAAAATCCTTTGAGTGTCGCTTGCTTAAAGATGAGATGGGTCGGATTGAGCGCGAGTGGCTGACCAGACATCGCACCCACTGCTGCTATGATGCCGCCATGACCGAGCAAGCTTAGTAAGTCACCACCAGACTGACCGCCGACAGAGTCGACCGCACCGCTGATTTTTGCATCGCCGATAAGTTGACGGACTTGATCTTTCCAGTCGTCATCATCGCTCACCACGTTGTTTTCGGTGATACCAATTTCGGTCAGCTCGTTTGCTGACTCTTTACTACGCACGACGTTGATGGTATTGATACCGCGCTCAGCTGCCAACATCGCAAGCGATTCACCAACTGCGCCATTGGCGGCATTTTGAATGACCCATTGACCTTTTTCTAGTTCTAAAAACTCAATGAGCATCAAGGCGCTCATCGGCATGGCAATAAGCTGCGCGGCCATTTCATCATCGATGGCGTCCGGTATAGGAATGACGCTACTGGCAGGCGCGGTGAAGTACTCGGCCCACGTGCCTTCGACACCGGTGACCACCACACGTTGACCCGCTTCCATACCTTTGACGCCATCGCCGATAGCATCAACAGTACCCACGGCTTCGCTACCAGCAAGTGCGGGCAGTTTTGGCTTGGTGCCATATTGGCCTTGGATAGTGATGAGGTCGTGGTTATGGATGGAGGATAAAATAGTCTTGATACGGACTTCGTTTTCTTTTGGCTCTGGCATCGGGCTGTCAGTGATGGTGAGTACGTCTGACGGTTTGCCAAATTCGTTGTAGGTTGCGCTGCGCATCTTTATATCCTTTTTTATTGTTAGATAAATATCGTTGATTGTTCATTTTGAAATGATGATTAATCACTCATCAACCTTAACAAGTAGGGCTTGATACCCGCAACCTGACTTTGGTAAATGAACGTTGCCCGCTGTTTATCAATATACTACTAGGTAAGTTATAAGCGGTAAGCTATAAAAAACTGTCATAAAAAATGGCAGCGCTCTCACTGTAAAGAACGCTGCCATTATCAATAAAAGTAAGGCTGGCTAAATGACAAGTTAACGACAGTTTAAGGTTTTAGCAGTACTTTACCTTTTTTGCCTGACTGCAATTCGCCATCGACCGCTTTGGTGATATCTGCCAAATCAAAAGTGGCCTCGACAGGTAGCTTTAATTTGCCATCTACCGCCCGTTCGATGAGTTCATTCACTAGGCGCTGCTTATTCTCAACGCTCATCTCTTGGCTGAGCTTGCTGCCCCAGAAGCCTTTCATGGTGGCTTGTTTAAAAATCATATCAGTAGGATTGATGGCCATGGGCTTACCTGACATCAGACCAAAAGAGGCTAAAGTACCATAGTGACCTAGCAAGGATAATAGCTCGCCACTGTTCTCACCGCCGACGGAATCAACCGCCGCACTGATGGCCTCATCACCGACGATATGACGGACTTGATCCTGCCAGTCTTCATCTGAGGTATCGATATTGTTTTTAATCCCCAGCGCTTCCAATTCTTTTATTGCGTCACTATTGCGCACCACATTAATGGTTTTGATACCGCGCGCCGCTGCCAGCATCGCAAGTGACTTGCCGACCGCGCCATTAGCAGCGTTATGGATGACCCACTGACCCGGTTGTAATTCTAGGAATTCAATCATCATTAGAGCGCTGAGCGGCATCGCGATAAGTTGCGCGGCCATCTCATCGTTCAGACTGTCGGGTACAGGAAATATCATATTAGCTGAGGCGACGAAGTATTCCGCCCACGTCGCTTGTACGCTCGCCGCTGCCACACGCTGCCCGACTTTTAAGCCTTTGACTTCACTGCCAACCGCATCGATGATACCAACTGCCTCAGAGCCACCAATCGCTGGCAATTCTGGTTTGAAGCCATATTGACCACGAATGGTGAGTAAGTCATGGTTATGAATGGAGGCGAGGGTAGTTTTAACGCGTACCTCATTGGCTTTGGGTTCTGGAGTAGGACTGTCGCCTAAACTGAGGACTTCTGTTGGTTTGCCAAATTCGTTATAAGTTGCACTACGCATAATAAATCCTTTATTTATTGTTTATAAGTATTTTTAGATTAGTAACAGTTTGAAGGTTTAAACCTCAACCACCACCTTACCTACGGTACGATTGGTCTCGACTTGAAGGTGTGCTTGTGCTAAATCGGTAAAGGCAAAGGTTTTGAATACGTGTGGTTTTATTGTCCCTTTCTCCAGCATCTCTTTTAGCGTCTGCATATCATCGCCGTTAGAGGTCACGTTAAAAAACGCAATATCGATATCATGCTGCTTAGCATAGCTTTTTGCTTTATCGGAGAACTGCGGCGTCGGTAAAGAGATGATCGATTTACCATCCTTGGTGACTTGTAATGACTTCTCAAGCACGTCACCGCCAATAGCATCTAATACAAAATCTAGATCCGAGACCAGCTCTTCAAAATCCTGAGTTTCGTAATCGATATGCTCATCCGCACCTAACGATAATACAAAGTCTTTATTATCAGCAGAAGAGGTTGAGATAACGTAAGCGCCAATATCCTTGGCAATCTGTATCGCAAAGTGGCCAACCCCGCCAGAACCAGCATGAATGAGGACTTTATCACCCGCCTTTATCCTTGGGCTTAATACTTGTAGTGCAGTCAAAGCGGCGAGTGTGGTAGCGGCCGCTTCTGCAAAGGAAGTGCCATTAGGTATCTTGACTAAATGCTCAGCTGGCGCGGCAACATATTCGGCATAAGCATTGCCGTGACCAGGGAAATTGACGAGTCCGAAGACCTTGTCACCCACTTTAAAATTGGTAACGTCGTCTCCTATAGCAGTGACTACGCCTGCGATATCCCAACCTAAAATCAGCGGTCTGTCAGTGCCATAGACTTGATCGAGGAGCTTGGGCATCTCGCGTATTTTTACGTCGACGGGATTGATACTAATAGCTTTGACTTCAATCAATAGCTCATTGGCTTTTGGCTTCGGCTTATCAACATCGCTCAAAATTAGGTTTTCAATACCGCCTGCTTTATGGAGAAGGTAGGCTTGCATAAGATGTTCCTTTATTATCATTATAAGTAATAAAAATAAGTAGCAATTACCTTAGCAAGTTGTCCTGAGGACTAACAAGGCAACTTTGGTTACCTGATGTTGTCACTGGTTTTTTAGAGACTAGTTTTAGAGGTTAAATTTTTGAGCATTTACCAGGCTTAATTATCAAAGGTTTTGTCATCATCAAAGACTTTTTCATTGTCAAAGCGATTAGTCTCGAAATTATTGGTCTCAAGGTCGTTAACTTCAGGCTCAATCACTTTAAACACTCCATCAACCATATCTGTGAGTAGCGGCTCGCCCTTATCATTCACGCGAAACAATCCATACTCTGCCATCTCAAACGCTTCAGCATGACCTTCTTGAAAGAAGAAAGCATTGGTCGCCAGCTTCAATTCGTTATTGCGCACGCGGTAGTAAAGCGCCATCTCATTAGCGGCTAAATCGCGCGGTATGACATTGACTAGACGGGTAAACGTACCGACGTTATTTTCATCCAAAGCGACAATGACGTAGCCTTCACTAGCGTTAATGTAGTATTCATTTTCTGGAAATTTTTCGTTTAATTCGTTGAGTACCTCACCTTCTAACGCATAGCTCAGGGTCATATAATCGCCTTGCATAAAGCTGCGCGGATCAACGGGCGCAAGCTCTAATAGCACGGTGTCGCCAGTAGCTAAATGGGTCTCAAACTTTGCGACATTAACGGTCATTATGACTAATATTATGATCAAACCCAGTAGCGCAACACCGATGGTAAATGTACGCTTTTGCCACCACGGTAGCGGCTTGGCTACAGACTTTTGCCCCAGCAATGGATTGTTTATCTTACTCATGACAAGCGCTCCTTCTCGTTAGCCACTGTCAGTGCTTCGCTACTCCTTTTACTAATCGCAAAATAACGTTTTATGAGTAACCAGCGCATCAATAGTAAACCGATACCGATGCTTAGCAGGGAGGCGGATTTGATCAATAAAGAGGTATCGAGCTGATAGTAATACCAAAATATATAGCCGACTAATGCTGTAATACCTAGCCCTAATAGCACGCGCTGACTGTTGGCAACCGCGATGACGATGATAAGGCTGGTCGTCAGCAATCCTGAGACATAGATCGACATAACGCCCAATATAGCAATGGCGAAAATAATGATGAACCCTGCTGCTGATAGCAGTTTGACTTGATAGCGCTTAAGGATAAGCAAAGCCGCATAAAGGCTGGTGAGCGTCAGTAACCCTTGTGCGAGGTAGTAATTATAGCTAAAGGTGTCGCCATAACTATCAAGGCTGCCAAAGCTATCAGGGCTACCCCCATATTCAGCGGCGATAAAATATACCGAAACGCTGAGCAACATCAAAGCGCTGGCATAGGAGAGCGCTTTGCTAATATCCAAGGCCGCCGACCGCCATTTAACAGAAATGCGCTGTAATATTGAATAGCGCTGTAAGTTGGCAACGGCAGTCATAAGCGCCAGTAGCCCTAAGTTTAACTCGGGCAGGTGATAGAAGTTGAGTAGATAGATGACACAGCCCAGCGCTACCATAGCGCTTAATAGACGGTAAATAAAATTGGGCGTGACGATGGTCATAAATAGCTGTATAAGTAGCAAGATGACTACATTTACGGGCTGTTCAAGCTCATTAGTCAATAAGGCAAAGGCGATATACGCTTGACCAGCGACAGTAATCGCAAAGGCTAAGCTGTTCCAGAATGGGCTATGACGTAAATGGGCATTATAAAATAAAGACCAGCCAATAGCGCTCAATATGCTGCCAGTAAGCAATACTCCAATGATACTGTCAAAAATCTCAGTCTCAAATAATATCAACGTCAAAAACCCAATGAATAATAAACTGGCAAATATCCCACTAAAACCAAAAAGGATGTTGATAAACCAAGGGGTATGCTCTCCAGATTCAGTCTGGTTTAACAAGCTATCGTTCCCATTTTGCTTGTTAATTAATCCGTGCTGTTGTAATAGCAAAAGGCGACGACGTTGCTCATCGTTCATATCATTAGTCATAATTGCTCCCCTTTAACGATGGTATGGGGCACATTGTTTTCTTTTTTAAGACGTGCAACTTTGCGTAGCCAGACGACGGCATAGGAGCTCATACCGATCAGTACCAGCCCTAATAATAAAAAACCGCCAGCGTCAAAATCACTCAGCAGTGCTTTGCCTAAAATAAAGACAATAACCGCAATCACTGAGCCTGACAAGTAAGTCAACATCAGCAAATCAGTCGTACGCTTGCGGAAACGCCAATGCATAAATACACACCAACCTAGCCACAAGGAAACCGCGACTAAGAACAGCAGAATATTTTTATTATCAAAAAAAGTGCTTATCGTCAGATAAGTGATGGTATACGTACTGAGTAGACCGACGACATAGGTACTCCAATGTAGGCTGGATTTGGCGGCAGTGCTGGCAAGATTGAAGGTGTCTAATTTGCTATTGGTAGTGATATCAGTAGTAACGCTAGACAGGCTCAAGTCAGAAAGGCTTAAATTAGATGTCTTTAAATTAGATGTCTTTAAATTAGAAAGTCCTGAACCACGTTTGTCTTCAAAGCAGATCAGCCATAAATAAAAAGCGATAACATTAATAACTGTGATTACGGTGAATTGCCAAAAATCTTGATAGTAGTAACCTATGCCAAAAAACAATGAGGTGTCGATATAAAACAAAGTTACAGCATTAATAAGCCCAAGCCACAGCAGCCAAAGCGCAGGGAAACGGGCGATGATGACCCAAGGCGTAATCAATACGGCCCAACCAAAGAAAAGCTGCCACGTATCAGCGCCAGTCTGATACACCTGCCCAAACAGCGCTAATAAGCTACCAGTAATGATGCTAGCGATCAGCAATAACAACTGCCGAACAAAGGCAAAACGACGCCGAAAGGACAGCGCCACATACAGCGCGATAGTGATGACCAAAGCGCCTTCGACCAAAGCGAACTTGGCCAATTTGCCCATATATAGCCAGTTATAGGCAATAAAGAGCACAAGGGATAATACCAACGCTACCGCGCCGATAACCAATAGCGCTTTATCAAAAAACTGCAGCCATGTGCGCTTGCTGGGATAAACGTCTAAAAATAGTGCGGCGGTATCTGCCTTTTCTATGGGCAGTGTACCTTGGCTGAGCAACTGCTCGATTGTACGCCTTGATTGGGTCATAGCGCCCTCTATATAAAAATGGTATGGCTTATCTTAGCTGTTTTTATAGGGTAGGGGTGCACTTAAGTTTAAAATTTATCTTGCTCGTTTAATTCAATAAAACTCAATTCTACTCAACACATGCTCTTGCACTAGGTAGGCGCAAACATAGGCACTAGGCCAAGCAAAAATAAAGGCCAGCCCCCATGAGTGCAAGAGCTCCGTAAAGAAACCATCTATAAAGCCTACTTTGACCAATATCAATGCCGTCGAGATAATGAGCGACATCATCAATGCCATGAGTCCAGTAAAAATTAGTCGATAGTACTTACGACGGGTACGTATCTTAAAGGTAGAGGTCTCTGCCATAATATTATGTAGTCCTACACAGTTAGCATCATGCTTAAATAGCTGAATCAGCATGATTTTTTGATGGAGTAAAGGGTTTTGTGCCACTTTATTAATTATTGGCGACTATCATATCGTGGGATGAGGCATTGGTAAAATCGTTATTACTCATCTTAAAGTTTGCCATATCTTAACGACTCTAGTTTTTTTCTTGAGAAAGCATATTTTTGATAATTAGCATACTAAAGCCTGCTAGTTTTGCTAAGATAAAATCGATCACCACAAACCAATAAGGCAGTAAAATGACTGCTAAAAAGCAACGACACTCTCAACAAAAAACATTAGGCATCATCGGCGGTATGAGTTGGGAAAGTACCGAGAGCTATTATCGTCTGATTAATGAAGGGATAAAGGATAAGCTGGGCGGATTACATTCAGCAGATTTGCTCATACATAGCGTAGACTTTGGCCCCATTAATGAGCTGCAAGAGCAAGGAGCGTGGGAAGAGTTGGGCGTACTCATGGCTAATAGTGCCAAACGTTTACAAGCCGCAGATGCCCAAGGATTAATGATCGCCTCTAATACTATGCACAAGCTGTTTAATGCGGTGCAAGACGTGACCGACTTACCTTTGATTCATATCGCTGATGCCACTATTCAAGCAATTAAGGCGCAAGGTCTGACGAAAATTGCCTTACTGGGCACTCAGTTTACGATGACTGAGGATTTTTATAAGCAACGTTTACTTGACGCAGGCTTACAAGTAGCGATACCAGAGAGTGATGCGCGTACAGAAGTGCATCGCATTATTAAGAACGAGCTTTGCGTAGGGGCATTCAAAGATAGCTCAAGAGCCTATTATATAAAGGTCATTGAGCAGTTAGTGGATGAAGGATGCGAAGGTGTGATTTTGGGCTGTACCGAGATTGGCTTGCTGATTAAACAAGCCGACAGCCCCATCCCTGTATTTGATACCACTGCTATTCATGCGGCAGCGGCAGTCAGGTTTTTACTTGGGTAATATTAAAGCCAGATCATCACTACTACGGTTTATTATGATTCGTTTAATCGCTACCCTGAAATTTTTGGCGCAAGCTTGCAACACTGAGTGAAGGTAAGCGCTTCCATGAAGTGGTCGGTGCCAGATCACGGCACGACGCCGAAGTGCCTATCTGAGCACGATAGCCCTCGCACCCTTGCGCGGCTTCTTCTTTTGACAAGTTTTCGCCTTTGCGCCAGCCACCGTATAGATATAATCCTGCCCCCATGACCGCGGTGGCTACCATACCTGCAGGGAATGATAACCAAAGCGCATCGGCACCCAGTAGTGGATACATGCCAAAAGCAAAACCAAGTCGCACAGGATACATCGAAATTACCATGACTAGCAGTGGCCAGATCACATAGCCGTTGGCACGCATCGTGCCAAAGAACACTTGCGCTATCCCAAAAAAGAGAAAGCCCCACGTCGCCATGGTTTGGATATGCCGACCGACCGGCACCGCTGCACTGTCACTACCCAAAAACAAGCTTAAAATAGTTTTATCAAAAATAGTCAGTATCCCAATCATAGTGCCTGTCAATATCACGTTAAAGATAAGCCCCCAGCGGGTAATCCCTGCCACTCGGCTCCATTGATTGGCACCGATATTCTGAGCGACCATCGCACTAGCGGCGGCACTTAGCGCCATGGCGGGCATCTGCACGTAAGTCCAAAGTTGCTGGGTGGCGCTATAAGCAGCGGTCGTCTGTACGCCTTCGCGGTTGATGAGCGATAGCATGGTTAGCGCTGCCGTAGAGATGACGATCATCTGCAAACCCATCGGCAAGCCCTTGGAAAACATCGACTTTAAGATGCCAAGGTCTGCCCGCAAAAAGCGCAGCTCTGGCATACTAAGTGTCAGCACCGAACCACGCCAGTACATAGTGACGACCATACCGATAAGCGCTAACGTATTAGCAACTGCCGTTGCAACGGCTGAGCCAAAGATACCCCATTCAGGAAAAGGGCCTAAACCCAAAATAAGCGTCGGCGTCAAAATCAGATCAATCACGACCGACATCGCGATAAACCAAAGCGGCGTGGTGGAATCCCCCGTACCGCGCAGTGCCATCATCATCAGCGTAAAGGTTAGGGTGACGGGCATCGCAATAAAGATCATCCGCAGATAAGTCAAAGCAAGCTCAAAAGCAGTTGGCGGCGTACCGAGCAGATCGAGTAGCGTTGGGGCAAATATCCAGCCTATTGCTGATAACAATATACTGATTGGAATAATGCTCCCTAGCGCTGTTCCCATGGTGCGTTTAACCTTAACGTCATCGTTTTGACCCATGGCTTGACCAATAAAAATAGTGGCCGCCATACCGAAACCAAACACGAATGAAATCATGATAAACATTAAGATATTGCCGTTCGCCGTTGCGGCAAGCGCCTCTTCCCCCAAAAACCGGCCGACCCAAACAGCATTGATCGAGCCGTTTAATGACTGTAGTGCCGAGGAGCCAAGGGTTGGCAAGGCAAACAGCAGCATGGTTTTGGCAATCGACCCCTCGGTAAGGTCACGCGATTTGTCAGTGGAAGTAATAGTGTCGCTCAATGTGCATCCTTTTGCGCCATCCAAATGGGCTTCGGTTGATGGTAAAAAATAGCCCTGCCCTGAAAGGCTGATACTAAAATCACCCCAAACGTTGTTGTAAACCTAGCTAAGGTCACGACATTATCGTCGGTTTACGCCTGATTTGATAAAAGGTTTGGGACGATTTTAGCAATCAGCAGTCCTGATATTTGAATGTTCAACAGACCCTAATGAAATAAACGTTAATGTAATAAAAACGCTCATTATAAATGACAATGTGTGTGGCATCTTGATTAGAAAGGTAATCAGGGAAGCGGTAGTCTTGTTTATCAAATGCAAAGGGATAATGTTTTGACTGCAAAGTTATCAATTAAAAAATATAAGCATAAGTTTGCCGTTAGAATCATGGTCTACAAGACACTTTCATATTACCTCTTAATAAGGATGTTTCGATGCTATTAAAACGCTTAGGCCTTGCCGCTCTATTCAGTCTATCAGTGGTGGGTTGTACGACTGCCCCCAATTCTTTAGCGGTCAATACCACGCAAAAAATTATCCAGTATGAGCGCAATAAGTCAGATTTAGAAGTCAAATCGTTGACCTTAGCTTCTGGCGACAAAATGGTTTATGCCGAAAACGCGAATGTGACGGGCGAGCCGTTACTATTGATTCATGGCTTTGGCGGTAATAAAGATAACTTTACGCGCATCGCCAGTCAGCTAGAGGGCTATCATCTGATCATTCCTGATCTGCTGGGCTTTGGTGAGTCTAGCAAGCCTATGACCGCAGATTATCGCTCGGAGGCGCAGGCCACGCGTTTGCATGAGTTGCTGCAAGCCAAAGGTGTCGCGTCAAACATTCATGTCGGTGGCAATTCGATGGGAGGGGCGATCAGTGTCGCTTATGCGGCGAAGTACCCTAAAGACGTCAAAAGTCTATGGTTAGTGGACACAGCAGGGTTTTGGTCAGCAGGTATTTCTAAATCGCTAGAAGGCGCGACTTTAGAGAACAATCCGCTACTGGTCAATAACAAAGAAGACTTCTACAAAATGTTTGATTTTGTGATGTATAAGCCGCCTTACTTGCCTAAGTCTGTCAAAGCAGTATTTGCCCAAGAACGTATCGCTAATAAAGAGCTACATGCCAAAATCCTTGAGCAAATCGTCACCGATAGTGTCGAGGAACGTGCCAAAGTCATCGCGCAATATAATATTCCGACGCTAGTGGTTTGGGGTGATAAAGATCAAGTCATTAAGCCTGAAACGGTCAAGGTGATAAAAGAAATCATCCCACAATCACAGATTATTATGATGCCAGAAGTCGGTCATGTACCGATGGTCGAAGCGCTTGACCAAACAGCGGATGATTATAAAACGTTTCGAAAAGGACTAAAGAAGTAGTTGTTTAGGTCAAAAATACTTGTTCTAAACCAAAAAAGAAACATCAGGTAGACTGGTGTTTCTTTTTTTTGGTTAGAATATTGTCTCTACATCAAGAAAACTAACACTCTTTTACCAGCCGCTCTAATAATTCAATCGTCCGTTCTTGCCTGACCAAAGCCACCCCTTGCCCTGCCCATAGAGACTGATATTCTGCATCTAGGTTTTGTTTCGCATGTGCACGTAAAACTTTGGTCATGGCGTTTAATTGAGGGTAGGGCGGTAGTTCATGCGCGCTTTCAAATTGACCAAAATCGCGCAGATAATCGTTTAATAAACCGCGTGCTTGCTTCCCTGAAAACAGCCGAGTTAAGCGCGTTTCGCTACTGCGTTTATCTTGACTAGCATCCAGTAGCGCTTGCTTATAAATGTCATTAATACCGCAGGTATCAGTGGTCAAAAACGCCGTGCCGATTTGCGCCAGCTCAGCACCAGCGCTTTGAATCGCTTTAATCGCTTGCCCTGTCATAATCCCGCCAGCCGCGATTAACGGAATATCGGTACAGGCACGCGTTTGACTAATCAGCGTCAATAATCCCAATGGATCATTTTCACTTTGCGCTAACCACCCACCGCGATGCCCACCCGCTTCTACCCCTTGCACACATACCGCATCGACGCCAATCTCTGCCCATGCTTTCGCTTCCAATGGGTGATTGGCAGTACCGATGACACGTGTGCCTAAATCTTTTAAGCCTTGCACTTGCTCGGCGCTAATAATACCAAAGGTAAAACTAGCGATAGGGACGGGATTGTCATAGAGCACTTGTAGCTGCTCTGCAAAGCTGTGCGCGGGGCGGTCAGGTAGCGCCATGTCTATATTGTTTTCTTGATAGTATTTACTTAGCCAAGTAGGGATTTCGCTATCCAACGTAGTAGATTCGTGCTCTGACAACACCATCAGGTTTATCATAAAAGGACGATTGGTGAGCGATTTAATGGTATTAATTTCACTGTTTAAAACGTCTGGCGCCGTTGTCCCGCCTCCCAATGATCCCAGTCCACCAAAGTTACTCACCGTCGCTGCCAGCTCAGGCGTAGTAGCACCGCCTGCCATTGGCGCTTGGATGATCGGATAGGTGAGGTTAAGCGTATTAAGTAAGCTCATGAATGGCTCCTTTTATTAGCATATTTGCATGACTTACTGTAGCAGAGGTAGGCGGTGCGCGTGTTGGATAGTGTTTATTTAGTTGCTGAATAAGGGGGTGTGTTTTGGCTACAGAATTGTAGTTAACTTTAAATATATTAATATGGCAAAGATTATAATAATTTATGCTAAATTAGTTTTAATAATAAATTTACACAAAGAGATTAATATGAGATTAGTTAAGGCAAGAATACAAAATTATCGTAGCATAATAGACACGGGTGAATTTGAAGTAGAAAAATTGAAAACAATTATGGTTGGACCGAATGAGGCGGGAAAAACGATAGTTTTAAGAGCTTTACAGCAGCTGAATAAGCCAAAAGATGTATCTGGATTTGAAGCACTTAGGGACTACCCAAGGTCAAACTACAATGACATTACTACGGGGAGAGTGTTGATTGAAGATATTACTGTCGTAACTGGTTGGTTTAAGCTAGATGAAGATGACAAAGAAGCCATACCTACTGAATTTCATGATTGTATCTATAAATTAAGTAAAAATCTTGATAATAAGTTATATCATTCTCTTGAAAATGCCCCTTCAAAAACTTGCTATAAAGATATTAGAAATGATTTATCAAGGTTTATAGCGCATTTAGATAAGCAGCATGCTATCGAATACCCAGACAAGGAAACTGAAAAACCTAGTGGAATTCTAAACACAATTACTAAAAACTGGAATGATAATACACTCATATCAGCAGATAAAGCTGATGATTTACAGAGCTTTCTAGAAAATAATTTTGCTCTTGTCGAAGAAGGTAATGATAAGGAAGAACAAAGGTTCGAAAAGTTAAAAAATTTGATTCAGTTGAATGAACAGAGAGATAGTGTTCTAAGAACATTAGATAAAAGAACACCAGTATTTATTCTATTTAACAATTACTTTAAGGTTAAACCTTCTATACATCTGGCACATTTAGTAGAAAGGACTGAAAAGAACTTACTGGACGATAGTTATTATGATTACGGAAATCTATGTCTTCTCAAGCTGTTAGGCTTTACTGCAAGAGAGCTCTCAGAATTAGGGAGTACACAAAGTCCTAAAATGAACGATACAGAAGCATTGAAAGCTTATAAAGATAAGCTTGATAGCAGAAGTTATCAACTGAATGCTGCAAGTGTTAAGCTGACAGACGAAATTCGAAAGGTATGGATGCCAAATCCTGAACGACCTGAAGCAGATAAACTAAAAGTAACAGCTGATGGACAGTACTTAAAAGTCGTAGTAGAAGATGATATTGGTGTTGATATTGAACTTGACCAAAGGTCTGAAGGTTTTCAATGGTTAGTTTCTTTTTTTGTAGTATTTTTTGCAGAGGCAATGGATAAACATAAAAATGCTATCCTGCTCTTAGATGAACCTGGAATGAGCTTACACGGACTAAAACAACGAGACTTTAGAGAAACTATAACTAGATTAGCAGAAAAAAATCAAACTATTTATACTACACACTCACCATTTTTAGTTGGACCTGACGAATTGGATATAGTGAAAGTTGTGGAAATGAAAAGTCGTAGAGATGGAACAAAAATCCATAATACAATTTCTTCGAGTGACCCAGCTGGCCTTTTGCCTCTCCAAGAAGCATTAGGGTACGATTTAGCCCAAAGTTTATTTACACAAAAGAAAAATTTAATTCTAGAAGGATTAACAGACTATTGGTATATAGAAGCAACATCAGAGCTTTTACGTCAAGCTGATATTGCAAATCTAGATAATAAAATAGCGCTCGTATTTGCTAACACAGCTGGTAAAGTTGTTTATTACGCTACTATATTACATGCGCAAAAATTGAAAATTGCAGCGTTACTTGATTCTGATAGCGCAGGTGATCAAGCCGCTCAACAGGAAAATTTAATTCATACTTTAGGAAATAAAAATATATTTCGTACTAAAGATTATTGCAAGAACGTTACTAAACCAGAAATAGAAGATTTGTTGAGAGAAACGCTAATTAATATTGTGGATTCTAAATATTCGATAAATTGTAAAGAAGTAGCTGATTCACAACCTAGTAGAAGTATAATCAGTATATTTACTAAAGAAGTTCCAAACTTTTCGAAATACGATTTAGCCAAAGCTTTTATAAGGTGGTGTAAAGATAACGATTCGTCAAAACTCTCTGCTGATGAAATTGAGGGTTGGAAAAGTCTTATAAATGACGTAAATAAGGCTTTAAAGTAACATCTAAGCTAATAATTTGTGGGTCAGTATCTTCCTGATATTATGAAGTTACTGACCTACCTTTGTACACTAGATACTTAACTCAACTGCAACGACCCTTTCGCATTCATCAGCAGCTCAACCACATCATCACCACTGATGACAGTAAAGCGTTTATCAATGGCCGATTCTTCTACGCCACCATGTTTCATACACGCGCTACAGACCAATACTTGACCGCCTTTTTCGATAAAGGCTTCTAGTAACTCGCCAGCAGGTTCAAACGGTGCGCCAATATTGACCTTATCTAAAGCATGAGGCACGCCTAAATGCACGGCATCTACCATCAATATCACGGATGCAGAGTGACCTTTTTTAAGTGCCACGCCTGCCATGGTAAAAGCTAACGTAATTTTGCTTGGGTTTGAGTCCGTGTTGTCGAATAGTGTACCGACATAGTCAGTGCGAAGATCCGTATTGTTAGCCATTTTATTCCCCTTATAAGCTTTATTTGATTTTATACGACACTCATGACTATCCTAACAGTTATTATACTTATTTATATAATGTATTGTTATGGAACAGTAGCTATAAGGTTTCTAGAAAATTATAAGTAAGTTACTCCGCTCTCAACTGTCTAACTTTTTCGACGTAGATACCTAACCCACTGGCGGCCACGGACGGTCACCATCACTCTCAATCCACTCTGCCACATAACCAGTCGGTGGCAATTTTAAGTCTGCTTTACCCAGTCCTTCTAACACCCGTGCAGTATCTACCACTCTACCACCTTCCGTGACGCCAGTTCTTAGCAGCATAGACGAGCATGGCTTGCCCTTTACCCACATAGAGTGCTCCAGATATATCCAGCGCTCGTCTATACCGACGATATGCGTCCTAATTGTGATTTTGTCCAACAGACGAATACGTTTACGGTACTGAATCGTGCTGCCAGCCACTACCATACCCCAACGCTGTTTGAGCAATAAACGCCCAAGACCAGTACGGATAATAAAATCAGTACGTCCTATATCATAGACGGTTAACACCCGACCATTATTCATCTCTAGCATAGGATCGAGATCCGTGAGGCTACAACGAACCATCACTTCACTAGTCTGCGCCAGATCTAAAGACCGACCTTTTTTGTTCGCGATAACCGCACTCACGATAGATTTGCTATAGCGTAAAAAAGGATACATAGAACAGTCTCAAAAGTTGAACAATAGTATTTAGCGTGCCAAAGTCTCATTTACTAGAGTATCATTTATTATTAAAAGGCACGCCAATAGAGTGAAAGTAAGCGCTGACAGTCTCAGGTATCCAATCGATATCAAATCTTGATTTTTTATAAAGATGGGTAGATTTATCTTTATCTGAACGATATCGCAAATAACCGATATGCCCGCCATGATCGGTGTCGATGAGAGTGACGCTGTCAGATACATCATTTGGCGTCGCGGTAAAGCCAATAAAAGGATCGTCTTTGGCGCTGATTAATAATAAAGGTGTGGTCACATTGATCAAGTATGGAAGGGCAGAGGACGCTTGGTAATAGTGATTGTTGGAGCGGTAGCCATGACGCGGTGCGGTAAAGATGTCATCAAAGTCGCTGATACGATTGACCGCTTTGATGGCATCGATTTCTTCTTTGGTGATGTCGTTTGCCAGTGCTTTTTTGATGATAGGATTGAGTAGATATGGCGTATAAATACGATGGCTCAAAAAGCTGTGCATATTGAGCGCCGCCGATGACATATCGACAGGCGCAGAGATGACCGCAGCACCCTTGCAGATGGCTTTATCCCCATATTCGCCCATGTATTTTGCCAAGGCATTGCCACCTAGTGACACCCCAGCCGCATAAATATTGGCATATCGCTCGCTGAGATTTTGTAGCGCGTGATGCACTTCATCGGTATCACCGGCATTATAAAAGACTCGACCATTGGCTGGAATGCCGCCACAACTGCGAAAGTGCGCGACCACAAAGTGCCAGCCTTGCGCGTGCATTTGATACGCCAAAACCCGCGCATAATGACTGTCGCTACTGCCTTCCATCCCATGAAACAAGACGATTAAAGGTGTTTGTTCACGCTCATCATTTTCGATTGCTTTTACAGGGTGCGCATCATAAAAGTCATAAGCAATATCAGTCTCACCTAGAGAGTCTTGCATCACCATCCGACGATACGTCGGTGCTGCTGGTGCAAAAAACTTGGGCAAGATACTTTGCAGATGCGGGTTAGAGAGCCAAAATGGTGGCTTAAAAGGCGTGGGGTTGAAATGGTCGGGGAGGTTGTAGGTTTGCATGGCGTGATCTTATCGTTAGTGTTGAGAGTAAGCGTATAATACCGATAGGTATATTGAAAACCAAAGACTTTCAGTGAACGCATGGTTACTCAAATTTTTGATGGCTTTTTGATGGTTTGAGGTTGAATTCATGTTTCATCCAATACCCGCCCATCCATCGCAAGGCGTTCTTTTAAAGTCTCAATATCTGCCTCAGCAAGCGTCACGGTCAAGGTGACTTGCTTACTGTAAGCGACCTCATCAATACGACCGTTTAGACTCTCAACCACATAGCGGCATTGCGCTTCGGTCGCAAATTCTGCGAGTATTTGCACTCGGCTCATGGCTACATAAGGGCTTAAAATCATCTGGTCGACCGCCGCTTGCGCAGAACCTGCATAGGCACGGGTCAGACCGCCAGCGCCCAGCTTAATCCCGCCAAAATAACGCACCACAATGATGATGACGTTGCCAATAGATTTGTGTTGTAAGACATTTAATATCGGACGTCCTGCGGTCCCACTCGGCTCGCCATCGTCGTCAAAGCCAGCGCTGGTAGTATTATCAGGGTCACCAATGATATAGGCCCAGCAGTAGTGACGGGCATCGGCATATTTCTCACGTAGTTGTTCCACGTGAAACATTGCTTGCTCACGTGAGTGCACCGGATACGCATAAGCGATAAAATCAGATTTTTTGATTTCTAGGCGGGCAGTGACGGCACGTTTTAGCGTTTGATAGCTCATATTTCATCAGGTCTAGGTAGGATATGGTAAACTTGTCTAACTTTCACTGTTGTCCATATTTGGCGCAGTGTTCATTTAATTTTTCATTATAGTACCATTTCTCACGCTTAAAGATAACGAGCGAGTCGCGGCTAAGTGCTAATCTAGTAGCCTTGGCGCGGCGGATAGAATTAGCGATTTCGTTAAGTTCATTCCGTTAGCGGCAGAGTTGGGAGTGGTAACATAACACTGATGGTAGTCAATCGTATGCGTTTAGATAAATTTATTAGTAAAGCCACTGAGCTGTCGCGCAAAGAATCCAAAAAGATTATGCACGCGGGTGAAATCACGGTCAATGATCAGATAATCAAAGATCCTGGCGTCCATGTCGATATCGTCAACGATGATGTCATGTGGGCAGGCGAGCCACTATCGGTCGCGGCGGGCAATCGCTATATACTCCTGCATAAGCCTGAAGGTTTTGAATGTACCTTAAAAGTTAAAGAACATCCTATCGTCACCGAGCTGATTTCGGTACCAGAACTGGGTAGCTTACGTATTGCGGGTCGCCTCGATGTCGATACGACTGGTGCGTTGCTCATCAGTGATGATGGCAAATGGTTGCACCGTGTCACCAGCCCTAAACATGCCCATGCCAAAATTTATGAGCTGACCTTGGCTGAAGCGATGGACAGCGACGCTCAAGCCAATGCTGTTAAAAAAGTGGCTGAAGGTATCTTATTAGAAGGCGAACATGAAGAAACCAAGCCTGCGGTTCTTGAGTTCATCGATGAGACTCATGCGCGTTTAACTTTAGAGCAGGGCAAGTATCACCAAGTAAAACGTATGATGGGTTATTTTGGTAATAGAGTGACTGAGCTGCATCGCGCCAGTATTGGTCATATCACTTTAGACGGTTTGGAAAAAGGCGATAGTCGCTTCTTAACCGAAGAAGAAGTCGCCAAATTCTAAATTTTCGCCTTATTGAACCCTAAAATAATTTGTGAAAATAAGATTTAACATGAGCAGCCACTATTAAAGTGCGCTGCTTTTTGCTGCCTGTTATGTCTGTCTGCTATAGTCGATACTGAATAAAGCAGATACACGATATAACGCACGGAGCTGGTACAAATTTTTCTTGCTTGCTTGCTGTGCCTACGCCGACAGAGGCTGCAAAAAATTATCCAAGCCTCGCTTTATCTTTTTTATATTGACCTATCTATATTTGTATTGCCTGTCTCTTAAAGCTCAGTAGCAATTTTGCAAATTTGGCCTTTTAATCGCTGTCAAAGTTAGCGCATATGCTAAAGTCCCGTTATCTTTTTAATCTATGTTTTTGCATAATGAAGTGGATGCTTGTTAGAGAAACTTGCCGAACACGTCTGTTAAAACACTTCTTTTATAACAAATAGGACTGTCTCCGTGAAACAACTTGTATTAAAGTCTGCTGGTTTGATGAGCGCGATACTATTGGCGACGACAGCCTGTGCCCAGCCGAGTGCCACTGATGCCATTAATAACAAACTCAGCTCAAGCGTGCAAACCACGCCAGCCGCTGGTACGGTAGGCCAGTCGGTGGACAAGCGCTTACGCCAGTTACTAACGCAAGCAGGGATTAAGACACAGATAACCTCGATTGTGCCTTCTAAGTTGCCTAATATGTATCAAGTCAACCTAGTAGGGCAGCTACCACTGCATATCACTAAGGATGGCAATTATGTCATCCAAGGCGAGCTACAGAAAAACCCCAGCAAGCGGGTCGTGACAAAAACGCCAGTCCGTAGTAATCGTGACCAAATAGGCAAGCCGGTCAGTGCTACCGTCAAGTCATCGCTACTCGCCAATATGAGTGCGCTGAAAAATATGAGCGCTAAAACACCTTTCTTTTATACGGCAGTGCCGGGCGTTATCTGGGGAGCAACGTTAGAAGGGGTGCCTTTCTTGCTATCGGACGATGCGCAATACATCACTGACAGTGAGATATCCGTCATCGAAAACGGTCAATTTATCGGACTTGATGAAGCGTTTGAAATGCGCAAAAATCAATCAGTATTTGCCGCTTTAGATGAGTCGCAATTGATTACTTATCCCGCTATCAGCGCAGAAAAAGCCATTATTTATGTGGCTACCGATGTCAATTGCCCTTATTGCCGTAAGCTACATCAACAATTTCCTATGCTCAATACCAAAGGTGTCACAGTAAAAACCATCGCTTATCCGATATATGAGCAGTCACCTGCGCAAATGCGTGCCATTTGGTGCCAAGCTGATAAGGACAGCCGCCGCAAAGCCCTTGATAAAGCCATGTTAATTGGGAAAATGACGCCAGCCGCTGCCAGCTGTAATGTTGATTACGTGACGCCCAATCGCGAAAAAGCGGCGGGACTGGCAGTGATGGCCACGCCTGCTATTTATCGTGAAGATGGTGTCCTCTATCAAGCGAGCTTTGAGAGTCCAGAGTTTTTAGAATTTCTAGGTATTAAATAACCTTTGGGCATTAAATAACTTATCGTCTGTCCACTATGAAATATAGTCAAAATATCCTAAAAACGCGACGATATTGCTGATATCAACTTTTTGTAGCCTCTGTATGTCTGCGTAGACACAGCAAGCAAGAAAAAGTGATATCAGCAGTGCGTGATGGTTCGATATTACTTTTCACTGACTATAATGCTTTTCAAATGACCTTTTTCATAAGTTACCTTCCTTAAAAAACGCATACCAAAGGCGACGACCTTCACTATTGAAATGCCTGACGGTATCAAAAAACTGTTGCCGTGCGCGCTCATTGACCAGCGGTGCGGGTAGCAATGGATCAAAAATCACACTGCGGATACCGGCATCACCGAGCAGATAGACGTCACGCAAGGCAGCCTCACGTGGTAGCTTATCTTTGGTGGCCAACCAGTCATTCAATCGTTGTGAGGTTTCTTTATAGCTTGCTTCCAGCTGCATATCAGACCAGAGTGATAAGGCTTTTTCCTGTCGAACGCTATCAAAGACGCTGGCTTTAAAAACGGCAGCTTCCTCTCCCAACCCAAGATCCAACAGTCGCGCGCGTGCATTATCGACGCCGCCTGACAGATTGTTGGGGCGCAGATAAAGACCGGTATCTAGCTCTCGAAAGCCTAACAAGGAGAGCGCGCGTGCACGGGCACGGAGCACTTTACGGTCGCTACGTGGTAGGCCGCCCGTGGTAACGGCGATCCATGTGCTGTCCCATTCTGTCACACGTTGATCCACCGTAGACCATGCCGCTACATCAGCACCCAGTTTTTGCCCTTTGCAGCGATTCCTGCGCTACGCCATGCACCGGCACTGGCAAAAAAATGGTTGCCCAAGCTTCTATCAGCGGAATATGATCCACGTAGCCTGCCAATGGAACAAAAAACAGGCTGTACTATCGGTATGGGCATGACCGAAAAACAAGGCGGCTCAGACCTACGGCGCAATACCACCAGAGCGCTTCGCCGAGAAGATGGAAGCTATGAGATCATCGGTCATAAATGGTTTTTTTCAGCGCCAATGTGTGATGCGCATTTGGTGCTGGCACAGACCGAAGGCGGTCTTAGCTGTTTCTTAGTACCGCGCTTTTTGCCCGATGGCACGCGCAACGCAGTTCGAATACAACGATTAAAGGATAAGCTGGGTGACTGGTCTAATGCCTCATCCGAGGTCGAGTTCCAAGGCGCGTTTGGTGAATTGGTTGGTATAGAAGGGCGCGGCATCGTTACCATTTTAGAGATGGTGGCGTTAACCCGATTGGATTGTATGATTGGCTCTTCAGCACAAATGCGCCAAGCCGTTGTGCAGGCGATTCATCATACTAGCAAGCGCGAGGCTTTTGGCAAACTGCTGGTTGACCAGCCCCTGATGCGCAATGTGTTGGCTGATTTGGCTTTGGAGTCAGAAGCCGCCATCGCTCTGACCATGCGCGTTGCTCGTGCGGTTGAAATGAGTGGCAAAGACCCGCATGAGACTGCACTGGCACGCATTGCGACAGCCATTGGCAAGTACTGGATATGCAAGCGCACACCCGTATTGGTTAACGAGGCGCAGGAGTGTTTAGGCGGTATCGGCTATGTAGAAGAAAACATCCTGCCGCGCCTTTATCGGCAAGCGCCATTGAATTCTATCTGGGAGGGCAGTGGCAATGTGCAGTGCCTCGATGTATTACGCGCCTTACGCAAAGAGCCGGAAACGCGCGACGCTCTATTTGCCGAATTGCAGAATGCTGCTGGTAAGAATGCCCATTACGATGCCGAACTCAAATGCTTGGCGCAACGCTTCGACGATATCGAGACCTTAGAATTTCGGAGTCGTTATGTGATTGAGCGCTTGGCATTGATGCTGCAGGCGTCGATTTTTCTGCTGGGTGATCATACAGACATCGCGACGGAATTCTGCCGTTCGCGCATTGCAGGCGAACACGGATTGACCTTTGGTACTTTGAGCCCCGATGCGCCAGTAGCGCAATTGATTGAACGTGCTGCTGGTGCGACAATAGCGGCACAATAAATCGTCCTGCTATTAGGCCTAAGAAGATATCACGTTTATCGTATGACTTTGGGCGGTATTCCTACCGCCTGTAATTCGATGAGCAGATCAGTAAGAGAAATCTTAGGCAACAGTAGCTTGGGAAATAATGGATCGCGTCGTGCAATTTACAATTTTGAGAACGCTGATTATAGTTGAATCATTATAAAAAACCAATACAGTGCTACTGGGATGAATTTTGCGCAGCCTCTGTCAGCGTAGACACAGCAAGCAGGTAAAATTTATCCCAGTAGCACTGGCAATATTAGCGTGTCGATTTTATTTCAAATTGACTATATTTAGAGGTTTCAGAAGTAGAATAAGTCAAAACGCTCTATAGAAAAATTCCCCAATAGCCATTCACATTATGTTATGGCAAGACGATATCAACGATTTTCCAATCAATCAGACCGTCGCGCTGCATCTCTACAGTGAGCGGGTAGCCTTTAACTTGACCGCTGATAGTGAAGCAATTGATACCGCAATAGCTCAATGTTGGCTTATCACTGTCTGACCCTTGGGCGGCCTGCTGCTCAAGTTCCGCCGCTTGTTTTTTCATGATTTGCTGCATCTGATTTTGAACCACCGCATTGACATCGCCGCGCTGGATGATTAAGTTTTGAATCAGATTTTTAAGATCGACTTGGTTGCTAGCGATTGCCCATGCAGCGGCCAGCTCCTTGGTCGCGCTATTGGCTTGCCCTTGAGTATTAATCAGTTTTTCGATATTTTGTGGGGTGATTGCACCAGCGACTGCCTGTGTGATGAAGCCATTTGCCGCCTCAGTCAAAGGCGCACCACCCAACTCAGCAACCAATGGATAATGGGTCATGGTATTGGCAAATTGATCGGTCAATTGCGTTTGGATACTTGGACGCAGCTGTTCGTAATCAATGGCGGCAGCGATAGCAGCACCGTCTTTGGCATCATAAGCGTTTTTGAGCTGATAAGCGCTGTAATAAGGCGAGCCGCCATAGACCGCGACTGCAATGACAATCAATAAAACAATCAGCTTCTTCATAAAAATTGCTACCTTAGCGCAAACGGAATGGCGGTAAATCTCAAAAATAGGATTTAAAACCCCATTAATATGGCGCTAAATATTAGCATGGCCAGCCTTGATAAAGGTATAAAAACCTTTGCTCAATTCTTAATAAAACCTTTTTTAGCGGGCTTAAAACTTCATAAGTCAGAATTTCAGCATCTAAGCGCTTGATAAATCATCTTGGCATCTCCATAAATAGCGCAAACTTTTAATAATTGATTTGGCTAAGCAGCATCCCGCCGTATTCGCTTATAAGATTCATAATATTATCGCCTCCTTATTCGCAGTCTGCCATGTTTCATGTGAAACCTTTAAGGACAACTGCGTATAAAAACAAGGTGATAATTGATTAAGGTTGATGAATCGACCAGCCGGCGGCACTGTAAAGACGATAGGAGAGCCCATGAGTAAGCGCGATTTTTATGAAGTATTAGGTGTCAGCAAGACCGCTGACAGCAAGGAAATTAAGCGAGCCTACCGCAAGCTGGCCATGAAATACCATCCAGACCGCAATTCTGATGATCCTGATGCTGAAGACAAGTTTAAAGAAGCCTCGATGGCTTATGAAGTATTGAGTGATGAAGATAAGCGCTCAGCTTACGACCGTATGGGCCATTCTGCCTTTGAAAATGGCATGGGCGGTGGCGGCTTCGGCGGTGCTGGTGGCGGCAACTTCCAAGACATCTTTGGCGATATCTTTGGCAACTTTGGCGATATCTTTGGTCAATCACGTGGCGGCGGCGGTGGGCGTTCACGTCGCGGCTCGGACTTGCGTTATGTGATTGAGCTGACTTTAGAAGAAGCGGTACGCGGCTGCAAAAAAGAAATCAGCTTTACCGCACCTGCGCCGTGCGAGACTTGTGATGGTAAGGGCGCAAAAGACGCCTCTGATGTCGTGACGTGTCAGATGTGTCATGGTCAGGGCCAAGTGCGTATGCAGCAAGGCTTTTTTGCCGTGCAGCAAGCTTGCCCACAGTGTGGCGGCTCTGGTAAACAGATTAAAAACCCTTGCCCTGACTGTCATGGTAATGGCGTCAAAGACAAATCACGCACGCTAGAAGTATCTATCCCAGCGGGCGTCGATGATGGTGATCGCGTGCGTTTAGCGGGTGAAGGTGAAGCGGGCGGCGCAGGTGTACAAAACGGCGATCTATACGTCGAAGTACGCGTCAAACCGCACAACGTCTTTACCCGTCAAGGTGCCGATCTCTATATGGACGTGCCAGTTAGCATCACCGATGCAGCACTGGGTAAAGAAGTTGAAATCCCAACGCTAGATGGCAAAGTCAAAATCAAGGTCGCAGAAGGGACGCAAAGTGGTAAATTACTGCGTGTGCGCGGCAAAGGCGTGACGCCAGTTCGTACCACTATGAAAGGCGATTTGATCTGCCGCGTGGTCATCGAGACGCCAGTGAATTTGACACGTGAGCAAAAAGAGCTACTACGCGAATTCCAAGATACACTTGATGGTGATAGCAAACATCAACAGTCGCCACATAAAAAGTCATTCTTCAAAAAGATTGGTGAGTTGTTTGACTAAAACGTCTGATTGCTGAATCGCTATATGTAAAGCAAGTAGTTGACACAGCATAAGGTTAGACAGGATAAGCATTTCAAATAAGTGGTTAATTTAGCCTAGAGGTTTCACATGAAACCTCTAGGCTTTTTTATTGAGTGTATCAAAGACAATTGATACATTGATACATTGATATTTGCTAAACTTACGATAAATATTATGCAAAATCCCTTTATTAAAAATAAAATATTTAGGACAGAGATATGAGTCAACAAGTAAAAAACCAAGCTATTAAAGTCGGTGTCATCGGTGCCGGTGGGCGTATGGGGCGTATGCTTATTGAAGCGGTACAGGACAACTCGCAAACTGCGCTTAACGCTGCGATTGAACGTCAAGGTTCAAGCCTTGTCGGTGCAGATGCGGGCGAAGTTGCAGCGATTGGTCGTTTAGATGTACAGATTGTCGATGATTTAAAAACAGTCATTAATGACATCGATGTGCTGATTGATTTTAGCTTGCCAGATGCCACTGAGCAAAATATGCAAATCTGTGCAGCGCATAAGGTGGCGATGGTGATTGGCACTACAGGATTCAATGAGCAGCAAGAGAAAGTCTTGGCAAAAGCGAGTGAGCAAGTTGCTATCGTTTATGCGGGTAACTATTCAACAGGCGTTAATTTGTCATTAAAGTTGCTCGGCATGGCAGCCAAAGCCTTTGGCACTGATGCGGATGTAGAGGTCATCGAAGCCCATCATAAGCACAAAATCGATGCCCCATCAGGCACAGCTTACATGATGGCAGAGGCCGTCGCAGAGGCTCGCGGACAGAACTTAAAGGACGTCGCTGTCTATGGTCGCGAAGGGCAAACAGGCGAGCGCGAAGCGGGTAGCATTGGTATTCATGCGATACGGGGCGGTGAAATCATCGGCGATCATACCGTGATGTTTATTGCAGATGGTGAAGTGGTTGAGATTACCCATCGTGCGCGCGCGCGTATGACCTTTGCCGCTGGTGCGGTACGTGCGGCAACTTGGGTAATTAAGCAGGAAGTCGGGCAATATAATATGCAGGATGTTTTAGGCTTAAATGACTAAGGCTTAAATGAATAAGGCTTAAATACCTCATACTTAAATGACTAAGGGTTTTTGCTGATGGTTTGATAGCTGCTAAGTATGGCTTTTGATAGCGTTTAACTATTGTTAGAGGTCAATTATGAATAAGTTGAGCGAACATTTAAGAGAGAGTTTTGGTCGGGTAGTGGCTATACTTAACATTGTTAAAAATATAAAAACTGTCAAAGCCATAAGTTATAAGCGTCCGATAGCATTTACTTTAAGTTTAACGGTACTGCCGATAGTCGTACAAGCAGCTACTTTTCAAACCTACGTCATCCATACCTATGGTGGTGATGCACTGTTGCCTGCGGTACGCCAGCAATTGAATAATAGTCGCGATGGCGGTACGGTGTCTACTTATCAGGATAAGCTGGTATTGCATACCACCGCCGCTAATTATCAAGCGGTACAGCAATTACTGAGTCAAATTGACGGTCAACCACAGGCGTTGATCGTTGCTGTGCGTGTTGGTAATAATAGTGATTCTCAAAGTAATATTCAGCAAGGTCAGGTTATTATTAGCAATCGCGGCATTGAGGGTTCAGAGATAATTAATCAGCGCAATAGTCAGCAGCAAGGCAATAATTTATATCAAGTACAAACGCTATCTGGTAGTGCCGCGAGCATTAGTACAGGCACGCTCTATGCGCTGACTCAAACCTATCATGCCACTACGTATCCAACTTATAATCGACCATCGGGGCAGATTATTATTCAGCAGCAAGTATTACTGCCAACGACGCAAGGCATTGCTGTGACGCCACGGCTAATACCAAACGGGCAAGTCGAAGTGCAGTTATCACAAGTTGATGAGCAGCTCGTGCGTTCTCATTCGTCTTATAAGCAAAATAGTTATAATGCTATTCAAGGTCAGCGCTTAAATAGTACCATTGTCGTACCACGTGGACAGTGGGTGACGATCGGTCAGATTTCACAGAATAATCAAACCCAACGCTCAAGCTATGGCAGTAATCGCACTGTTAATAACACTAATAGTATGCCTATCTCGCTGTTAGTGCAGTAGTTAGTATTACATCGTTCCTTGTTATTCAAGGAGTTATAGTTGATCTATTTTTTAAAAGAATACAGTGCTGCTGGGACTAATTTTTTGTAGCCTCTGTCTGCGTAGGCATAGCAAGCAAGAAAAATTTGTCCCAGTAGCGCGTTATAACATCTGTGCTTCTTTTATTTAGAAATGATTATAATAATGGGCGGCATAGATGATAGATGAAAAAGCATAAAAAAGCGCGGCACTGCTAATCACAGTACCGCGCTTTTCTTATTGCTGAGCATTCACTGAGAATTAATCAATATAAACCACTTCTAACGGTGGAAAACCATTGAACTCGACCGATGAATACGAGTTGGTATACGCACCCGTGGTTAACCAAAAGATTTTATCGCCAATTTCTAGCTCTTCTGGTAATTGATAACCTGCTTCTTCATACATGATATCGGTTGAGTCACAGGTTGGACCGGCCAATACGACCGTACCTTCGCTGGTTGAGGTTTCCATCTTAGGCGTATAAACTGGATATTTAATCGCTTCACCCAAGGTTTCAATTAAGCCTTGGAACAAACCCACATCAGTATAGACCCAACGCGTCAAGTCAGTATGCGACTTACGCGAAATGAGCACCACGTCACTGACCAATACCCCTGAACCACCGACCAATGAGCGACCGGGTTCTAGGATAATCTCCGGCATATCTTCCTCATCATAATCATCCGTCAAATAACGAGTGATTTCTTCAGCGTAAACTTTTACGGGATTCACTTCACTAATATAATTGGCTGGAAAACCGCCGCCTAAGTTGATCATTTGCAGCTTAATATCTTCTTCGTTTTTCATCCAGTCAAACATATATTTGACCTTGGCTAAGGCATCATCCCAAGCGGCAACATCTTTTTGCTGGCTACCCACATGGAACGAGATACCATAAGGCACTAGACCCAAATCACGGGCTTGAATCAACAGCTCAATTGCCATGTTTGGATGGCAACCAAACTTACGAGACAATGGCCACTCAGCGGTCTCAGAGCCTTGTACTAAGATACGCACAAATATTTTTGAACCAGGAGCGTATTTGGCAATATTTTTTAGATCGGCTTCTGAGTCGGTCGCATACAAATCAATGCCTTTCTCAAAAGCATATTTGACGTGCTCGGCTTTTTTGATGGTGTTGCCATAAGAAATACGCGATGGCTCAACGCCGCAGTCAAGGACACGATCAAGCTCATAAATGGACGCACAATCAAAGTTTGAGCCCAGTTCAGCCAATAGATTAATGACTTCGACAGCAGGGCTGGCTTTCATCGCATAATGCAACTTGGCATTCGGAAAAAAACCAACCATTTCATGATATTTGGTTTTGATACGACTCAGGTCCACCACTAAAAATGGGGTTTCGCGACCTTCGGCAGCTTTGGTGAATTTCTGCCAGCCGGCAGGGTCAAAATATTGGTCAATTTTGATCATGGTCATGGTGGGGAACCTTAAGTTAACACAGGATAGGGTGAATAATAAAAACCAATGCATGCTTGAGATAATCGGACAATAGGTCCTGAATTAACTATAAATGCATCCAATTAAGAGTTGGTGGTTTGCGGCTGCTTTTCAGAGGCTGGCTCACCTTGCTTTTCACGTATTTTGAGCACTTTACGAACTTTATCACGTGCCCGCGTTTGCTTAAGACGTGATAAATAATCGACGAATATGACCCCATTTAGATGATCCATCTCATGCTGGATACAGACGGCAAGTAGGCCTTCGACTTCTTCATCGATCTTTTCGCCGTTCTCATCTAAGGCTTCAATGCGCACTTTATTAGGGCGTTCAACTTTATCATAGACCTCAGGGACTGACAAACAACCTTCTTCGTACGGTTGCTTTTCTTCTACCAATGGCGTGACTTTTGGGTTAATAAAAACCTTTGGATCGTTTTTATCTTCTGACAAATCGATAACGATGAGCTGAATATGACGATCGACTTGACTGGCAGCCAGACCAATACCTTGGGCGTCATACATGGTCTCAATCATATCAGCGATTAAGGTTTTGATTTCAGCAGTGACTTCCTTGACAGGCTTCGCAATCGTGCGTAAGCGCGGGTCTGGATAGCTTAAGATAGGGAGTAAAGCCATAACGCTCACCTCAATGATAAGGACAAAATAGGGTTGATATTATAAGATAAATGGGGACAAAAGTAATGCTTATCAATACTTTCGCGCAACTATTACTTTTTAGCATAGTAAAAACCAAGATAGTTACTTTTATTAGGATCATAAAAAAGCCCTGCAAATAGCAAGGCTTTTCGATTGGTCTCGGTTAAACGCTCGTTGGTTCAACTCAAGTGGTTTTGCTCACTTTGTCTGACCAAACTGTTTAATTAGAGGTTATACACCACGTTTGCTCATGATCATCTCATAGATGAAGAGCAAGATAATGGCACCGATTACTGAGAATATTAGACCAGTAAAGCCACCATCAGCATTTATGCCGATAACGCTAGCAATGACACCACCCAATAAAGCACCAACGATACCCAAGACAATGGTCATAATCCAACCCATAGGGTCGCTACCTGGCTTAATTGCTCGTGCTAATAGACCAGCGACCAAACCTACGATAATCATCCAAATAAAGCCCATTTCATTCTCCTAATTTATTGTAATTTAAATGTATTATTAATTATTGATGGCTTTGATAAATACATTGTAAGGACTCTATAGGAATAAGAGTAAGCACAAAATGTTACCAGTGTACGGGCTATGTGAGAAAAAACCTCGAATTGCTATCGCACAGGTGCAATAGGTAAACGAAAGGTTAAAAAGGTAGCAATGTCGCTAATATTTGAATATTCAACAGACCCTAGTCTGAGTTGATTATAATTTATAAAAGATGAGCATAAAAATAGCGCCGTTTATGATTAATAAGCGACGCTATCATTCTGACAGTAGTTTTGATTGGTCGGTTGAACTATTGCTCGCGCAAGGCGGTTAATAGGCGCTGATGAATATTCTCAAAGCCGCCATTAGACATAATGACAATCGCATCACCAGCTTTTGCATGGCTAGTGATATGTTCAATAATAGCATCGACGCTAGAGAGTACCTGTTGGTTGTCGATATTAGGATTGGCAGTATTGGCATTGTCGATGACGTCTTTTAGACCCCATTCGAGACCAGTAGGCTCATACCAAAGTGTATAGTCGGCGAGGGCAGCAGACTCAGCCAAACTGTCTTGATGAATGCCCATTTTCATGGTGTTACTACGTGGCTCAATGATTGCCCAAATGCGTCTATCAGCCAGTTTCTTTTTGGCACCATCCAACGTGGTGGTGATGGCAGTCGGATGATGGGCAAAGTCATCAAACACTAAAATATTATTTACATCACCGATGAGTTCCATACGACGCTTGATACCAGCAAATGCTGATAACGCTGCGCAAGCAGTTTTGACATCGACGCCAACATTATAGGCAGCGGCGACAGCAACCAGTGCATTATTGACGTTGTGAATACCGCTCATCGACCAATCGATGAGCGCTGTGGCTTCTTTATCAGCTGCGAAACTAACCTTGAATTGACCGCCGTCTTTGCTAATAAGTTCGGCTTGCCAGTCGCTACTGTTTTTTAGAGTCGTATTATTGTCGCCGTCATTAGCATTAGCCTCTGTTGAGTCAATCACTGCCGTGCGCCAAATAGGCGTCCAAACGCCTTTTGCCAAGGTATCTTCTAAGCTAATAGTTGCTGCCGGCATGATAATTTTGCCGGTACTTGGAATCATGCGTACCATGTGATGGAACTGGGTCTGGATAGCATCGAGATCTGCAAAAATATCAGCATGATCAAATTCAAGGTTGTTTAAAATAGCGGTACGCGGGCGATAATGAACGAATTTTGAACGCTTATCAAAAAATGCCGAATCATACTCATCAGCTTCAATCACGAAATAGCCAGTTTTTTCTGCTGCATCATTGGTTTTTTCAGCACCCAAATAGCTGCTATGTGCAAAAACTTGCTGCAAATGCTCGTCAGTGGTATCGACTAGCGGCACACCACCAATCAAAAACCCCGCATCAATACCTGCATAATGCAGTATCCAGGCAAGCATGGTCGTCGTCGTGGTTTTACCATGAGTACCGGCAACGGCGATGACGTGACGCGACTGCAACACTTTTTCAGACAAAAATTGTGGCCCTGAAGTATAGCGTAGACCTGTGTCTAGCATATATTCGATGACATCCATCCCGCGCTTCATGGCGTTACCAACGACGACTAAATCTGGCGCTGGCTGCAAGTGCTCTATCAGATAGCCTTGCTCAATCGTCACGCCCGCATCTTCAAGTTGGGTAGACATCGGTGGATAGACATTGGCATCTGAGCCCGTGACCGTATGTCCAAGCTCGCGTGCCAATAAGGCCAATGAGCCCATAAAAGTACCACAAATACCAAGAATATGAATATGCATAGACGTTCCGTACGAGCTTGAATAAGAAAATGAAATTGTAGAGTTATCCGAAAAGGTAGCAACATCAAAGCGCTGCGTATTTTAGGACGTACCCAACCTATTGGTCACGAGTGCTGGCTATATCAGAGCATTGATAAATGGTTACGGCGCAAACCTCGCTTGCTATACTAAACGACCTATTTGCGCTCGGTTGTTCTATAGCCAGCAGGCACTTATTGTAAAGTAAACACTGTTGGATGACCAATAAAAAACGCCCAATAGATAGGCGTTATGCGACTGCTTATTTGGCATCATTAGATTGAGTGTATTCAATCTTTTATACTGCTGCACTTTTATCTGCGTGACAAGGTATAGTCGCCGTTGGGATTTTTGTACTCATCCATCATCACCAGATGGTTGTCTTGGATATGATAGGTTTCGATATGCTTACTTTCATAAACAATCGTAATTGTATCATTGTCTTGGCGATAAATACCCGACTCGAGCAATGGCTGGCGCGGCGGCTCAGCACTATTATAGAGGCTGGTTTTTAACACTGAACCATCGGCGAATAAGTTCAGAGTAAGATCGATATTGTCGCAAGATGCGCAAGGAACCATACCACCATAATCGCCCATTAACGTAGCCTGTAATGCACTATTATCATTTGGCTCTGAGATCATGAGTGAGTGACGTGTATGCGTGTCATCATCGGGTTGGGCGGCGTTAATGAGCGATTGACCTGTATCTGCATTGGCCGATATATCAGTATCCGTTTGCTGATTGTCTTGCGCAGCATCTTGCAGAGCAGCGTTTTCCGTATTATCGACGGGGGCAACTTTAGTGCTTATGCCTTTATTGGTCGTCGACGAAGAGCTGTCGCAACCAATAAGCAGTAAGCAGATAGGCACGGCTAATAAGGGTCGACGAGCGCGTCTTATGATATTAGAACTGGTAGAAAAAATAGACGTAAGATATATCATGGCATACCAAAAACAGTTTTTAAATAGATTCTAGAAACGTTACGAGTATTGTCAATTATGACCGAGCCAGCGCGATCGCCGAAGCTCAATGGCTGTTATCAGAGATAAAAGCGGACGAGCTTACTGAGTCCGTATTAGGCGTCTGACGGCATTGTTTTATCGGTTGGTATCGATTAATAATAAGGCTGAGCTATAGATATTGAACATTGTGCTTGTTCATTAATGGCTAGTAGCTAATGGCTGGTAGCTAATGGTTGATAGTTAACGAATGTATAATTAAAACACATCATTATACCAGTTAAGTATACAAGCTGTCTCACCATACCAAAGCTCAAAGATATCTATGTGGACTTTTTGTTATAATCAACTCGATGGGAGAACAGATAGGGTAGCACTTATAACGACACTTATAATAAATAATAGCGATTCAATAACAGCAATAAATACAGCGCATAAAAAAGAAAGCGCATAAAAAAATGGCAAATCCCTTTATGTTAGATATTTGCCATTGTATAAAAGTATAAAGCGTTATCTTGCTTGGTAGTTAGCCGCGCCGATTGCTGTTAAGCACGACGAATAGGGGTAGCAGGGCGTACGATGCGCCATAATATTATTACATGCACTATCAATAGAATGCTAAAAAGAATCAGTGATTGCTCAGGAATACTCAAGCCCATAAATCGCCAAGCAATCTCAGCACACTCACCAGAACCAGCAAACACTTCATTCAAGACTTGCTTCATTGGTAAGGTGTCGAGCCAATAGTCTAATCCCGGACCACAAGAAGGGACTTGGTCAGCGGGCAAGTGTTGTAACCAGACATGACGCGCAGCAACCGCAGTAGCCCAGCCGATACCTGCTAAGCTACCAAGCCATAATATAAGTCTTACCACTTTAGATTTCGGATTAAACAGTGCTGCTATTAAGGCAAAGCCACCCATAACCATCAGGCCGATACGCTGAAAAATACAAAGTGGGCAAGGTGATAGACCCAGATGGCGCTGTAAATAAAACAGCGCAAAGCTCATTCCTATCACTGCCATTAATACCAAAAAGACTTGCAAGTTACGGTAGGTGGTTAGCTTTAGCATTGGTCAAATACTCTTATAAAATAATCAATAAAACACTAGGGCGTGTTGAACATTCACAAATAGGCACTGCTGATTGCTAAAATGGTTTCATACAAGGCGCAAGTCGACGATAATGTTAACACCTTAGCTAGACTTGCAACGCAGTATGGGGCGATTTTAGCATCAGCCCGTAGGGACAGGACTGTTTTTTGCCGCTTCTGTGTTAAAAATAGACGTTTAGAAAGACTAAACTTAAGATTTTTAACGTTGAATCGCCTAAAAAATAGTCTCTGTCAGTGCCATGGTCGAATGTTCAACACGCCCTATAAACAATAAAATACCATGAACAATAGAAAACGTTAATTAGCGATACTGTTGTAAGAAGTCCATAAAGTCTTCGGTCTCGGCGGCTTCAATTTCTGCTTGCTGAAGTATTGATTTTTCAGCCAATACTTCATATTTGGCTTGGTTGTTGGGGCTAAGAGTTTGTTGCAAGAGAGAATCGCGATGCTGCTGCGCTAAGGTAAAGCCCAGCTGCCATAAACTGCCTAGACGTTTGCTATCAGAGTTTACTTGCGCCGATATGGTCGATTCAGAATGTCCCGCTTTGCCTTGCATCAATGCTACCGCCGCACGGTAGTCATTACCACCATAGTGCGCATCGAGTAGGGCGGCTAGAGGTTGCATACGATCTAGGTGTATCAACATCCAGCTTTCTAGTGATTGCTCCGCACCATTATTAATGATGTGCAAATTGTCACGGCGACCTTCATTGACCACGCGCTCAAGATTGATGGCCAGCGCTTCTTCTTCCTCAGGCATCAATTCAGGCGAATCATTTAGCAAGCAATAAAGCGCCATCACTTCTAAAAAACAAGCGCTCGATAGACGGATACCGATATCGCTATAAGGATCGAGATCAATAGCGCGGAACTCAACGTAAGCGATGCCGCGACGCTCCAGCGCTTCGGTAGGCGTCTCGCCACTCATCGCAATTTGTTTGGGGCGGATAGGGCTATAGTATTCATTTTCTATTTGTAGAATATGGTTATTGATCTGGATAGGATGACCCTCAGCATCATCCAAACCAAGCTTTTCAAAGCTCTCGTGCGGCGTTTGAATCGCGCGGCGTAGGCCAGCGACATACTCTGGTAGATAGTTATAGCGAATATCCAGCTGCTCTTGCACACTATTGGTATAGCCAAGCTTGCCCATACGTAGGCTGGTCGCTGCAGGCTTGTAATAAGTTGAATCGTTGAGCAGCTCTAAATCGTGCTCGCGTCCTGCTATAAAACAAGGACAGACACTGGGACTGGCGCCTAGCAAATACAGTACCAGACTGGTCAGACGCTTAAAGTTGCGAATCAGACCTAGGTACTTCTCATTCTTAAATTCTGTCAACGTTTGGCTTTGCGCAGCTGGTACTTTTGCTTGCCACGCTTCGAATAGGTTGTCACCGAAAGATAAGTTGTAATGCAAACCAGCAATCGTCTGCATGCGGCGACCATAACGAATACCCAGACCACTACGATATAACGTTTTTAGCTTACCCGTGTTAGAGCTACCATAATCCGCCAAAGGGATGTCTTCGTCTTTGGATGACAGCATGCATGGCATCGATAGTGGCCACATGAGCTCACCTTCAGGCATACCTTGGTACACTAAAAGATGGAGCTGACGCAGCATATTTAGCGTCTCTTTGGGGCTGGTTTTTGGGTCAGTGATGAGCTCAAGCAAGCTCTCAGAATAATCGGTTGTAATAAAGGGATGCGTGAGCTTGGAGCCAAGTTTGATTGGGTGCGGCGTTTGCGCCAAATAGCCATCGGGCTTGACGCGCAGACCTTCTTTTTCGATACCGCGCAGCATACCCGCTAAGTGCTGGGTATCAAACCAATTAGGGATTTCAAAACTAACAAAGCTATGTGCAAAATTACTCATAATAGTCATCTATTGTTATTTGTTATGGCGGCTCAAAACACGACAGGTGTATGACCATAAAAGAGGTAGGTATTTAGATTAATAATGACGTCAGTTTAGCTCAAAGCCACCCTGAAAACCACGGACAATTACAAATACAATAAGCTTTGCTTAAAGTCGGTCGATGACTATTTGGCTAATAAACTTGGCGTATTTACGTCGGTATTACACGTTTTATAGTTACTCATGAATACTTTAGGTCAGTAAGTGATTGTTGTCTATATCATTGATAATAAAAAATTTATTGCCAAAAACAAGGGATTGGCTAAACTAAAAAAAGCACCTACCAAGTGGGTAGATGCTTTAGAACGCTACGAGTAATCAAGCTCAGTGCGGGTATTGTCACGAGCAAATGATTGAGTTATAACGGGCTCATTACTGACTTAAGAAAAATCTAATTCAGTTTCAAAGCTTTTTAGGTTATGACGTGCCATCGCTAGGTTTGACTTTTGACGATCAAGCACAAGATATAAGAACAAGTTGTCGTTGCGTACTAATGGACGTAGCAAGTGATACTGCTTGCTTAGGGTAATCAGGATATCTTCGATGCTCTCATTCAGACCTAGTGCTGCGGCAACCTTACGTTTAGAGCGCAATACTTCCGTGTTACCAGCAGCGGCAAGCTCAAGATCGATGCCAGAACCAAGCGTGGCCATTGCAAGACCAGATTCGCTGTCTACTAGCGCAGCTGCAATAAAGCCGTCGATGTCATTTAGTGCGTCAAGTGTTAATTTAGCCATTGGTCATGTACCTTAATTGTTTGGGATATAAAGAGAGTTTCTCAAAAATGTCATCAATTAATAGCTTCGATTAATCAGCTTAAATTCAAATTGATTAATGTAGCTACTAAAAATATGGTGATATTTAAGCATATCCTTATAATAAAACAATAAAAAACCGACCAAATAGGCTTTTAGTCGGATTATCGGCGCGCAATATAATATTAAGTATACAACCGTACACTTAATTTATCACAATAGTTTTCTATTTATTTAGCATTGATTAATAATAGTTATCAATCAAAAGCCTAAATCCACTATTTAACTTAGATGGAAAATGACGAGCCGCAACCACAAGTAGTCGTGGCGTTCGGGTTGGTGACGATAAAGCGCGCGCCTTCTAGTCCTTCGGTATAATCAACGGTAGAGCCTTGCAGATACTGATAGCTTAAAGAGTCTACCACTAGAGTGACGTCGCCATTGTCAAAGTTGGCATCGTCCTCATTTAGGTCATTGGCAAAGTTAAAGCCGTAAGAAAAACCTGAGCAGCCGCCGCCAGTCACATAGACGCGCAGCATAAGATCGCTGTCACCTTCTTCTTCGCGCAAGCGCCGCACTTTTTGTGCTGCACTGTCGGTTAGGCTTAATACGGTAGGATCTACCGGCTGGCTTGAGCTTGGATTAAATTGGTTGGCTGATTCGTTCATATCTACCTCAGTTGCTAGGATCAAATGCGGTCGTCGTCCTGTTTGGGTTTGCAACTGATATCGTTGCAAATAAAGATACGCGCGGCGTTTGATTCAATTGGGTGCTGTCGTTATAGCAATGTCGTTTGGTTATTATAAGGTTGGTAGTTGCGCCATCACAACCCTTTAGTTGTCTGCAGGCATTACGCTTTTGGCAGTATATCATAATGGGGGTCACGATTAGTTTGTCAAGAGGGATCATCATCCATACGGGTTTTAAGACTGGCTTTTTTAGCACAATAACTGCTTGGTTTTGAAATAGTTATTTAATCGTTTGCCTATGGGGCAAGCGTTTGAAATAATAGCCGCCAGTTAACATGCCAGATGTGTGTTTTTTATTGCCTTATATTTTATATTACTGTTGAGATGAAGAAATTATATGATCGAATTTAAAGACGTTGGTGTTCGCCGTGATGGTCGTGAGTTGTTTGCAGGGGCAAGCTTCCAGCTACATCCGGGCCACAAAGTTGGCTTAACGGGCAATAACGGCACTGGTAAATCGACTTTGTTTGCCTTATTACTGACGCGAATGGGCACAGGCGATACCGAGGTTACCCTTGATAGGGGCGAAGTGAGCATTCCTGATAGCTGGCATGTGGCGCATATGGCGCAGGAAGTGGGTGCGAGTGCACAAACGGCGATTGATTATGTGTTAAGTGGTGACGAGCAGTGGTATGAGATTAACGCGGCTTTAAATGATTTGAGCAGTGTCAGTGATGAGCAGATTGGGGTGTTGCATCAGCAGTTTGATGAGATCGATGGCTATCGTACACCGACTAAAGCCGCGCAAATCATGGCGGGTCTTGGTTTTAATACCAATCAGCATGAGCTGCCCGTAGAAGGGTTTTCGGGTGGTTGGCGTATGCGTTTAAACCTCGCCAAAACCTTGATGAGCCGTGCTGACTTAATGCTACTCGATGAGCCAACCAACCATTTGGACTTGGATGCCATTCTGTGGCTTGAGACTTGGATTAATGCCTTTACCGGTCTGGTCATCGTGATCTCACATGACCAAACCTTCTTAGACAATACTGTCGGTCATATCTTGCACGTTGAGCAGCAAAAAATCACCCTTTATACGGGTAACTATCAGCAGTTTATCCGTACCCGTCATGAGCGTATGGCGCAGCAGCAGCAAGCGTTTGAAAAGCAAGAAGCGACTAAGGCACATTTGGATGACTTTATTCGTCGCTTCCGTGCCAAGGCCAGTAAGGCCAAACAAGCACAGAGCCGTATCAAGCAGCTTGAGCGCATGGCAGAGCTATCACCAATGATGGCAGACAACCCGTTTTCGTTCCGCTTTTATGAGCCAGCGAATATGAGCTCGCCATTGATTGAGCTAACCGATGCCGATATTGGTTATAGCGATACGCCCCTACTTTATAATGCCAATGTGCAAGTGACCCCTGATACTCGTATCGGGCTGCTTGGGATGAATGGCGCGGGTAAATCGACGTTGGTTAAAGCCTTGGTCGGTGAGCTTAGTGTATTAAAAGGCAGTTACAAGGTTTCAGATACGCTCAAACTTGGCTACTTTAATCAGCATCAAATGGATATCCTTGATCCTAAGGCAACCCCAATCGAGATGTTACGTCGCCTAGCAGGTAAAACGTCTGATGCGATGCTGCGCTCGTTTTTAGGTAGCTTTGATTTCCGTGGCGACCGTATCGATACCATCAGTGAGCTATTCTCTGGTGGCGAGCGTGCGCGCTTAACGCTAGCTTTGATCGTTTGGCAACGTCCGAACGTCCTTGTACTCGATGAGCCAACCAACCATTTGGATTTACAAATGCGCCAAGCATTGACCATCGCCTTGCAAGGGTTTGAAGGGGCAGTGGTACTGGTATCGCATGATCGCGAGTTGATTGCCAACGTCTGTGATGAGCTGTACTTAGTCCATGATGGTCAAATCGATGAGTTCGATGGTGACATCAGCGACTATGGTAAGTGGCTGGCAGAAAAGCGCAAGCAAGAGAATTCAACAGACAAAAGCAGCAGTAAGAAAAAGAATAAAAAAGCGAATAAGAAGTTTGTTTCACGTGAAACAGCTGAAGGAGTATCCAACAATTCTTCCTCTACTAGCAAAGCACCAGCAAAAAACGAAGCTGCTCAACCAACGCTTAGTAAAGATGCGCTGCGCAAAATGGCCGCTGAACAACGTAAATTGACCGCGCCGATACGTCGTGATATCGAAAATACAGAAAAGGCATTGGCTAACATTGATGAGCAGCTCATGGCTTTAGAAGAAAAGCTGGCTAATACTCAGCTATATGAAGAAAGCCGTAAGTCTGATTTATTGGTTTTGCTCAATGAACAAACAGCGCTACAGCAGCAGCACAGCGACAATGAAGAGAAACTATTGCTGTCTATGACGACGCTAGAGGAAATGGAAGCTGGTTTTGAATAAATAGGTTTCATGATGGGTGAAGTGGTTATTCACTGATAATAACAAGCATAAAAAAAGGGAGAGCGTTAGCTCTCCCTTTTTATTACATTATTGCAGACGGTATTTACCATCACCATAAGAGAGTATTTTCATTGTGGTCGTACAAAGCTCGCAGTTTATCTGACTAGCAGCAGCTTTAGATAAATCAAGAATGCGTCCTCGAATGAAAGGCCCTCTATCCGTAATTTTTACGATCACGCTCTGCTTGGTCTTTTTATTGGTCACTTGTACCTTCGTACCGAATGGCAAGGTTTTATGCGCAGCGGTCAAAGAGTTCATGTTAAAGATACTGCCACTGGCTGTACGCTTACCGTGAAACTTACTACCGTAATAGCTGGTATTACCAGCGAACACTGTGGTACTTAACAGTAGTGATAAAGTGATAACTAAAGACTTGATGAAATAAGACATTTAATACCTTTAAGCGATTTATAAAATAGACAGGTAGGCTTGCCTATATCGTCCATACTCCCTATGAGCATGAACACTATATCCATTTTAACGTACATAGCTTGTCATATCCTTACTGCTCTGTAAAAGAACGCTAGAGGTCAAATATTTCCATAGTAATAATCAACTAATGACCAGTAAAAATGTAGAATAAAGCATTGATTTAAAAGAAAAATTAATTGCCCTCAGACGAGGTTAGGAGCCGTTTAAGCAAGGCTTTCTTAAGGCTCAGCCCTTATAAAAGGTGCTTGCAACGGCATTTTGAATCAGTATGTTAGTGTGATTTAACGCGGTCATATTTGGAATAAAAAATTGAGTAAAAAATAATGTAAATAAAACTTGCTATATTATTACTATTTTGTAAGGTGTAAGAAGTCGGGTATTATCAAAAGTATCTAGCAATAATATTTTCATCGTTTTGATTAAACGGTTTTTGAATTTTGTAATACCAAGTGTTTACCAGTGCAATGCTTTGAAAAAACATATTCTGCCGTCTAAAAGTAAGTAGACAGATAAAGCCTCACTGGTAGTGAGCCATAAAAGCATGTAAACCAAATTGACATTACGCCAACAGTTGTCAAAGAAAAATGATGCCAGAATCATAGTGATAAACGCTAATACAGTGACACACATCAATATAGTGACACATGCGAATAATGAGGGATTAGGTCATTCAGATAACCCAACGTCGAGCCTCGCTTGTCATCATTACTGTATTACTAATACTCCCTTATTAATGGCAGCAGCAAGCGAAAAAATGAAATATTGACTCATTATCCCCATATTATGTATTAACTGAATAATTAGAAATATATACGATAAGGAAAAACAATATGGCAGAAAAAAACTATTACGACATTTTAGGGGTCAAAAAAGACGCCTCAGACGCTGATATCAAGAAAAAATACCGTAAGCTCGTTCGTCAATTTCATCCAGATGTCAGTGACGATCCGGACGCGGATAACAAGATTGCTGAAATCAATAACGCTTACGAAACCATTCGAGATAAAGACAAGCGTGCTGAATATGACGCGATGCTAAACAACCCGTTTGCTGGTCAAGCTGGCACTGGCGGTTTTGGTGGCTTCGGCGGTCAATCAGCAGGCGCTGGGCAGGGTGGCTTTCGCTGGGAAGATATCAAAGACCAGTTTGGTGATGGCGCAGCCTACGGCGATGGTGGCTTTCGCTTCGATGATATATTCTCGGCATTTGGTCGTGGCGCACGTGGCTCAACCAATGGGCAGGCAGGTAGCCGCTCTCAAAGTGCTGGCTTCGATCAATTTGGTGGTGGTTTTGGCGCACAAGATAGCAAGGGTCAAGACCAACATGCGGAAATCAACGTTGATTTGGCGTCGGTCTATAATGGCAATGACTATAGTATTAAATTGAACGTTCCCGTCCGTCAACCTAATGGCAGCGTCGATTATGAAAATAAAACGCTCAAAATAAAAATCCCTAAAGGCATTACTGATGGCAAGCAAATTCGCCTGACAGGGCAAGGTGCTGCTGGCGGCGGTAGTGGTAAAAATGGCGATTTATTCTTAAAAGTTAAAATCCAGCACGCCGATAACATTCGTATCGAAGGAGCTGATGTCTATCAAACCGTAAATATAGCACCATGGGAAGCCGCACTGGGTGAAAAAATTAACCTCAGTACGCCAGCAGGTATGCTTGGTGTGACTGTCCCTAAAAACAGTAAATCTGGTAGCAACTTGCGCTTAAAAGGTAAGGGTATCCCTGCCAAACAAGCGGGTGATTTGTACTTAACCTTAAATATTGTTAACCCTGATATTAGCAGTGAGACTGCCACCCAAGCTTATGAGCAACTAAAACAAGCCTTTGCCGAGACGAGTATAGAACGCTAATGGCAATGCTTGGTTTGGTAACAGCTTAATGACAGTGCTTAATAACAATCTGATACCACTGTAACAAAGATGAAGACCATACGATAAACGATGAAATAAAGCACAAACGAGGATAATAGCTATGAAACACTCGCCTGAATTGACCGATATTATCATGAGCTTAGATGAGCTAGTATCTGCCTGTGGCCAAGAGCGCCAATGGGTCATCGAATTGATTGAAGAAAATATTATTGAATATGATGTACCAGAACGAGAGCAGTTTACTGGTTATCAGCTGACGACCGTGCGTCGTGCTTCACGACTTAGCCGCGACTTTGAAGCCAGTGTCCCTGCGATTGGTTTAATACTTGAGCTGTTAGATGAGGTGGAGCAACTACGCCAATTAAAACGCCAACTAGACCTGCAAGCACCAGTGATTGAAGTGGATATTGAGGTGAAATAATTAGTGGTCAAATTTACTCCTATTAGAAAACTTGATTTCTTTCTTGCTGTGAATTTATTTGTTGTGAGTGGTGTGCTAATGACGGCATATCCTGATATGAGTTTCCCTAAGGAAAACGAGCTACATTATTATTCTGGCAAGCTAGATGTTTTGAGAGTGAGGCCTGATCCTGACTCAAAGTCGACGCACCAATATTTGGCTTTTTATGATAAAAAGACCAAAACAATACTGGAGTTTTCATGCGCATATTCACAAGCATTTTTTGGTACATCTGACCGCAGTTGTGGTTCAAATGAAGATTTTGAGCCCTATATTGGTCAGATAGCCACTGTTGGATGGTATGAACAAGAAGGTTTTCCAAGTTTATCCAATAACAGGCTGCAGGTGGTCACTTTAGAGTCAGAAGATAAAGTTATACGTAGTTATGACGACACTGTAGCAATACTTGAGAGTGATAAAAAACGATTAAGATATTTCATGATTTTTATTTCATTAGCGTCTATATTTGTGTACTGGTCTTTTGGTAAGCTGCCACGACACTAATAAATGATAGCCAATAAAAAAGGGCCTCAATGATAAATTGGGCCCTTTTTATTTTCTCTATTTATAGCGTTTTATTTTCTATAAATTAACGAGAGTAGGTCGGATCAGCTGCTGCCGTAAATAGTACATCCGTTGACGAGTTCAGCGCTGTTTCTGCAGAATCTTGTATCACCCCGATGATAAAGCCAATCGCAACTACTTGCATAGCGATATCATTTGGAATGTTGAATAAGCTAGCAGCTAGTGGAATCAGTAGCAATGAACCACCGGCGACACCAGACGCACCGCAAGCACTAATGGTTGCCACCAGACTGAGTAGCAGCGCTGAAGCGAACGTCACTTCGATACCCAAGGTATGAGCTGCAGCCAGCGTTAAGACGTTAATCGTAATCGCCGCGCCTGCCATATTAATGGTCGCGCCCAGTGGAATCGTTACTGAATAAGTGTCTTCATGCAGACCCAGTTTACGTGCAAGGTTCATATTGACGGGAATGTTGGCCGCCGAACTACGGGTAAAGAAGGCGGTAATACCAGATTCGCGCAGAAAGTGAATACCAGTGGGTAAGGGTTTTTGCCCGTCTTAATCAGCACGATAATGGGGTTGGCGACCAAGGCGATAAATAGCATACAACCGACCAGTACCATTAAGATACGCGCATAACCCGCTAATGCACCAAAGCCTGTCTCCGCGACGGTATTGGCAACTAGACCTAAGATACCAAAGGGCGCTAGAGCAATGACCCATTTCACGACTTGCGAGATAGCATCCGCAAAATCACCGACGACAGTACGAGCCGTATCACTGGCTTGACGCAGCGCAAAGCCAATGATGATTGCCCACGCTAATATACCGATATAGTTGGCTTCAGCGATGGCGTTGATAGGGTTGGCAACCAAATTCATCAGCAAATTGGTCAACACCTCTTTGAGGTTCGCCGGTGGTACTTGCTCGATAGTAGCATTCACTAACGTCAGCTCGGTCGGGAATAAGAAGCTTGCGCCCACCGCAGTGAGGGCGGCCAAAAAAGTGCCGAACATATACATAATGAGCACAGGCTTGACGAAGACTTCATTGCCACTACGATGCTGACTAATCGCTGCGATGACCAAAATAAATACCAGTATCGGCGCCACCGCTTTTAGTGCACCCACAAATAGCGTACCCAATAAGCCTAGTGCTATACCGGTATCTGGTGCCAACCAACCAATTAATACCCCTAATATTAAACCAATAATAATGAGCGGCACCAGCCCTATACGCTGGTACATCGCAATCAATGAACGCATCTATACAACCTCGAGTTAGTCGATATGGTCGAAGCATTTGTAAATGGTTACGGCGTTACCCTCGCTTCCTGTACCTAAGTGTACGATTTGCGCTCGGTTGCCTTGTAGCCACTTAAAACAGTTTCGACGATAAATAAGACATTTATAATGAAAACGGAAAACTAATCGAAGGATGGTAGCATTTTTTAGGATAAGCGCCTACCTTTAACCCATACACATCTAAGCATATAGGAGGGCGTATAGAGCTAAGAGCATAGCGTTGTATAAGGAAGATGAAAGTGTTTTTTATCGTAAAAAAATAGAAGAGATACTAGAGGTTAGACTTTAAAGTGGGTCAGCTCATAGCCTAATTGTTGATAGTGCTTATACTTGTCACGACCTTGTTGCACACTCGTCGCGTCAGGTTTAATCAGCTCAAGAATACGGGTAGGCTGAGCATTACTGGTCGCTTGCATAAAGGTATTCACAGGCTGTGCCGTTGTATTAATGACGATACCATTGAAATCTGCTGGCATATATCCGCCAAGCAGAACAGGCGCTAACTGTTCGTTGGTATTGGTAGCAACCTCAGTATCATTGCTGTCAGTATCAGCATTTTCAGCACCGTTAGCGAACAGGCGTTGATGCGGTATAAAACTCGTCGCCTCTTGTGCCCATAGTGCTTCATCAAGCGAGGATGATAATTCATCGTCTTTTTCAATAAGAATTAGCAACGACTGATTGCTTTTATTGAGCGCCGTTTGGGTCAACTGACAAATAAAGCCCAAGAAATCTTGAGCTTTACTGTCGCTTAATACATAAAAGCTAACTTTCATAAACTGATTTTCATAAAGTAGTTTTCATAAGTTGGTTTTCGTCAACGGATTAGACCATATTCGCGCTGTTTTTTAAGTATTGCATAAATAGCGGTACAGGGCGACCAGTGGCTGCTTTATCTTTACCCGAGTTCCATGCCGTGCCAGCGATGTCTAGATGCGCCCATGCTTGACCTTCTTCGACGAAGCGCGACAAGAAGCATGCAGCAGTCACTGCACCTGCACCTTTACCACCGATGTTTTGCATATCAGCGATAGGCGAGTCGATTAATGACTGATATTCATCATCCAACGGCATATGCCAAATGAGATCACCAGATAGGTTACTGGCATTTTCTAAATCAAACAAGACATCTTCATCATTACTGAATACAGCTGAGCGTACATGACCTAAAGCAACGACACAAGCACCCGTCAATGTGGCCACATCGATAATGGCTTTTGGCTGATAGCGTTGCACATAGCATAAAGTATCTGCCAGTACTAATCGACCTTCCGCATCGGTATTTAAAATTTCAACCGATTTGCCGTTCATGGCTTTTACGATATCACCTGGGCGCGTTGCATCACCTGATGGCATGTTTTCCGCACAGGCGAGCGCACCCACAACGTTAATCGGTAGACGCGCTTCACATAGCGCTTTAATCGTACCGAGTACCGACGCTGAACCACCCATATCAAATTTCATCTCATCCATCGCCGCACCGGGCTTGATTGAGATACCACCTGAGTCAAAGGTTACGCCTTTACCGACCAATACGATAGGTGCGTCATCATTGGCAGCTTGCACGTCATCGTTGTTTTTAGCGGCTTTTTTGTTAGCCGCTTTGGTTGGTAGTTTATCCGCCAAAGCTTTGAGACCGCCCGTTACTTTTGCGCTGCTAAGGGTAGATTTACCAGTGTTGGCACTGAATTTTGACTTGCCATAGTATTCCATGATGACCAGCTTACCTTCTTTAGCAGAGCCTTGTGCCACAGCTAAGAAGCAACCCATGCCTAGCGCTGACATTTCTTCTTCACCCAATACCGTAACTTTTAATAAGTCAGGATAGGTTTTTGCCAACGCTTCTGCTTGCTCTGCCATATAGGCAGGGAAGCAAATGTTACCAGGCTCATTAGCCACGTCGCGAGTCAAACTTTGACCGGCAAAAACTGACTGAGCAAAGTCCAATGCTGGCTGTAGTGATTCATCAGCAACTAAATAGATATCGGTTAATTCTGGGGTACTTTGCTCAGATTTATATTTATCAAAACGATAAGTCGCTGCCAACAAGTTAAGCGCGAATTGACCAAACTGGTTTTCTTCCAGCGCGTCACCTAAGGCAACAGTAATAGAAGCTACCCGTTTTTGTGTGCTGCTATAGATGGTTTTGGTGATTTTTTGCAGGATGGTATTGTTGAGTTTATCAACGTTACCGACACCGACCAACAATAGCTGGACAGGGTTTTGCTTGGTGGTTTTTTTATCACCCGCTAAGGCATAGTCGACAACCGTTTCACCAACTTTACCGTTGAAGTGAGAGACTTCAATCAATTGCTCAATACGAGCGCTATAGTCTGCCAACACTGATTCAGCAAGGATGTTCTTTTTATCATCCACTAAGACTACCAAACAGGCTTCGTCTTTGCTTTTGGCTTCTTTTTTTAGAATTTTTTGAGTATGAGTTTTTGGTAGGTGCTGAGATAATTTAATATTCATATAGTTATCCTTATTAGAGTTATAAATTTAGAAGTATAGTCAATCCTCTATAAATCAGCTACGGCGTTAGGCTCGCTCAGTCTACTATTTGTAGTACTTTCACTCGCCTTCCTTGTATCTAAATTATAGTGAACCGACTATACAAATAAGTGATGAAGACAATATCGGCATTTTGCTACTTTCATAGCACATCACTATTTTTAAAATAAAATTGTCAATGATGACTTTTCGTCATTGATCTTATATTGACCTTATGCAAAAAACTGGTCAATCAAAATAACGAACGTCAGTTAGGCTGTTGTTGTCCGCGATGAAACGGATTAGCCCATTGATTATTATTGTAGTGTAGCATATCAGCTAATTGCTGCGCAGTTGGCAAGGGTTAGGTAATGTTTTCTTATTTTTTTGCTGCACTATCTTACTAGGGCATATAGAATATTCGGCTACGCCGTCATCAATAATTGACACTGAATCGGATGTAGGCAATCGTCATGCTATTGCTAGTATGACGATTAGACAGGGTAAAAAAGCAATGTAAATAGTGTTCTCACTATACTGTAACTTAGCGGTTTGCTACTTATCTGATCTATTGGTCAGTCATTAATAGAATTAATGGTTAACCAAATCGTCAGTCGTTACCAAGGCTGCAAATCTATCTTGCAGCGCTGCCATAGCGGTATCATGCATCACTTCCGCGCTAATTGTCTCTCTTTTATAATCAGGCAGCGCGCGCGTGGCACAAGCATCATGACAAACAAAATTATCAAAGCCTAGATCAAATGCCGCTCTGACGCTAGAGCTGACACACATATGGCTCATAAAGCCCGCAAAAATCACCTGCTGCTTACCGCTAGCAGAGATAAGCGCCTGTAGCTGAGTATCATAAAAGGCATTAGGATGCTTTTTGGTAATAATTTTTTCACCGTCTAGCGGTTTTAGACCGTCAACGATCTCGACGTTGGTGGATAACGGGTCAAAGACCTTGCCATTGTCTTCGCCATGGTGAGCGATATGAAAGATAGGGATGTCTTGCTTACGAGCTTTATCAAGCAAGCGCTGCGCATTTGCAAGCGCCTTGCTGCCCGCCTGACCTAACGGCATAGCGCCATCAACATATTCGTTCTGATAATCAATAAAGACGACTGCGCAATTTGACCAATCAAGGGTATCAAATTGACCGCCAGCCAGCTCAAGTAGGGTAGAGGGAGTAGACATTATATTTATGCTCCAATGGGTGTGATACATGTGTGAGTTTTGACAATCAATCAGTCTAGCAATTAATCTTGCTCATATTGGCGACTTGATACGAATGACAAACAAACCTTTCCAAAAATAAAAATACCGTTTAATTAAACTGACGTAAGCCCGCGTCCAGAGAAGTCTTGGTCTTTTGTGTTTATTGACTGCTGGATACGGCTCATTGGCTATTGGCAACGTCTACCAATGTTTATCAATATCTATTAGTGATGAACCACGTGTCGCCAGTAAGGGTTGGGTGATTTTTTAGCACACATTTCACAGCCATTTTTTATCAAAATATGCTAGCATTAGCGGTTATCTTTATCGCTTATATTGATAGGTTCTGACTTATAAGTGGTACCGTTACGTTTATATTTATTTAAGTGTTGGTTTGCTTATATATTGGGGTCGCCTTACGTTGGTAGCGCCTCCTATTACGCTTGCCTCTGTTACCCAGCACGCGATACATCGTCCGCATATTCATTATTAAAGAGTACCTATTGTGATATTACGCCGCTACATGACCCAACAAGTTGCCTCAACCACCGCTTTGGTATTGGGGTTTTTGGTGGTGATGATGCTTGGCGGTCGCCTGATACGTTACTTTGGTATTGCGGCTGAAGGTAATCTGGACGTCAGCTTATTATTTACCATTATTGGTTATAACTTACCGTACTTTTTAGAGCTGATCTTACCGTTGGCATTTTTTATCGCCTTAATGCTAGTGTTTGGGCGTTTATATGTCGATCAAGAAATGGCAGTTATCAATGCCAGTGGTGTCTCGCGTGGTAAGCTGGCTCGGCTGATGACGCCATTAATATTGGCCTTATTCGTTGGTGAGGCAGCATTGTCAGTGGTCGGTAAGCCGTGGGGTGTGCGCTCATCTGAGGCGGTGTGGCAGCAGCAGGCCTTTACCAGCGCCTTTGATTTGATTCGCCCCAATGAGTTTATCAGTAGTGGCAATTATCATCTGTATGTCGGCAGTCTTAGCGACGATAAAAAACAGCTGCAAGATGTGATACTCATTCAGTCTGAGCCAGAAGCAAAAGGCAGCAGCAAAAAAGCCGCCGCGATGGATGTTGATAATAAGATTGATCCTGCCACCGCAGAACAACTAGACATTCCAGATGTGCCGCAAGCGCTGATAAGCAAAAGCAATAAAAATATCACTAAAGACACCATTACTTTGGCCAAAAGAGCCGAACAAGTGCAGACGGGCGACAAGGGTGTGACCCAATTGGATTTATTCCAAGGTCGGCGTTACGAAGTCGGCGCGGGCAGTCTCAAGTATAACCAAGTCGGCTTTGATCGCTACCGCATTACCTTGACGGAATCGGCACAAGAAGTCATCACCGAAGACAATATCGAAACCCAAGCAATTGGCCCCTTATGGCAAGCGGCAAGCGGCAGTGCTCAACTCGGTGGTGAGAGTGCGCTGCGTGCAGCACAAAGTGAGCTTGGCTACCGTTTTGCTCTGCCGTGGCTGATGATTATCGCTCCAATGCTCGCCGTCCCACTGGCGCAAGTACGTCCGCGTCAAGGACGTTGGCTGCGTTTGTTTCCTGCCATCTTGTTATTCGTCAGCTGTGCTTTAGGTATTATCTCGCTAAAGAGTGCAGTGAGCAAAGGCACGGTTAGCGTCTGGGCTTATACTTGGCTCATCCTAGGATTTATGGCACTGGCGCTCTATATGAACTGGGGCAGTCGGGTGCAGCATCGTCTGCGCTTTCGGCTAAAAAACCATGCGCCGGTCGCGCTGATTGACACTCAAAGCAATGGCTCACAAGGAGGGCAGTCTTAATGCGCTCTTTATTTTCTAAATCTCAGGCATCTCGCTCACCAAACTTTACAGCTCAACTCGCCAAAAAGCCTGATACCTTAACCGTGCTTAGCCGTTACGTAAAGTTGAATGCGTTGTTGGCCATTATCGGCGCAGTCATCGGTTTGTGGGCGCTACAAATTATCTTTTCTTATTTGTCAGAGCTAGATTCTCTAGACGAGAGCTATACAATGGGCGAGGCGATTAAGTATATCTTTTATCGCTCGCCTTACTTTTTAGAAGAGTTTATACCGACTGGCGCTCTACTCGGTGCGGTCGTTGGACTAGGGTTGCTAGCGAATAAAAGTGAGCTGGTCGTCATGCGTGCCGCTGGGGTCAGCGTCTATCGTATCGTTGGCTGGGTATTGCAGCCTGCTCTGATTTTTGTGTTACTCGCATTGCTCATCAACCAGTTTGTCTTGCCGCATTCCAACCAATTGGCGCAAGAAATTAACGATGAAGACAACAGCTCATTGATTACCTCGGTACGTGGTTATTGGACGGTGCAGCCACGCTTTGAGAGTTCGGGGACTGGTAATACAAAGCCAGATGGCAGTGATATTCTGTATATTGATTATGCTGATGTAGAAGGGAATATTGGCACCGTTAAGCGTTGGCATTTGGACAATAATGGCAACTTACAAACGGCTGTCCATGCTGAGGGCGGACAATATACGGGCCGAGAGCCGATAAGTACGAATACCGCCAGCGACAAGCCCAGCGAGCAATATCGCTATGAGTGGCAGCTCAACAACATGACCAAGCTCAGTATCAATCAAGGCTTTGAGAGTAGCCAAGCCACCTCGCCGTCGGATACCTTAAGCCTGCCTTTCGCTCCCGAATCGGTCTATTTATTGACCCGTGATGCCGAAGATTTATCGCTGACTCAGCTTTACGATCACCGCCAGTTTATGCGCCAACAAGGCCAACGTTCTTTGAATCATGAGCTGGCATTTTGGCAAAAGCTGCTGTCACCGCTGTCGATATTGTCGCTGGTGATTGTCGCTTGTTCATTCGTCTTTGGCTCATTGCGCACCCATAGCTTGGGCTTGCGTATCGTCGTGGCATTATTATTTGGCTTGCTGTTTAGTTATCTTCAGGATTTGGTTGGCTTCATCTCACTAGCCACTGGGTTTTCGCCATTAGTGATGGTGATATTACCAATTATCGCCAGTGCGGCATTAGGTGGGTATTTGCTTAAGCGGCAGATGTAATCCTAAAAATGTAAATTTAAAAATATAGCTCTAAAAATATAGTTCTAAGAATTTAGCCATAAAAAATCCCGCTAACACATCATCGTATTAGCGGGATTTTTTGTTTGTTTTACTCTAGCATTTAGTCTTTGGTCGCCATGGTAATCGTATAGGTCTTACCTTGCTTGACCTTGTCGCTATTGCCAAATACTTCGGTAAACGAACGCTTCACGAATTGGCGCAAACCATTGATTGTCACCACATAGAAACGCCCACCTTGACGCATGCGTGCATAGGCATCGAGGAAATATAGATAATGCTGCTCTTTACCTACCTTCGCTGGTAAGTTCGACATCACCAAGCTAAAGTCTTTGTCCTTTGCCACATGGTTAAAGCCGTTCGATAAATGCACATCGACATTTTCTAGACCATTCTTCTCACAATTAAGGCGGGCATATTCTACTGCCATAAAGTCTTTATCAATCAACGTATGCAGACCATTCGGACATTCACGCGCCGCCGTCATGCCAAGCACGCCATAGCCACAGCCCAAATCGATCGAATCATCATCCGCTTCAAAGTCCACATAATCAAGCAGCATCAAGCTACCATCATCGAGCTTTTGCGGTGAAAAAATACCCCACGTCGTCGCAAAATCAAACGGCTTGCCCAGCACATCTTGGCGAAAGTTAATATCTTCGCGCCAGTGTTGGGCGTTTTTGAGGAGGTCAGCAGGTGGTCTATGGCTCATGGGAGTCTCAAATAATAGATAGGTAAAAGGGGGTGCGTTGTCCAATTAGACAGTGCGCATCGTATGATGGGTATTGTAACGAGAAAAGGGTAGGTTTGCAGCTATCTGTTGTATTGTGGGACGTCGTTATTGCAAAAATTGTGATAGGAGCTGATCCTGCCGTCCGCTATTATCTGCCATATCTGCTAGGGCACGGCTATAGACAGGTCAGGTTGCTGCTACCGCGACATCCTGACCTACCAAGCCTTTGCAATCTAGCAGTCATGACAGGATAACTGCTCCAGTCAGGGCTAAACCGCACCATAAGGCGACTATTGTATTATTGCGAGATTTAAATGGGGAAGACAGCTGTTAAAGAATGATAAACAGCATTTCTAAGACGTCGATATGTTAATTTTAAATTTTTGAGCAAGTTATATTCGTTAAAATATAGTTAACTGAATATCAAATATATATGACAAAATTGATTTTTTCTACGTAACGTATTGAAAAATATAGTAAATTAGTTTTTTTACTTAGTTTTCAGCTCTTGGCCTTGTTTAAAAATCGCGTTACTCATTGCTTTATACTTCAAAATCTCAATTAACCACCTTGACTTGCATTAAAGTATGCAATAGAATCTAAGTTATAGAGACAAGAAAAAGCCCCTGAGCGAGCTATCCGACTAAAGAGAGCGTTCAGGAGCAGTTTTTCAAATAGAGTAATGGATTATTAAACAGCTCAGGCTGTACCATTTTTTTACGCATACTACATGAGGTAGTAATGGATAGTTTACCCAAAGTACTAGATTTTGTCAACGAACAAGCAACTTATCAAGTTGCACGTAGTGGTCATTTTGAACAGCAAGGTGATCAAGTAAGAGCTGATGCCTACCGTAATAGGTCCAAGGACTTTCTATCTTTAAAGCAGTTTATCGAAAATAACTGTAGAGAAAAACCCTCCTCAAACTCTATCTATATCACTCCTAATGACCTTATTGGTTTACCTCCTGAGCTAATTGCAGAACTTAATATCTCCGAATCAGATAAACAGGATTTCCTATTAATGGAAGTTGTTGAAGATCTGGGTGGTATTGCAAGTATCGATAAAATAATGATTCGAGTTTACCATAAAACTGGTGAGATACTTGAGCGTCAAAAGCTTGGTGCAAAGCTATATAGAATGATTAGTAAAAATTTAATATATTCTCTTCCTAATAAGAAAGGCGTTTATTCTTTACAACCAGTGAGCGAAGAGGAGGAACAAAATATGGAGGATTAAAAAAGCTCAGCAATGGCAATTGCTGAGCTTAGAAATTAAAAACCAAAAAAAATGAGTAGTCTCAGAGGTTGATGACTATCATAATTTAAAGGTATTTTGTACTTTCGAAGGGTACACACATACTTTATATTAAATGTTAGGCATTGTCTATGCCTCTGTGGCTACTTGTAAATTGATATTTCATTAATTATAAGAAGTCAGGAGGCCTATATGGCTAAAGAATGTTTCTACCCTAAAGCCGTTCATGTACGTTGGTACTGGCGGTATAGATTCAAACGCTGGGAACGCGTTTGTGAACATTGTCGTAGTTATCCAAATCAGCAGTTGTCTTTCGATTTTTAACTGCTAGAGTTTAATTTTATAAAATGGCAATGGCTTTAGAGCTGTTGCCATTTTTTTATCTTCGAAGATAACTCTTTATATTACATTCCTAAGCGTTGCCAGCATACAAAAAACTTTAATCTTAGTTCCCCAAACGCTTCTTTAACACATGATCAAACACAAACGGCCCAAAGGGCAAAAATGAGCCAAGCACACCAGCAGGGAGCGCCCACAGCGGCATTTTGATTTTATGGGCCGTGATAAAGAGCACAACGATATAGGCGATGAACAATACTCCATGCACAGGCCCGACATAGCTCACCATCTCAGGCATATCCATCATATATTTGAGTGGCATCGCGATACCCAGTAGCAGCAAAAAAGACGTGCCTTCCAAATAACCCATAATGGTCAATTTTTTTAGCGCAAATGCTTGCGCTTTAGTGAGAGTGGGCTTGGAAGATGGCTGAGCTTGCGACACGGTGTATTCCTCTGACGATCATGAATCAATATTTAATGACAATTCTGCTCACCACGCTACCCAGAAGTTATCCACGCGGATGATGCGTGGCATGTAACTGCTGCAATCTTGCCGTCGCCACATGGGTATAAATCTGCGTCGTTGATAAATCGCTATGCCCAAGCAATAACTGTACGCTACGCAAGTCTGCGCCATGATTGAGTAGATGGGTTGCGAAAGCATGACGCAAAGTATGCGGCGATAACTCTTTATCGATACTGGCAACTTTGGCGTACTTCTTTAATAAATACCAAAAGTTCTGCCGCGTCATATAGCCGCCTTGCGCAGTCAAAAACACCGCTTGGCAATTCCCCGATTTCAGGTGAGCAATCAAATCACCACGAGCATGCGTTAGATAATCTTCCAGCGCATCCGCTGCATATTCACCTAATGGAACCAATCGGGTTTTATTACCTTTACCGGTGATTTGTAGCCAGCCTGAATTTAGATTCACTTGTTCCAGTGACAGATTAATCAACTCACTGACCCGTAGACCGCAGGCATAAAGCACTTCTATCATGGCTTTATCACGCAGTCCGAGCGCCGTGCTGGTATCAGGAGATGCTAGGAGATTATCAACATCGCCCTCGTTTAAATCCTTTGGTAATGGACGCCCAAGCTTTGGACTTTTAATACGCTCACAAGGGTTGTCTTCACGCAGGTTGCTAGCAATCATCCATAGATAAAACTGACGCAAGCTTGAGAGCATACGCGCTTGAGTACGTGGCGTTTTGCCGTCTTGGGTAAGCGTTGATAAGCAGTGCAGCACATCGTCGGGTTGCCAGCGTGTTAGAGCGATAGGATTGGTCAGCTCGCAAGAGCGCAGGTCGCGCACATAGGCATTACGCGTCCGCGTGGCTAGACCACGAGCCAGCATCGCTTGACGAAACTCGGTGATATAAGTAGGTTCATCATCAACGGCTAGCGCTTTAGGTTGGCGCTGTTGTACAGCACGGTCGCGGCTCATAATTTGATACTCAATGATTAATTATCAATTATTACAGATTAGGCAGGTACTAAACACCATAATGAGGTAATTTCCGCACTACGCGCCGCATATAGAGGATCAGACTTATCTTGGCTGCGACCATGCTTAGGTTTTGTATCGAGGCGGTATTTTACTTTTAAATCGCTATCTGCAAACCAACCTAATAATTCCTCACGAGTACGCAGCTGCAAATGCTCAGCCAAATCTGACAGAATTAACCAGACTTCTCCTTGCTCAGCTAAATGAGTTTTCGCACCTTGCAAAAATCCACGCAGCATGGCGCTATTGGCATCATAAACGGCATATTCGAGGGGCGAGCTAGGCTTGGCAGGTAACCAAGGCGGATTACAGACAATTAAATTAGCGAGTGGCGCATCAGTCGGATACAAATCAGCTTGCTGCAACTGTACGTTAGTGAGTTTTAATCGCGTAAAATTTTCGCTAGCGCAGGCTAAAGCCCGTGGATTTAAATCGGTAGCAATCACCTGATTTACACCGCGCTGCGCTAAGATAATGGCAAGCAAGCCTGTGCCTGTGCCGATGTCATAAGCGATCTCATGAATGGTCGGCAGCGTCGCATCGAGCAGTAGCTGCACATACTCATGGCGGGTTGGTGCAAAAACGCCATAATGCGGGTAAATCGATAGACCTAAGCTTTCAACTGGCACGCCTTTTTCGCGCCACTGCGCTGCACCTAACGCCCCTTGCAAGTCACGAAATGAAAGTACACATGATTCATCAGCCGCGTTGTCTAACTGGCCAAAAGCTGCTGTACAGGCCGCGCTGACATCAGGGGCGCGACGCAGATGGCTGACATAATTGGCATCAAGCTCTAGTAGCAAGCGACTTAATATACGCGCACGCTGTGCTTGCATTTGCCGTTGTTGATGAAACAAGTTAGGTAGTTCTTTAGAGTTGACCGAATCAGACTCTGCGTTAGACTTAGCAGATTTATTAGCCGCTTTCTTTATTTTGCGCTGCTCAGAGCGCTCATTGGTACGCTCGATACGTCGGTTGAGTGCTTGTAGCAATTGCTTGGCATTATGAAAGTCACCGCGCCACAGCAGTGACGTGCCTTCGCAAGCCAAGCGGTACGCCTCATCAGCGGTTGTTTTGTCATCGACCAATACAATACGCGCAGGCGCTGCATGATTGCTCTCCGATAACCAGCGGGCACGACGTAAGGTTTCATTGCCATTTTCGTGCCACTGTACGTACTGCTGTTGGGTTGCTAACACGTTATCTACCTTTAATTTGTGAATGATATGTTTTGTACAAAGCAAAGATATCTTTGTGTTTTTGATGCTCTTAAATTATTAGTGCAAGGTCAACCGCATGCGTTCAAGCTTTCAAGCGCTCTTTTTCTTCACCAAATAACGATAAAGCGTGGCGCTGATAGGCGAGTTATTATCGTCAGCAACTGTGATTTCATCAGGATCGACATTTAAAGGTACATTTTCAGCAAGGGTTTCTTGCTGGACAAGCTCATGCCCTAAATGACGGCAAAAATTAGGAATATCGCGAGTGGTTGCAGGGTCAGTGGCGAGTATCTCAATCACCGCGCCGGCTTCGGCTTTACGAATGATTCGATGCAGCATCATCACTGGCTCAGGGCAAATAAGCCCTTGGGTATCTAGATAATGTTGAATCGTGCTATCAGATATTGAAGTAGTCATAGTCGTCGTTTTAAATTAATAAAGTATGGTTAAAAAAGTTCTTTGCTAGCTATTGCTTAGTGTTATTTTCTGTTCAGCTGTTTTACACTTCTTCGGCGATTTCGGCTTCCTCAGCGTCTAAAAAGTTAAAAAAACGCTTAAAGCTCACCTTAAACAAAAATGCCACGCCAAGCCAGCAGGACAGCCCTAACCAAGCGGTATCGGCAAATAATAGCCCGCCAAGTAATATCACCGTGGATACGCCAATACTCATGGCAATCATCGACGGTTGGTTTAAGCGATAACGATAAATAACCAACGCATCGTAAATGGTAATGGGAATGGTCAACGCCACTAAAACGTAGGGCAAGTTATAGAAGAGTTGATAAAGCAGCTGATTGTCATGAAAGGCTTTGATACTGGCAATGGTACCAAAGACCATAAAGGCGAAGATAGCGGCATAAATAAGATAAATCGCTATTTGATTCGCTCGCTGAGCGCCTTTGATACGAGCAATCGCAAGCGGCGCAAAGCCATGTTGCGATTTGTTTTGCAGAGACTGGTCTGAGACAGTGGTCATAATAATCAGGCATTTATCCGTGTAGAGTGACGATATGTCAAAAATTAGCGCTATTGTAACAGCAAGCTAGTCGCTAATTTAGTCTGCTTTGATGGCATCGATGGCGATACTGCTACTGGGATCAGCAAAATAAGTCGACATCAGGATACAAGCAGAGATGTCATCGATGGGGTCGCGCTCATGCTTAATCCAGCCATTATCCCACGCGATCTCACGCGCCGCCACTGAAGTTAGGCGTTCATCGCAGAGAGAGACAGTGACGGGTAAATGCTGTTCCATAATTCTATGCGCTAAGCGGCGGGCAAATTTATGAGCCCGCTTGGACAGCATTGAGCTGCTACCATCCATGTTTAATGGTAATCCGACCACCACTTTTGCCACGCCCCATACCTTGATAATACCCAGTAGATTATCCCAATCAGGCTGGCCATTATTCATCGCTAAGATATCAAAAGCACGTGCGGTTTCGGTGATAGTGTTACCTAGCGCCATGCCCATTTTTTTGACCCCATAATCAAGCGCTAAAATAAGATGCGGCTTAATAACTGGTTCCACCATAGTCGTATCGGCAGTTTCGATTTCAGTGCTAGTTTCAGACTCTACCATCATTATGCATACTTCCTATTTTCATACTTATTGAGCTTGTGACTCAAGCGTGACCAATATCGCTACTTAAATAGTCAAAATTAACCCCAATCTTATCGGCAGCGATTTGCCAGCGTTCTTCAAATGGCGTATTAAACAATAAATTCAGATCAGCAGGACAGACGAGCCAGTCGCCACTAGCAAGCTCTTGATCGAGCTGTTTTTTGCCCCAGCTGGCATGACCTAAGCACAGCTGATAATGACCAACGCCTTGACCGGCGGCGATACGCTTCAAGATATCTTGACTGGTAGTGATACAGACGTTTTCTGAGATGGCAAAAGACGATGCCCATTCTGGTTGACCTGTATGCAGGACAAAGCCGACCTCGGGATACATTGGACCACCTTCTAATGCCACATCTTCCATCACTTGCGGATCGGTGACTTCAATGTCTAAATCCTCTAGTAGTTTGCCCACGCGCGACTGCTCTAATGGACGATTGACCATCAGACCGAGGGCGCCATGTTTGTCATGACGACAGATATAAATCAGCGCCTGCTCAAACCGTGGGTCTGACAGCTCGGGTGCCGCGATTAAGAAATGATGGGTCAAATTGGCTTTAGACATAGCAACAAACGCAACCTAATAATAAAGGTGAAATAATAGAGAAGACACACCACTATATGGTGATAATGAGGGGGAAATCAACCGAGGCCAACAATCGCCATACGTTAGCCAGCAGTTATCTTTTTATAAATGATGGATACTTATAATCAAAATATCCTAAAAACGCTATGGTATTGCTGATATCAATTTTTTGCAGCCTCTGTCTGCGTAGGCACAGTAAGCAAGAAAAATTGATATCAGCAGTGCGCGATGTATCGATATGACTTTTCACTGACTATATTTTACATCAGACAATAGACTACGGGCATGATCACGGGTGACGTCAGTGATGGTCACACCGCCCGACATACGAGCCAACTCATCGACTTGCGCGCTGTCAGTCAATATTAACAGCTCACTTTCAGTCTGTTCGTCATGGTGTTTTTGTACCAAGATATGCTGATGCGCTTGCGCTGCGACTTGCGCCTGATGGGTAATGGCAAGTAGTTGCTGCGTCTGCCCAAGCTCGCGTAAGAGCTCACCGACCACTTGTGCGGTGCCGCCACTGATACCAACATCGACTTCATCAAATACTAGCATTGGCTTGGCGGCATTATTATCGGCATTGGTCGCTTGCAATACTTGCATGACCAGCGCCATCCGCGACAGCTCACCGCCTGAGGCAATCTTATGTAGCGGCTGCATCGGCATACCAACGTTGGCACTAAACAATAAATCAATATCATAGCAGCCTTGCGCACTATATTGGCTTGGATCGGTCTTCTTAGTAAAGACAAAATCGCAGCGGGCGTTGGGCAGGGCAAGCGGTTTTAATTGCTTAATCAGCTGCTTACTGACAGTTGGCGCCGCTTTTGTTCTTTCTTTATTTAGTTGGGTTGCTAGCGTCAGATACTCTTGCCATGCTTGTTCAATTTGCGCTGCCATGGCATCACTGCTTGGTTCGTTTTCAAGCTGCTCTAATTGCGCTTCCCAGCCTTTGGCCTCGTTAATCAAGTCGCTTGCTGGCAAGCTATGCTTACGTGACAAGCGGTGACCTAAGCTGATTAAATTGTCTAATGCTTGCAAGCGCTCTGGGTCAGGCAGTTGCTGCTCGGCATAATCTGAGAGTAGAGCGGTCACCTCAGTGATTTGCTGCTGTGCTAAATGTAGCTGCTCGGAAGCTTGCTCAAAGGTTTGACTAACCCCCAGCTGATGATCACAGAGCTTGATGGCCTGTCCTAATAAGGTCATGACGTCAGGCTCATCGGTATCATTGTCGAGTAGATGAAGACCGTGACTGGCCTCTTGCATTAACGCTTCGATATTAGACAGCTCTTCGTGCTCCGCTTCGACTTCCGCATAATCAACCGCCAGTAATGGGGCAATATCAGCCAGCTGACTTTGCAATAGTTGGATTCTATCTTGACGCTGAGCTTCGCGGCTGGCAATGTCATCCGCACGGCGTTTAAGCTGCTGATAAGCTTGATAGCTGCTAGCCGTTTGTGCCGCTAGTGGCGTGATTTGTGCCATCTCATCGAGCCATTGCACCACAAACTGCGGCTTAAGCAACGCTTGCTGAGCATGTTGGCTATGGATATTAACCAGTAATGCACCCAAACTTTTAAGCTCTGCCAAGCTCACTGGCGTGCCATTGAGCCATGCTTTGGAGCGCCCTGTGTTGCTCAATTGACGACGAATCAATACTTCCGGCTCTTCTAGCGCTCGCTCATTTTTGGCAAACCATTCAGCAACAACATTGTTATTTTCCACATCGAACTGCGCATAAATATCCGCATTTGCAGCGCCATGTCTGACCATCGCACTGTCTGCACGCTCGCCTGCACATAAGGATAGCGCATCTAGTAATAGCGACTTACCAGCCCCTGTCTCACCGGTAATGACATTAAAGCCTTCAGCCACACTCAGCTCATGCTGAGCAATCAATGCAAACTGATGTAAAGTTAATGATACAAGCATCAACGCCTCTCATGACAGACAATCAACCTCACATAAAAGCATGGGAGGTCATATCTAAAATAGGGTAAATAAAGAAGTAAAATGGTAGGGGTAATAGTACTAAATAGACAATAGCCATTGGTAAATAGTATGGTGTCAAACGCTATTAAATACAAATTTTAAAGTCGTCAAATACTGCGAACTAACTAGGAAAGACTATCATAAAAATTCAATAAGCCTATGATAAAAAAGCAGTTAACCGTCTTAATAATCGCCTTAATAGCTATCATAAGCGTGATAATGAGCGACTGTCATAATAAGTTGTTATCATTAAACAGCAATCGCCATAATGGGGCGCAACGTATATACACTATAGGCATCAGTCGATGGCTGCAAAGCGAATGGTTAAGAATTATTCAGCCTAAAAACGCAACAAAATTTTCATTGGTGCTGTAACAAACTTTATAGATATAATGTGGTAGCATAATCTCACATAATGATAAACTCTTACCACTAGATTTTTAGCCATTGTGCGACATAGCGTGTTTTTACTATAGTGCAAAATGCGTAGTACAACCTAGGTAGAGTAAGCAGTTCAATACGTTACTTATTTTTTAGTTTGGCAATAATTATTTGATAAGGAAGCCACTATGACAGCGGCGCAATTTACCAGTGTGACAGTCAATGCCCAAGCCACGATATCTTATGATGGTCGTTGCTCAAGCCATACCATTATGTTCGAGGATGGTCGGCACAAAACATTAGGTGTGATTTTACCTTGCGACAATTTGGTCGAGCATTATCACTTCAGTACCAATACCTCCGAGCGTATCGAAATTATCAGCGGCGAGTGTGAAGTCAAAATAAATGGTGATGAAGAGTTCAGCTACTATCGCGCGGGACAATCATTCGTCGTTGAAGGCAACAGTGGCTTTAACTTACGCACAGAGGAAATCGTGCAGTATATCTGTCATTTAGAAGGTTGATACTATTACCAGTTAAAGGTTCCAAAAGACAGTTTATAGCGGCTTAGCCCTCAAAAAGAAATAAATCTTGCGATAAGGTTTATTTCTTTTTTTTGGTGACATTATTTTGTTTAAGCCCTTGATTAATTGCTACAATTATCGTCATATCTCCCTTTTCTATCGCAGTGTGCGATAGCCACCTTATAACCGGCAGTCCTATTATGGCAAAACCCATTTATTTCTATGGCATTCATGCTATTGATGCGTTACTCGAACATCGTCCTCTTGATGGCCTTAGCTTGTTTGTACAGCAAGGGCGCGAGAGCGACAGTCATGTTAAAGCGATTATGGCGCAGGCAGCAGATAATGGCATCAGCATTCAACCGACGCAAAAAGACAAGCTCACGCAACTGTGTGGTAGCCCGCAGCATCAAGGTGTGGTGCTGAATGCACGACCGTTAGGTTTCGCTGATGAAGGCTTGCTTGATATTATCATCGGCCGTGAACAGTGTCTGCTATTGGTTTTGGATCAAATCACCGATGCGCATAACTTTGGTGCGTGCTTGCGTACCGCCGTTGCCATGGGTGTTGATGCGGTGGTTTGCCCAAAACATCATGCGGCGAGCCTCACGCCTACGGTTGCGAAAGTGTCGGTAGGGGCAGCAGAGATGATGCCTATTATTAGCGTTACCAATTTGGCACGCACGCTGACGCAAATCAAAAATGCCGGCGTCTTTGTATTCGGTACAGCACTCAATGCAGAGGCGAAGCCGATACATGAGGCAGACTTGACAGGTAAAACAGCTATTATTATGGGGTCAGAAGGAGAGGGCATGCGCCGCCTGACGACGGAGAGCTGTGATGAGCTGGTTTATATTCCGATGTCAGGCAATGAGCATGGCAACTTACAAAGCTTAAATGTAAGCGTTGCCACGGGCATGGCGCTATATGAAGTTAATCGGCAGCGTACTTTAGCTGCTGGGCAAGCGTAAGATAGCTCTGATGTAGTGGCTCTAATTTTAGGTAGAGATCAGCCAAATTACCATCATTAAGTACGACATCATCAGCGTGCTGATTCCGCTCTTCGCGGCTTAGCTGATTGACCATGATGGCTTTAATCTTTTGTACGCTTTGTTCATCTCGCTGGCTGGCACGGGTCAGCTGGGTGTCCACCGCCGCATCCATGACCAAAATACGCTGGCATAAATTGGCCAGCCCTGCTTCCGCCGCTTCGATGAGTAGTGGCGCTGACAACACCACATAAGGTGAGGTGCTTTCGGCCAGCTGTAGTTTTGCCGCCTCACGTATCGCTGGATGGGTAATCGCTTCTAGCTCAATCAGTGCTTCTGGATAAGTAAAAACATGCGTTCTTACCGCTGCCCGATCCATATCTCCTTTTTCATTCACTACCCAATCACCAAACTTCTTCTGGATTTTGCGTAGCGTTGCGCTGCCTTTGGCAACGACTTGATGGGCAATGACATCGGCATCAATAATATCAATGCCTTGCTCAGCGAACCAATCACTGGCGGCAGATTTACCACTACCGATGCCCCCGGTTAGACCTACTACTAGCGTCTTGCTTTTCTTTTGTGGGCTTTGTGGTTGATGAGAATAAGGCGAAGCTGTTGTGGCATATTTTGACATAATAATGACTTATCTAACGGATAGAATGGCAGTAATAAACTGAGAAAATAGTTTGTGACCCTAAGTATACATGCCCAAGTACCAACTGACGATATCTGAGCCATATAATAAAGCAACAATACCAGCCACTGCGATATAAGGACCAAAGGCAAAAGGCTTACTCTCACCTTGTTTTTTCATCAAGATAATCCCAACGATTGAACCGAGTAGGGAAGACAATAAAATAATCAATGGCAACATCATGGGCCCAAGCCAAGCACCCAGTACTGCTAGGAGCTTAAAGTCACCTTGTCCCATGCCATGTTTTTTGGTGATAAGGAAGAATACTTTGACCACTATCCATAATGATAAAAACCCAAACAACAAGCCCCAAATAGACTGAGTTGGTGAGACGAACCAGCTTTGTGAATTGACGGCCAATCCTAAACCCGCTAACGGAAAGGTTAGGCGATCTGGCAGTAGCTGGGTATCAAAATCGATACCCGTTAATGCAACTAGCGTCCATACTAAAACTAAGGCGGACAACCCAGCGGCACTGACCCCAAACTGATAGATGACCAGTATGGATAACAAGGCAGTGACGAGCTCAACCAAAGGATAACGCAGACCGATAGCAGCATTACAGTTTGAGCAGCGCCCACGTAACAGCAGCCAGCTTATTAAGGGTACGTTCTCATACCACTTTATTTTGTGCGCGCAGTGAGGGCAGCGCGACGCTGGTCGACTCAACGTAATAGGGGTATCCGCTGCGACGATATCAGTCAGTGGTATAGTATGCTCTTGCGGCATGTCTGCTTGCTGCGCCATAAATTGACTACATTCTTGACGCCAGCTATAGACCATCATCAGCGGCATACGGTGAATCACCACATTTAAAAAACTGCCCACACAAAGGCCCAACAGACCAAATACGACTAACGCTACCGTCATATTACTTTGTAATAATTCTATAAATTGCATTAAATCGCTGTCCTTTCCGTCATCTTTAACCTACCACTGAGCCCATTTGGAAGATTGGCAAATACATCGCAATCACCAAGCCACCGACCAAAACCCCCAACACAGCCATAATCATAGGCTCCATCAGACTGGTCAAGCCGTCGACCGCATTGTCGACTTCGTTTTCGTAATAGACCGCTACTTTATCTAGCATTTCTTCTAAGCTACCAGACTCTTCACCGATACCAACCATTTGAATGGCCATACTTGGAAATAGATTGGTAGAGCGTATCGAAAACTGCAATTGTTGACCAGTAGATACGTCATTTTTGATTTGCTGCGTCGCATTATAAAACACGACGTTATTAGTGGCGCCAGCAGTCGAATCTAGGGCGTCGATAAGGGGTACACCAGCGGCAAAGGTGGTAGATAAGGTACGAGCGAAACGCGCGATAATGGCTTGATAAGCAATATTGCCAAATATTGGTATTTTTAATACGGCACGGTCTAAAAAGTCTCGGAATTTCTTAGAGCGTTTTTTGGCTTCTGAAAAACCAATAATCGCCCCACCAATGAGAATAATCAAAATAAACCACCACGCCTGCATCCATTCTGACATGCCAACGACCATTTGGGTAAAGGCAGGGAGCTCTGCACCAAAAGATTCAAATAAGTCTGAGAATACAGGGACTACTTTGATAAGCAGAATCATGGTAACGATAACAGCGACGACAATAACCGCGATAGGATATTTTACCGCTTTTTTAATTTTGGCTTTTAATAATTCGCTTTTTTCTTTATAAGTGGCAACCCGCTCCAGCATGGTCTCAAGCGCCCCTGATTGCTCGCCAGAGTCGACGAGCGAGCAAAACAGATCATCAAAATAGCGTGGGTGTTTACGCAAGGCTGAGGCAAAAGTCCCACCGGCTTCGATATCGGCTTTTATTTGCAAAACCAGTTCTTTCATACTGGGATTATCCAATGAGTCCGCGACAATCTCAAAGGACTGGGTCAATGGCACGCCCGCTTTCATCATGGTTGCCAATTGACGGGCAAAGATGGCAATATCAATAGGTTTGATGGGTTTTTTGAAGGTGTAGAGGGGCTTGGGCTTTTTCTTGATACCTTTGACGGTGATGCCTTGTTTGCGCAGAGTAGCTTTTGCCAGCTCTAGGCTACGACTGGTGGTTTCGCCCTTTACTTTTTGTCCGCGTCGATTTACCCCGTCATAGACAAAGTCTAACAGCATGTCGGTCTTCGCTTTTGCCATGTTACTACCCTCAAGATTTGTCTAATATAGATATTGCAAAGAAATACAACGATGCCTAACTTATTACACAAAGATGGCATACTTTATTTTAACGTAAAAAACCAGTATAACTCTGTTTTATTTTTAAGTACATCTGAGTAAGTATTATTGCTGGTTTATAAAAATAACGCCATTCGAAGTCAAGACTATTTAAAAGCAATGCTATCAATGCCTAGAGAGTAGAAATAATAAGGCGATTTAGCGTTCATCATTATTCAGAGGTAACGCGCATCATTTCTTGAATACTGGTCACGCCTTGTAAAACTTTTAACACCCCAGAGCGGCGCAAGTCTCGAAAGCCATTTTTGAGAGCCGCATCTTTGATATCAATTGCGTTGCCATCTTCCATGATAATCCGAGAAATATCAGGGCTGACTTTCATCACCTCGTAGATACCCACACGGCCTTTATAACCTTCGCGGCATTCGTTACAGCCTACGGGTTCATAGATGACATTGTCTGGGTTGTCTAAATCGGTGTCAGTAAAGCCAAGCTCAAGCAAGCTTTGCCGTGGCACGTTGATGGGTTTTTTACAGTTTTTACATAAGCGCCGTGCTAGGCGCTGGGCGATAACCAAGTTCACTGACGTGGCAATGTTAAAGGAAGCCACACCCATGTTGCGTAGGCGGGTCAAGGTCTCTGGTGCTGAGTTGGTATGCAGGGTCGAAAGCACCATATGGCCGGTTTGCGCAGCCTTAATGGCAATCTCTGCCGTTTCAAGGTCACGAATCTCACCCACCATTACGATGTCAGGATCTTGACGTAAGAATGACTTTAGCGCATTGGCGAAAGTCAGCCCCACTTTAGCATTCACGTTGACCTGATTAATGCCTTCGAGGTTAATCTCGACCGGATCTTCGGCAGTGGAGATGTTCGTTGCGCCTGTGTTCAAAATGTTAATGCCGGTATAGAGTGACACCGTTTTACCAGAACCAGTCGGACCAGTAATCAATAGCATACCTTGCGGTTTATGCAACGCTTCCAAAAACATGTCTTGTTGGTCAGGCTCATAACCAAGAGCCTCGATACCGAGCATGGCGGATGACGGGTCCAAAATACGCAATACAAGCTTTTCACCAAACAAGGTCGGTAATGAGTTGACCCGGAAATCGATGGCTTTATTTTTAGATATTTTGAGCTTAATGCGCCCATCTTGTGGTATGCGGCGTTCTGAGATGTCCATCTGTGACATCACCTTTAGCCGCGCTGCAATTTTGCTAGCGAGCTGTACTGGCGGGTTGGCCATTTTTTGCATGACACCGTCGACACGAAAGCGGACACGAAAGCTTTTTTCATACGGTTCAAAATGCAAATCTGAGGCGCCCATACGAATGGCGTCGACCAGCATTTTATTGACAAACTTTACGACAGGCGCTTCATCGATATTATCGCTAAGCTTGGTTTCACCTTCCTCTTCTTCACCGTCTTCAAAGCCAATATTTAAGTCACTGTCAGAAAAGCTATCGAAACTTTGCATGGTATCGGCATACAGACTCTCGATACGTCTTTTTAGCTTATCTTCTTCGACGACGACGGTTTCGATAGAGAGGCGAGAGTTAAAGGCAATCGCATCAATGGCGTCTATACGTGTTGGATCGCTTAAAGCAACAAATAAGCGCTGCCCACGCTTAAAGAGGGGAAGGGCGTGAAACTTGCGTACAATTTTTTCATCGACCAAATCTTTTGGAATGACATCCGCACTGATTGCGTCAAGATCAAAGAGCGGATCGCCAAAAGCCTGTGACAGCATTTGTGCCAGTTGATAAGCATTGGCTAATTTATTGTCTACCAAATAAGGTACGAGCCCGATTTGCTGTTGCTGCGATTCTGTCTGCGCAGTTTTCATATGCGCTTCGCTTACGATACCTTCGCTAATCAGCTGCTGGGCTAAACCACCGTATTTATTGGCTGTGATAGACATAATGACCTCTCTTTGATATCGAATGTTTTGCTAAAACCCGCTTGCTAAGTATTTGAGTATTTAAGTATTGATGGTTTTCATGAGTAGCTCTTAATCATTAATTATCATCAATGTTGGTTAAAGTCGTTTGAGATAAGTAGTTTTAAGCGGCTGTTATTTTTTAGTATTCATAGTAGTGACTGTATTTTTTTAAGCTTTATATAGGGTATGCCACTATATATAAGCCATTTTGCTTCAGCTCGCACTATACTATAGCACTTGTGAAATATTTGTTATACTGGCGCGCATATGAGCCGAATTGGCAGGAATACATGAGACAAGGTAGATGAGTATGCAAGCTTGGGTAATTGGCAATTGGAAGCAAAATCCAGCAACGAGCCACGACGTCAATGCGCTACTAGATGACTTATTAACTGCCGTTGATACCGAAGAGCAAGTGGTCAAAAATAGCTGCAGGTTAATGGTGGCACCCAGTTGTATTCACTTGGCTGCTGTCAGCGTCCGCTTAAAAGATACCTCAGTGCTGTGTGCAGCGCAAGATATTAGTGCGCATAGTGCGAACACTGGTGCGTATACGGGGGATTGTTCCGCGCAGCAAGTGGTTGATGCTGGCGCAACTTGGACGATACTTGGTCACTCTGAACGCCGTCAATACCATCAAGAGTCTCATGAGTGCTTGCTGCAAAAGCTGACTCATGCGCTGACGCAAAATTTGGGCGTGGTATTTTGTATTGGTGAGACCCAAGCACAATATGATGATAAGCAGACGCTGCCAGTCATTGATACGCAGTTGTCAGTTATCAAAGACTTGCTCGCGCAACAGCCCGAGCTTACTGCCTCATTGTCTGAGCGCTTAATCATTGCCTACGAGCCAGTATGGGCGATTGGGACGGGTAAAGTGCCAACCGTGGCAGAGGTGAGCGCCACGCATCAACATATTAAGCAGACGGTTGCAGGCTTCGCTGATTCATTGGACACGATGACCGTACTATATGGTGGTAGTGTTAATGTCGATAACGCCGATAGTTTTGCGGCAGACCCTATGATAGATGGCGCATTAGTCGGCGGCGCGTCATTAAAAGCAGAAAGTTTTTTAGCGATTGCCGAGGCCTTTAGCCGTGCTATGGCTTAATAAAATTAAATAAAACATCCATTTAACAAATATTGAATGGCCACCTTATTCAAAAAATGTCTTTATCAGTTGGCAAAAGTGGGTTTAACAGTGCCCTTGCAATCGTGTACAATGCGCCTTATTTATATAATCGATTTGGCGTCATTACACGCTAAGCGCTATTATTAACCCCTACGATTTATTTTTCGTTATCAGTCGTCATTACGCGGCAAAAGAGGCCACCATGTTTACGTTTATATTAGCCCTGCACATTATCGTGGCAATTGCCATGATTGGCTTGATTTTGATACAGCATGGCAAAGGGGCAGACGCTGGGGCTTCTTTTGGCGCTGGTTCCTCAGGTACCGTATTTGGCGCTGCTGGGACCGCAAACTTTTTGACGCGTGCGACGGCAGTGTTAACCGTGATATTTTTTATCACCAGTATGACGCTGGCTGTACATGCGCGTAAGCAGGCAGAAGATCAGTTTCGTTTAGATGCGCCCGTGTCAGCACCACAAACGCCGCGCCCGTTAACGCAAAATCCTCAGTAGTTATTTTTTTAAAACGCTATCTCTAGAAACGGTATCTTTAATAACTGTTTTTTAGTATTCATTTTTAATCATTGTCTTTTAATGAAGGCAGCGCTTGCTATTTTAAGGCGTTAGATTTACAATGCTTTTTCTGTTTTTACAGTCTGATTCTATCGATGCCTACCTTAAGCATCTATTACGATAGATTAGACAGCAAAAGTAAAGCAGTGAAAAATGCGATTGTGGTGGAATTGGTAGACACGCCATCTTGAGGGGGTGGTGGCGCAAGCTGTGGGGGTTCAAGTCCCCCCAATCGCACCAAGTTTTATGGACGCTGCATAGCGTCAGGTTGGATTTTTTGGTAGCAAACGTTTAATTTAGACTTTATTTAAAATAAACGTTGACACTTCTACAAAACCTCCCTATAATATGCGTTCTAGATTGATGCGGGGTGGAGCAGTCTGGTAGCTCGTCGGGCTCATAACCCGAAGGTCGTTGGTTCAAATCCAGCCCCCGCTACCACTTTTTATACTGATGTTTTGTACACTAAATTTGTCAGTAACGATTAGCCCACCATTATGCTTGTGGGTTTTTTTGTATCTGCTGCTCGGTGTTATCGCGGTATCTATCCTACTTATGCTAAGCTCTAAGCCTATAGAGTACGATACTATTCGTTACTGGGCGTCACTTGCTGCTACCAGCGCGATGATTCGTAAGCACACTATCTTTTATTCCTCACTCTTTTATCGATAGTACTGCTTTATGAATAATAAAAGCATTGTTTGGCTGAGCTTGATGTTTTCTATGCTCATCCTTATATAAACGCACAACGCATCTTAATAGATGTTTGTGGTTTAACATAATGACCGTGACTTATATTCGTTAATAATAAATCAAAGTTGATACAGTTACGGTTTACTCAATAAGATAGATAAGTGAATAGGAAAATATAAATAGATTATGAAGCTTTCGACCAAAGTTACAGAACTGACCAAGATTATTGCCCCCGCCGTTGCTGCTTGTGATGTGGCATTATGGGGCATTGAATTTGCACCGCAAGGCAATCGCTCTTTATTACGTATTTATATTGAAGCTTTGCCAGAAGAGCAAGCCCAAGATAAGCAAGTAACCATTGAGAACTGTGCGGCAGTGAATCACCAAGTAAGCGGTATTCTTGAAGTGCATGACCCTATTGCTGGTGAGTACATTTTAGAAGTGTCATCACCTGGCTTTGACCGTGCGTTCTTCTCAGATGAGCAGATGCATGGCTATGTGGGTCAAACAGTGAGCTTGCGTTTGATACAAGCCATTGGTGAAGGCGATCAAAAACGCCGCAAAGCAACAGGTACTTTAGACAGTATCGATGAGACGTCTCTAAAGCTGACATCTGCTGATGGTGAGCAGTTCGAAATTGCTCTGAGTAATATTGATAAAGCCCACTTGATTTATGAAGATGTCTAATTGCAATATTCAATGGTAATGTAGTATTAATCCATATTTTGACCCCTAAATAGCGTATAACTGACGGTGACAATACAACGTCAATATGCCAATTATAAAATTTAAGTCAATTATAAAATGATAGGACAGGTATAGCATGAGTCGTGAAATCTTAACGGTAGTAGAAACTGTCAGTAATGAAAAGGGCTTAAATCCTGAAGATATCTTTGAAGCGATAGAAGACGCTTTGGTGGTATCGACTAAGAAAAAAGTATATACCGAACAGCCAGAAGTGGCGGTGCGGGTATCAATCGATCGTGCAACTGGCGATTATGATACGTACCGTTATTGGACAGTGGTTGCCGATGAAGACCATGAAATGCCAGCCTGTCAGCTGGCTATTACCGATCTTGATCAAGAAGAATGGTCAATTGGGGATATCAAAGAAGAGCAGATTGAGTCGATTGAATTTGGTCGTATTGCTGCTACCCAAGCCAAGCAAGTTATCATCCAAAAAATTCGTGAAGCTGAGCGTGCGCTAGTAGCAGACGCTTTCGAGCCACGTGTTGGTGAGATGATGTATGGCGAAGTCAAAAAACAGACACGCGATGGCTATATTATTGATCTAGGTGATAATGCTGAAGGCTATCTGTCACGTGATCAAATGCTGCCCCGTGAGCAATTACGTGCAAAATCTCGTATCAATGCCATTTTATATCATGTCAACCGCGAAAATCGCGGTGCACAGTTGCTTTTATCACGTACCCATCCCGAAATGCTATCAGCTTTGATGCAAAAAGAAGTGCCTGAGATTGCCGAACAAATTATTGAAATTCGTAACGTCGCTCGTTTGCCGGGTACTCGTGCTAAAATAGCGGTCAAAACCAACGATCATCGTATTGATCCGGTTGGCGCTTGTATTGGTATGCGTGGTACGCGTATCCAAGCGGTTCAGCAAGAGCTTGATGGTGAGCGTATTGATGTGGTGGTTTGGTCAGATGATCCAGCCCAATTTATCATCAGCTCTTTAGAGCCTGCGGATGTTAGTAGTATCATCCTAGATGAAGACATGCAGACCGCTGATATCATCTTTAGCACCAACGATCAGTTAGCGCGCGCCATTGGCTCACAAGGTCAAAACGTCCGTCTGGCCTCTGAGCTAACGGGTTATAAGCTCAATATGATGCTAGAAGAAGAGTATCAGCAGCGCCAACAAAACGAATCAAAAGCGTTCATCGAGTTATTTTATGAGCGCTTAGAAGTTGATAAAGATTTGGCCCAAGCGCTCGTCGATATTGGTTTTACCAGTATTGAAGAAGTGGCTTACGTACCGGTCGAAACCTTCTATGACATCGAAGGTCTCGACGACGAAGCGATCGACATGATTCAAGAACGTGCTAAAGAAGTCGTCATCGCTGATGAGCTGGTTAAACAACAGAACATGAAAGAGCCAAGTCAAGAACTGCAAGATCTTGAAGGAATGACGGTCAGTTGGGCTTATAAAATGGCACAAAAAGACATCATTACCGTTGATGACTTGGCAGAACAAGCCGTCTTCGATTTAGAAGATATCGAAGGATTAGATACCGAAACCGCAGGAAAACTCATCATGAAAGCTCGGGAATCTTGGTTCAATGAATAAGCGGTAACTGCATATCGCTGTCTTTTAGTGATATGCTATCGATAATAAAGTGCTGGTATTTATGTCGCATCATCAAATGCAACACAACCATCAGCCTTAACCCAATCATTTGTAGCCAACAACTGAATTGAACATATAGCAAATAATAGACAGTAGGTGATAATAAATGGCAGATAAGACCGTCAAAGAACTGGCAGATATGGTAGGCAAAACCGCAAGTGCTGTACAACAGCAACTGGTGGACGCTGGGCTGCCTGCTCGCGCAGAGGGTGACCTAGTCACCGAGCTTGAGCAAGAGAAGTTGGTGACGTATTTAAAGCAAAGTCATGGTCAGCAAGAAAAGCGTCGTATTAGTCTCAAGTCTAAAACAACGAGCACTGCGCGTGTGACCGGCTCTTCAGGTAAATCGAAGAGTGTCAATGTGGAAGTGCGTAAAAAGAAAGTGTTCGAGAAGCCTGATCCAGAAAAAATGGCTGAAGAATTGGCTGCGCGTGAGCAAGCGATGATCGAATCGCAAGAGCGTGCTGCTAAAGATGCTGAAGAGCGTGCGGCGACTAAGAAAAAAGCCGAAGAACGTCAAGCGGCAACCTTAGCGGCAATGCGTGCAAGCTTAGGCTCTAGCAAAAAGTCAGACGATAAGAATGACGATATTTCTACTTCAGTGGTTGTGAAGAAGGGTGGCAAGGCGACTGTAGAAGTTAAGCCGAAAGAGCAACCGAAGAAAAAAGTCGCGGCGACGAAACCAAAAGTTGAAACCGCCGCTGAGCGTAAAGCTCGCGAAGTACGCGAAAAAGAAGAAAATCGTCTACGCGAAATCGAGACAGAAACACGCCGTGTTCAAGCGGAAGAAGCGCAGAAGCGTACACTTGAGCAAATGCGTAAAATGGCTGGTAAATATACGGACCAGCCTGCTGCGGAAGTTCGTAAAGATGAGCCACTAGCCGAAGGTTTGGTCGGTGATGCACTAGAAGAATCATTCGAAAAAGAACGTCGCGAAATCAAGCGCGGTACTAGTAGTACTAGTGCCCGTGGTCGTGGTCGTCGTAAGAATCAAGACGAGCGTGAAATGAAAAACCGCAAAAACGGTTTACGTTCAACGCAAGCGTCACAGCATAAGTTTGAAAAGCCTGTCGAAAAAATCGTTTATGATGTCGAGATCAGTGAGCAAATTACCGTCGCAGATCTTGCCCAACGTATGGCAGTTAAAGCTCGTGAAGTCACTAAATTACTCATGAAAATGGGTGAAATGGCTCGTGAGTCAGATACCATTGATCAAGCGACAGCCAGTCTAATCGTTGAAGAGATGGGTCATAACCCTGTACCAGTCAGCGACACCAAGGTTGAAGACGATTTACAAGTTGCAGTCAATGAGCGCAGCAGTAACGTACAAACGCGTCCACCAGTTGTCACTATTATGGGCCACGTCGATCATGGTAAAACGTCTCTACTAGATAAAATTCGTGAGACTAAAGTTGCCACAGGCGAAGCTGGCGGTATTACTCAGCATATCGGTGCTTACCACGTTAAAACCGATCGTGGTGTGATTACTTTCTTAGATACTCCAGGTCACGCAGCCTTTAGTGCAATGCGTTCACGTGGTGCGCAAGCGACAGATATCGTCGTAATCGTTGTCGCTGCTGATGATGGTATGATGCCACAAACAGAAGAAGCAATTGATCATGCACGCGCCGCTGGCACACCGATTATCGTTGCTATCAACAAAATGGATAAGCCAAGCGCTGATCCTGATCGTGTTCTTAATGAATTGACTGCTAAAGAAGTCGTTTCAGAAGAGTGGGGCGGTGATACACCAATGGCGCGTATCTCAGCCAAAACCGGTGATGGTATTGATGGGCTATTAGAGCTTATTAGCTTACAAGCAGAACTAATGGAGCTAGAAGCACCGTTAGATGGTGCTGCGCAAGGTGTGGTGATTGAATCAAGACTTGAAAAAGGTCGTGGTCCTGTTGTCAGTGTGCTCGTCAAAAAAGGCACACTAAAGCAAGGCGACTTGGTCTTAGCGGGCGAGTATTATGGTAAAGTCCGTGCGATGACTGATGAACATGGTCAACGTATCCAGTCAGCTGGCCCTTCTATTCCAGTAGAGATCTTAGGCTTGCCTGAAACGCCGGCTGCTGGTAGCGAATTCTTAGTCGTCACTGATGAGAAAAAAGCCCGTGAAGTCGCTGATTTCAGAACCAATCGTGAGCGTGAGCGTCAGCTTGAACGTCAGAACGCCATGCGCTTAGAAAGCATGTTCGATCAGATGGAACAAGGCGATGTGTCATTCTTGAACATCGTACTTAAGACCGATGTCCGTGGTTCGCTTGAAGCGTTACTATCGGCATTGAATGAGCTGTCTACTGATGAAGTAAAAGTCAGAGTCATTAGCTCAGGTGTCGGTCCCATCTCTGAGTCTGATGTTACGCTTGCCGAATCTAGCGAAGCGGTACTGTTAGGCTTCAACGTTCGTGCAGATGCGACCGCACGCCGTAAAGCAGACGCAGCTAACATGGATATTCGTTATTATAGCGTTATCTATGGCTTGATTGACGATGTGAAAGCAGCCATGAGTGGCATGCTTGCGCCTGAACATCGCGAGAAAATCTTGGGTGTTGCTGATGTTCGTGAAGTATTCCGCTCTAGTAAGTTCGGTGCAGCTGCCGGTTGTATGGTGGTTGAAGGCACGATCTATCGCAACAAGCCTATCCGCGTATTGCGTGATGACCAAGTTATCTTTACCGGTCAATTGCAATCGTTACGTCGCTATAAAGAAGACGTCAACGAAGTACGCACTGGTATGGAATGTGGTCTAGCGGTTCGTGGCTATGATGTCGAAGCTGGTGATAAGATCGAAGTCTTTGAAATCCAAGAGTTCGAACGTACTATCTAAGCCTTCTTGTAGCATTGCATTATATGTGCTGAGCAAGTTAAGCTTAGACTACCGTAATAACGATATGCTTAGGCCTAACAGGTACATCCTGCTAGGCCTTTTTTGACAAATATCAGTTCTTCAGCTTATTCGTAAGCCAATATAGCAACCAATAAAAAAAGCTATTTTAAAAACAAGGTAATAACATGAACCAACGTTTACAACGCTTAGCGGATCAAATCCAGCGTGAGCTTGCCGTTCTTATTCGCGACGCAGTCAATGACCCACGTCTGACGGGTTTTGTCACCATCTCTAGTGTCAAGGTCAGCCCAGACTTAGGGTATGCGGACGTCTATGTCACTATCATGGAGCCAGAGCTTAATGATGCGATGACCAAAACCAACCACGAAGAAAGCATCAAGGTACTGAATAAAGCCGCCGGTTTTTTGCGTACCGAATTGAGCCATAGCCTCAAGACTCGTACCACGCCGCGTCTGCGCTTTCATTATGATGAAGTAACGGCTCGTGGCAACTATATGATGGACTTAATCAGTCAAGCGGTTATCAAAACTGAGCAGAATGAAGATGAAGTCGATAGTAAAGAAAATGACGAATCATGACAATGACTATTCAAAAGACAACGGATAAACAAAAGGTCTCCGGCGTTATCTTAATTGATAAGCCGCAGGGTATGACCTCACAGCAAGTGGTCTCAAAAGTGAAGTATTTGTTTAAGTCTCCTATCCATGACAGCAAAAAAGCAGGTCATACGGGTACGCTTGATCCAATGGCTACCGGCCTCTTGCCTATTTGCATGGGTGAGGCCACAAAGTTTAGCCATTATCAGCTTGATGCTGACAAATCCTATCAAGCGACGATACTGCTTGGTAGTCAGACAGATACCGGTGATACAGATGGTCAAATCGTTGCACAGGCGGCTATTCCAATATTTGATGAAGCGCTATTAAAAGATGTTGCCCAGCAGTTTTTAGGCGCTCAGCAACAAATTCCACCAATGTATTCTGCCTTAAAGAAAAACGGTAAAAAACTCTACGAATATGCTCGTGCTGGTATCGAGGTCGATAGACCGCCAAGAGATATCGTGATCAAAGCAATCGAGTTAAAAGCTATTGATAGTGAGCAGGTTCAATTGACGGTGACTTGTACCAAAGGTACTTACGTGCGTGTATTGGCAGAAGATATTGCGAAAACATTGGGTACGCTTGGACATTTAACGGCATTGCGTCGCACGCAAGTCGGTAATTTTAGTATTGATGACTCTATTGCACTATCGGCTTTAGAAGACAAAGAATTAGATAGCCGACACTCTCAGTTATTGCCTGTCGATGCGTGTATTGATATCGATGCTGAGTTGGTACTGACCGAAGAACAATGCGCGCGCGTATATATGGGACAGCGCTTAAACGTATCCGATAGCTTGATAGGTAAGCTTAGAGATTATGTTGCAAGCAATGCTGCTCATCAAATATCCCATGCCAGTGAAGCAGAAACCAATATTGCTGGTTCTGATATCGGTACTGGAGACAGCATGGACATCTCGCAGCCTTTAAAGCACGAGTTAGCTGTTGATATACGCTTGCTAAATGAGCAAGGAGCATTTCTTGGATTAGGGGCCGTTAGCCTTAATGGTCGATTACAGCCTAAAAAGTTGATTCAGCGCTGATAATAGAGTGATTGCTATAGCTAGTCTGTTAACTGAGGCCTATTCAATTTACTAATATTTTACACTAATCACATACCGTCACATTTTATTGCAGGTTTCACCTATGGTGAGACCTGTTTTTTTTGTACAGTAGATACACCAGCTAGGGAAGACTGGATCAAAAATAAACTGGAAAAACAATATAACAATAAAAAATAAGAATAAAAAGTATGTAGAAAGGACATTCTTTAATAAGAAAAAATATGTCAGAGGATGACTATTATTAATGCAAAAATCATTTATCAAATCATAATAAACAACAAAAATTATCGCGCAATAATAAATTCGATTATAAAAACTCAAATGTAAATAAACAGAAACAAGTATAGACAGAAAAGGAAATATTATGAAAACGATCGCTTTTTTACTACACAATAATTTTGAGCAAGCAGAATACGAAGACGTTAATAACCAGCTGAAAGACAAAGGTTACAAGACCCTTCTGATCACTACTAATGAAGATAAAGAAGTGCAAGCTATGCAGCAAGATGTAAATAAAGGTGATACCTTTACTGCTGATATCTTCGTAAAAGATGCAAATGTTTCCGATTATGATGCATTGGTATTACCAGGTGGTACGGTCAATGCGGATACCATTCGCGGTAATAAAGAAGCCCATGACATTATCAATGCTATCAATGATGTAGGTAAACCATTAGCTGTGATATGCCACGCTTCTTGGGCACTTATCAACACGGGCATTGCTAAAGGCAAAACACTAACAGCCTATCATACGCTGCAAACCGATCTAGAAAATGCTGGTGCGACGTACGTCGACAAGACTGTACAAGTCGATGGCAATTTAATTACTTCGCGTAATCCAGACGATATCAGTAACTTTGTCGATGCTATCGATAAAGCATTGTCTTAAATTTTGCTTCATTTATTGAAAGATGAAAAATTAAAAATTCTCAACTATTTATAATTACAATTAAGGAAAATATTATGTCTAACTCTAACCCAAATGATGCTGAACTTGAGCAACAACGTGCTGAATCGGCAACCGCCGCTCTTAAGAGCCAAACTGAAAACAACCATACCGAAGAATCAGAAGCGGCCGCTGATCGCATCGCTGATAATTTAGAGAATGCAAAAAAAGATAAATAAAAAGGCTCTGCGTTAAGTAGCGGTCCACGCTATTTAATGTAAGCATTATTTTATATAAACATTATTTCGTTGAGTCTTTACGCATTGATTCGAATATTCATAAGTTTGAATACTAATAAGTATGAACGATGCGGCAAAGAGTTCACTTAATGAAAATGCTAATATAGGAGTCATTATGAGTAATTCATCAAAAAACATGGATTCACAAGAACAAGAGATTGAAAAGCTAGCAGACGATATCAACCCTAGCGAAGATGCTAGACCTGATAGCTTAGCAGAAGCCACTACAGCCCCTCTTGCTGATGACGAGCTAGGTGGAAATGCAAATGAAGATGACGTGAAAAAGTAAGTCATTAGACTCTTCTAACAATTTATCAGAATCTTGCAAAATTATAGCTGTTATATAAGATTTCTGAATCGATGAATTCTATCGGCATAAAACTATTATGAAAAACTGCTGCTAGTTCAGCAGTTTTTTGTTATAATTGCCGTCACATTTAATAATGCTTTTAGATTAAGCCGATTATTTAGCTCACTGCTCGAAGCAGATTAATGAGTTGAGTGAATTTTTGCTGATATCTGGCTTATTTTTAAATGGTTTTATCATACATTGGGCTTGTCGTACACTAGGTCAACTCTAGTAATGCAGGGTTGTCCTGAATGGCGCACAAGTTACTTTATTTACTATTCTATTGCTTGTAAGATGGCTTAATTTGAGTACATCTTGGAGCTTTTAGCATTGCCGGAGATATTTATGCTAACTAATACCGATCGTGAACAAATCATTTCTCAGTACCAGCGCGGCGAAAACGATACTGGTTCTCCAGAAGTTCAAGTAGCTTTGTTGAGCGCACGTATCAACGATTTGCAGAACCATTTTAAAGCGCACAAAGCTGACCATCATAGCCGTCGCGGTCTTATCCGTATGGTTAACACGCGCCGTAAATTGCTTGATTACCTAAAAGGTAAAGATCTTGGTCGTTATACCACCCTTATTAGCCAGTTAGGTCTACGTCGTTAATACAGCGACAATAGTACGAGTGGTCGCTAAAATAACAGATGCCATCTTATGGCGCTATTTCAGATTTTTTGCTAAACCGCTTGGAACTTGCTTGTTGCTATCGATAAAATAGATTTTCTCTAAAACGGTGTGGAATAGTTTCACGCCGTTTTTTTATGCTTGTTAGTATGGATGATCGCGCTCGAGTGTTTAGATGATATAACGCTACCATATTTTGCAAAAATAACCGTTAATTTAATATCTAATATAGGCCATCATTCAGGGCGATTTATAGACAATGGCTCTGTTTTGCAATTAATTGGTCAATGCCTATAAATCACTGTAAAATAATGTCTTGTGAGCTTTATAGCATTGCTACTATTCGTCACAGTAGAGCAGTAAAGAGATAGTGAATACCATATATGTATGGTTTCTACTGGGCACAAGCTTTAGCCGTATGGGCAAAAAACCGAATTTGAACAACTAAAAATATGTAATAGTACGATGTCTACTATAGACAAATGCGTAAGATAAGTAGGTGACACTATCAGCCTGAGCAATAATACTTGTAGAAAAAAGACTTGTTGATCAGTAGCTAGATAAAAAGAATTTTAATGACAGATATCAGCGTGTTTATAACGTTGATGTTATTTTCGTCAGTCAACATTAGGAAGATTATATGACAATGTTTAACACTATTAAGCGTGAATTCCAGTACGGCAACCAGCAGGTTGTTATCGAAACTGGTCGCGTAGCACGTCAAGCAAACTCTATTTTGGTTCACATGGGCGGCGTTACCGTACTAGTAGCAGCAGTGGTAAAGTCTGACCCTAAAGAAGGTCAAAACTTCTTTCCATTGACCGTGAACTATCAAGAAAAAATGTATGCTGCCGGTAAGATTCCAGGCGCTTATGGCAAACGCGAAGGTCGTGCAAGCGAAAATGAAACGTTAACGTCACGCTTGATTGATCGTCCGATTCGTCCGCTATTCCCTGAAGGTTATGTCAACGAAATTCAAATTACCGCAACGGTTATCTCATCAGATAAGACTCAATCTGCCGATATTGCAGCCCTCATTGGTGCTTCAGCCGCATTGGCGATCTCTGATGCGCCATTCAATGGCCCTGTCGCTGCGGCCCGTGTTGGCTTTATCAATGGTGAGTACGTACTAAACCCAACGCTTGAACAACTTAAAGAAAGTGATCTTGATCTAGTAGTTGCTGGTACTAAATCTGCGGTACTAATGGTTGAATCTGAAGCAGCAGAGCTGTCTGAAGATCAGATGCTAGGCGCGGTATTATACGGTCATGAGCAACAACAAATCGTTATTGATAACATCGCTTCTATGGCGGAAGAAATCGGTACGGCTAAGCAGCAGTACGTCGCCCCTGTACGTGATGCGGCGTTAGAAAGCAGTATGAAAGAGCAGTTCGGCGAGCAAGTGGCTGATGCTTATACCATTACTGATAAGCAAGAGCGTTATACTAAGCTTGATGACATTAAGCAATCCATTATCGATGCGCTTGCTGGTGATGCGGAATCTGAAAATTATGCTGATACCGTTTCTGAATTAAAAGAAATCTATAACGATCTTAAATATCGTACGGTTCGTGACAATATCTTGTCAGGTAAGCCGCGTATTGATGGTCGTGACCTTGAGACCGTTCGTGCGCTTGACGTGCAAGTTGGCGTACTACCATACACGCATGGTTCAGCGCTATTTACTCGCGGTGAGACCCAAGCATTGGTTACTACGACTTTAGGTAACAGCCGTGATGTCAATATGATTGACTCATTAGCGGGCACTATCCGTGATCATTTCATGCTGCATTATAACTTCCCGCATTTCTCTGTTGGTGAAACGGGTCGTGAAGGTATTCCAAAACGTCGTGAAATTGGTCATGGTCGTCTAGCACGCCGCGGTGTACAAGCGATGCTACCGGACAGCGAACGCTTCCCGTACGTCATCCGTGTGGTATCAGAGATTACTGAATCAAACGGTTCTTCTTCTATGGCCTCTGTCTGTGGTGCCAGCTTGGCATTAATGGATGCAGGCGTACCGATTAAAGCACCAGTTGCTGGTATCGCGATGGGTCTCGTAAAAGAAGGCGAGCGTTTCGCTGTATTGTCAGATATCTTAGGTGATGAAGATCATCTTGGCGATATGGACTTTAAAGTGGCTGGTTCTAAAGACGGTATCACTGCGCTTCAGATGGATATCAAAATCGAAGGGATTACTCCTGACATCATGGAGCAAGCGCTAAAGCAAGCCCATGCCGGTCGTATCCATATCCTAGACGCGATGAATAAAGTATTGCCAGAGAGCCGTACTGAAATTAACGCCCATGCCCCTAACTATGCGGTTATCGAAATCAATCCGGACAAAATCCGTGACGTCATCGGTAAAGGCGGCGCGATGATTCGTCAGCTAACTGAAGAAACTGGTGCCGTTATCGATATCGATGATGGTGGTACGATTCGTATCTTTGGTGAAAACAAAGCAGCAACCAAAGCCGCTATCGGTAAAATCGAAGCATTGACTGCTGAAGTTGAAGTCGGTAAAACTTACGAAGGTACCGTTGCTCGTATCGTTGATTTCGGTGCATTCGTAAATGTCTTGCCAAATACTGATGGCCTCGTACATATCTCGCAAATCGCAGAAGAGCGCGTAGAGAATGTCTCTGACTATCTAAAAGAAGGTCAAACCGTTAAGGTACTCGTACAAGACGTCGATAACCGTGGTCGCATTAAGTTGACTATGAAAGGCGTTGAGCAGGGTTCAACCTCAACTGCTGAATAAGTATTTTTTTGGTTGATGTCGCTTAGTACAATTTTGAAAACCGCTCTGATTTATTCAGAGCGGTTTTTTTTGTGGTTTAATAATTATTGGTGTAATGGACAAAATTCATGCTAAAAAGTAGAAGGTAGTCGCTAATGGACATAATTCATGCTATTTAAGTGACTTTAACCCTAAAAAGTCTTTAATAAACCGCAACTTACGCTGCTCATTTAGACCATGATGACTGTGTAATTGTCGCTTGAGCTCGCTGAATAATCCTTCAAGAGAATTGGTGGTAT